>CAMCYZ010000007.1 GCA_945885545.1 Spirosoma fluviale
TGCAAGTATTTCTACAGCATCTGGTTTTGGTTCAACCACTGTCAATGTAGGTAAGTTAACCAATAAAGGCTTTGAGTTTTTATTAACTGCCAATGCTTTAAAAAGGAATGAATTCTCATGGGATATAAGTGTAAACTTTGCAACCAACCAAAACAGAGTGGTTAGCTTAATTGAAGGTTCTAATGAGCTTTCTTTTGAAGAGTCTCGCACGCGTACTTCATTAATTAAGCATATTGTGGGTCAACCTTTTGGAACTATTACCGGTATCAGTCAAAAAATGATTAATGGTAAGCCTGTATTTACCGCAGAAGGTCTGCCAGTTAGAGATGATCTTTATGTGCCTATTGGTCAGTCAGTTGCACCATTTACTGGGGGTATTACAAATAATTTTAGCTACAAAGGATTTAATCTGAATTTCCTAATTGATACAAAACTCGGTGGAGACATTCATTCAGGAACAAATCAGAGGCTAGATAACTGGGGATTCTCGGAAAGAACTCTACAAGGTAGAGAAGGAGAGGCACCACTTACAGTAAGTGGAGTTAACGATAAAGGTGAAGCCCTTAATTTGACCCTTACACCGGCTCAGGCTCAGGCGTATTGGGGTAACTTAGGAAGTAGAGATGCTTCTCAGTATATTTACAGTGCTGACTTCGTAAAGCTTCGTCAGTTAACATTTGGTTATAGCCTACCAAGAACGCTTGTTTCTAAAACTCCATTCCAAGCCATTTCCGCTTCGTTTGTAGGAAGAAACCTTGCGGTTTTATTCAAAAATATTCCTAATGTGGACCCTGAATCAACCTATTCTTTCAATGGAGGTGCACAAGGTTTAGAATATTTTGCTTTACCAGCCACAAGAACCTTTGGATTTAGCTTAAACTTTACCTACTAAAAATTAAATTTGTATGAAAAAAATAATAAGTCTAGGCTTTTTAATGGCACTTTTCACAACAAGTTGTGATCAAGAAAAATTAGAAAAACTTAATATTAACCCTCAGGCGTTAAATCAAATAGATATGAATTTTCTATTAACGTCTGCACAGTTAGGTACGGCCTCTGGAGGAAACAGAGGAGATAACCGTTACATAGATTGGAGAACAAACATTGGTATGTTTGGCCATGCTATTCAACAAATAGCGAATGTTGGGGGAGGAATTGCTCCTGGAGATAAATATATTGAAAATCCGGAAGCAGATGCTGCTCCATGGGATTTTTTGTATAATGGTGTATTACAAGAGCTTCAAGAAATTATAGTTCAAACTGGTCCTAAAGGATTTCAAGCTACGGGTCGTGAAAACACACGTCAGGTAGCCAGGATTTTAAGAGCCTATAATTTCATGCGATTGACAGACTACTATGGAAATATTCCTTACAGTGAAGCATTAAAAGGCACAACTGACGGAATATTTTTCCCTAAGTATGATTCTCAAGAGAGCATTTACAAAGATTTGCTTAAAGAGGTCTCTGAAGCCACCAAGGCTTTAAATGCCTCTGCTGCAGGTGATGGTTTGGCTAATGCAGATTTGTTTTATGGCGGTGACATTGCCAAATGGAAAAAATTTGGAAATTCATTGTTGCTAAGAATGGGAATGAGAGTTTCGAAAGTGAGTCCAACACTCGCCAATCAATATGTTTCTGAGGCAGTGGCAGGTGGAGTAATGACCGCCATTTCTGACAGAGCTATGATAAAGACTGCTTTAGGACCAAGCGAATGGACAAATCAAAATGGTATTTCTAGAGCTTTCGCAAACGGAGATGGTGGACAACCTTCGCCACTTAGTGCAACTTTAGTAAATTGGTTGGTAGCTAAAAAAGACCCAAGACTAATGATTTTTAGTGGTGGAGTTGGTGGCAAAGAAATGGACCCAACACTACAGAAAGGATTGCCTAATGGATTGGATGCGGGTACATTAACCAATTTTCTTGGAAAAGCAGGAGCCAATCCAATGGTGGAGTTTTCAATCATAAACCCTAAAATGTTAGACGACGATGATGATTATGTATTCATGAATTTTTCTGAGGTTGAGCTCTTACTTGCTGAAGCTGCAGAAAAAAAGATTGGAGGAGTTTCTGATGCAGCTGGTCATTATGCCAAAGGTGTAAAAGCAGGACTTCAACAGTGGGATCACTATGATGCTTCATTAAAAGTATCAGACGACCAAGTAAATGCATATCTTGCAGAAAATCCTTATGAAGGGATTAAATCTATTGGAGAACAATTATGGGCAAGTAAATTCTTAAACTGGTGGGATGCTTGGTCAGATTGGAGAAGACTTGGATTTCCACAGCTAGTACCGGTAAATTATACTGGAAATATTACAGGAGGTACAATCCCAAGAAAATTACGAATTCCGAATGGAGAATTATCAAACAACGGTGCTAATTTTAAGGCAGGGGCAACGCTACCTAATGAATATACCACACGTATGTGGTGGGATGTGAAATAATTGCATTGGTTTTTTATTTGAAAAGGGGCTATTTACATAGCCCCTTTTTTTTATCTTGTTGTTTATGTGAGGTTCACGCAAAAGAACTCTCATGTAAATCGTCTGTTCAAAAAATCACAACGATGTCCAATGCATTAAAATCATCAAGGAAACTTTTAAGCCATTTCAAGAAGAAAATAACTACGTGTCTGCAAAAGAATAATCAAAATTCAATTTACCCAAAATATCTAAAATCACCCTATCTTCTTTTTTTGTGATTTATCTAGATGTTAAAATACCGGTGTTTATTTTGATGGCTTAAAAATCAATGCTGTATCATTGTTTCTAGCAATCACTAATTTTCCATTAATTAAAGCAGCATCTCTAACCTCGCCTTTCACTTTAATACCAGATATTTCATTAGAAACTGCATTAAAATTTTTATTGCCAAGCCCTTTCAATAGAAGCCCTTTGTTGGCATCTAATCTACCCACTTGTGGTTTTAAACTATAAAAATTCCCTCCCAACCAAATGTCTTTTTTGCCATCATTGTCAAAATCGGCAATTGAAATTCCAAATATCGGCGAAAATTGAGCTTGTACTGGCAAAGCAGCAAACGTCAATTTTCCATTTTCATTCCATAATATGCCCGTCTCAAGAATGTTGCTGCTATAATTTAAAGCTCCTTCTTTTTGTTTTAAATCAAATAAACTTTCGTAATCTAAAGCCACAAATTCCTCATAACTATTATTATTCTTTTTTAATAGAGGCAGTTGATCGGTGAGTTCTCTTTTAGAAGCAAAAGGAAACTGTTTTTTATCCAAGGGAGCTTTCCAATTCAGTATGGGTTCACTTTTACCATTACCATCATAATCTTTCACAAAAAGGCTTAGTGGTGAAGTAGCGTTGGCCTGAAATTTACTGTTGGTACCCCAATTGCCCACCACAAAATCCATATCTCCATCACCATCTAGATCTTCAGCTTCTATTCTAGTCCACCAGCCATTAGACAGTGCTATGGTTTCGGGGGCAGCCAATTGCCCATTTTCATTCTTAAAAATGGTAATACTCATCCATTCCCCGACCACAATCAGGTCCTTGTCTCCATCCTTATCGTAGTCGCTCCATGTGGCGTCTGTAACCATTCCAATATTACCCAATTCCGCACTTGAAATATCCGCCCATGTTCCTCTGTCGTTTCTAAACAAATAACTCCTCGGCGATAATCCATAATTACCCGGGACAACTCTTGCACCCAAGAAAAAATCAGGGTCCCCATCGCCATCTATATCCGAAACCTCGATACTTGAAAAATTCCCGATTGCAGGTGGGATGGCATTGGGATTTACAGTAAAATTACCTTTTCCATCGTTTTCGTATAGCCTAACAATAAAATTAATCTTTTCAACATTTACTTGATTTCCACCAGAGCCAATCAACAAATCCATATCGCCGTCCATGTCATAATCTAAAAATGCTCCGCAAGTACTTTCAAAGGCTTTATCATTTAAAAAAACAGCGTTGTTGCCTTCCGAAAAAGTTGAATTTTGATGCTGAAGAAATAATCTATCTGAACTATTCGTAGCTCCTAAAAGCATAAAATCATTTAAACCGTCGCCATTACAATCACCCACAACCAACCGCGGACTTTCGGTAGATAACATTCTATGCATTAATAGTTCTATATCGAAGTCATTGTAAGCATTTTCTACGTGTCGAGCTGAAATCGGCAAGTCGGTATTGTTTGAATTTTCATACCAGCCCTTTTTTTCAAAGGTATTTGGGGCAGAAGGTTTTACGGCATTCTTATATTTTAAAACCAAGGTTTGATTGGCTTTTACTTTTTTTATAACCTGCATTTTTCCATCGGGCCAAACCACCTCTAAGTTATCAACTTCCTTATTTTCAGCTAAACCAAAAACCAAATTTGGCTCTATACTACTTTGAAATCCCCTATTCGTAAAATTTTCTTTTAATTGCAAATCTCCTTTGGTTATCAATTTTACCTTGGCTCCAATACCAAAAGCGTTTTTATTATCCCCCTCAAATTTGATTTTCAAAAAATTGTTGGTAGAATTGTTTCTATAAACGGAGCATTTTTGATTTACATTATTTAACAGTAAATCGAGGTCTCCGTCTGCATCTAAGTCTGCATAAACTGAGCCATTGGAAAAAGTTTTTTCCCCTAAGCCAATGTCTTCAGCGGCATTATTGAATTTATAATCTCCCTTATTTACAAAAGCCCAATTTTGTAAAGGAGAACCTGGCAATTTTTCAGCGTATTTTGTAAAATCAAAATTTGGGTTTGATGATTTAGAGCTGAGCCCTTCATTTTCGGAAAAATCTCTAAAATCTCCATCCATAATATCTTTGAAGATACCGTTTGAAACAAAAATATCGTTGGTGCCATTGTTTTCAAAATCAAAAATCAATGCCCCCCAGCTCCAATCCGTGGCGGCCACTCCAGCAAGATTTCCGATTTCTTGAAAATACCCTTTCCCATTGTTTAATTGAAGGCAATTTTGAATAAACTGATAATGATAATTGGCCCTATACTTAAAATCCTCCAAGTGATATGGATCAAAAACAATAGTTCGCTTTATTCTATCATTATCTGCAGGAAGCATATCTGTTGTAAAAATATCCAGAAATCCATCGCCATTGATATCGGCTATATCGGCACCCATACTCGAAACCGAAGTATAATCGAGTCGATTAATAAGGTCTTCTTGAAACTTACCATTGCCTTGATTTAGATACAAATAATCTCTTTCAAAAAAATCATTTGAAATATACAAATCCGGAAGATTGTCGCCATTTACGTCTCCTGTGGCCACACCCAAACCAAAACCAATGGCACTAGAATAAATTCCAGCCTCTGCCGTTACATCCGTAAAAACTGGATGGCCTTTCTCACCAATATCATTCCGCATTAATTTGTCACCTCCCAAAGCATCAGGAAATTCTCTCATACTTTGATAGAGTTCTATTTTTGATGGATTTTTGAAACTATTGTTCAAAATATAGCAATCTAAATCACCATCATTATCATAATCAAAAAAAGCTGCATGAGTACTAAATCCCTGATTATTAAGATTATATTCTCTGGATTTTTCAGTAAAAGTTAAATCTCCATTGTTAATAAAAAGCTCATTTTCTTTGTTATCGCCTTTTATATCTCCTGAATTACAGACATATATATCCAAAAAGCCATCTGCATTTATATCAACCAAGCTCACTCCTGTGCTCCAAGCTTTCGTTCCTCCTACACCAGCTTTTTCAGTAATATCCTCAAACTCAAAATTGCCTTTATTGAGATATAATTTATTTTTATTTTGATTTGAAGTAAAATAGACGTCGGGCAAACCGTCGTTATTAATATCTCCTACTCCAACACCTCCACCATTATAAAAATTTCGGTAGGTGAAAATATTGAAATCCTTCGTTTCTTTAACCGTATTCTCAAAGTCTAATCCAGTATTTTCAACCTGCTCAAATACCTGACTAACAGCACTTTCATTCTTTTTGCAAGAATTTAATAAAAGAAAAATAAAACTCAAAAATAGGAATAAGAAACGCATGAATCTTTGGGGTTAAATTTCAAATAAATATACTTCAAAAATAGTCGAAAATAAACAAATTATTACGTTTAGAATCCTTAAATTTGCTCTTTAAATCAAGATAAAAGTTTCAAAAATTGCCTAAGTTTTTACTTTTCTTATTCTTCTTCATTATACAAACAACTCATGGCTTTGGCCAAGAATCTTGGACTATAGTCTTGCCAAATATTGGCACTTTTTCATCTCCAAGGTGTACCGACCTCAACAATGACGGCACAAAAGACATTGTTTTAGGAGGTGGCAGGCTGGAGTTTCAGAAATGCGACACGGCCATGTTTGCTTTAGACGGTAAAACCGGAAAAATATTGTGGAATATAGGTGCAAGAGACCAGATTTTTGGGTCTGCTGTTTTGCTGGATATCACAAATGACGGCATAGAAGATGCCTTTATAAATGGCAGATCTTCCGAACTAAAAGCAATAGATGGTGCCAATGGCAAGGAAGTTTGGTCATTCGACACTACTTTTTACTCGGCTGAAGGAACAAAAAAATGGTTTAACTTTTATAATCCTCAGTTTATTCATGATGTCGACCAAGACGGATTCAAGGATATTTTGATAGCCAATGGCGGCGATATCTGGGTGCTGCCACATAATCCAAATCGTGCAGGAGGGAAAATCGTAATTATTTCCTCAAAAACGGGAAAACTGTTGGCCGAAGCTGTTATGCCCGACGGTTGCGAAATTTATATGTCCATTTCCATAAATTTCAATAAAAAAGAACCACTAAAATCTAAAATAATATTCGGAACAGGCGGCGAGACCATTAGGGGCAACTTGTTTGTAGGTACTATAGAAATGGTTTTGAAAAATAAATTATCAGAGGCAAGCATTCTAGACATCAGTCTTTATAAGGGATTTATAAGCCCTCCTGTATGGGTTGACATCAATCAGGATAACGAAAAAGACATAGTTGTCTCATCAGTAGATGGTAGAATTTTAGCATTTGATGGACTCACTTTCCGAAAAATATGGCAAACTAAATTGGACGATACCGAAGCCTATAGCTCACTGGCGGTAGGAAAGTTTAATACTGATGAAATACCCGATTTTTTTGTTAGTTTCGCTCAAGGAGTTTGGCCCGATTTGAGCTGGACAAAACAAGCCATGATAAATGGCCAATCAGGCAAAATAGAGTATCTTGACTCATTGGGTTATTACCAAACCTCTAGCCCAGTAGTAGTAGACATTACCGGAGATGGCATAGACGAAGTACTTTTAAGCGTTGACTATCAAATCATTAATGACAAAAACACCAAAGAGTTTTATACTACCTTGTACGCCATTGATTTTACTCACAATGAAGCTGTGCCCATTGTGGACAGACTACCAGGCCATAATGTTTCATCAACCGCGTGGATTTGAGACATGGACAACGATGGCATGCTGGATATTGTTTACTGCCACGGCATAAATGCAATAAAAACCTATACTTTTGACGGACTCAGGGTCAACAGATTGAAAACTACCATTCCGATAACAAGTAAAATAAAGTGGGGAAGTTATATGGGTAGCAATTATGACGGAGTATTTGAAAAATAACTTACCTAGATTTTTCAAAAACAGAGTTACCCCTAGAATTCATATAGCCCCCCCAAACAATTGGCTTTTTGATTTTTATTCCCGACGAAATCCGCTTGATTTGCATACCCAAAAACAATAACAAATCTGGGCCAGCACTGTAATATTGACAATATACCACATCCAGATATTTATCACCGTCTATATCTCCAATCCATGGCGTAGAAAAAATATTCTTAAAATTCGGCGTTTCATCAATAGTCTCCACCACTCTATTTGCAAAATCTATCGAAATCAGCTTGTTTTTGATTTGCAGTTTTGCATCGCTTACAAACCCTCGCTCACAACTGTATTCGTTTGTACTTAAAATGGCGTCGTCGATGCCGTCATCATTGATATCATAAATTACGGGTGAAGAAAAACCCGTACAACCCAAATTGTTTTCATAAGCAATCTCGCCAGTTTTGCCATTTAACATCACCTGCACCGAGCCTTTGCTATCTGGCCAAACACCTTTGGAAGTAAAAGTAAAAAAATCAGGAATGTTGTCATCTGTAAAATAACCTACCGAAAGTGCATTGCTACTTTCCGTATTGGTAATAACTTTTTCCCATATTTTCTGCCACGACTTTCCATCTATGGCTGTTATTTTACTACCATGCGAAATAGCCACAATATCAAAAAAACCATCCAAATTTATATCAGCGGCCACAGGTGGTGCTATATAACCATGACTTTTCTCAGATACCAACAGTCTAGATTGCTCAATATTTCCTTTCCTTAAGTCTTCGAGAGAGGTTACATAAAGATTTCCATCTAAAGTCTCACCACCTGTTCCGAAAACAATGTATTCTTTGCCATTTGGCTGAACAAAATATAGTGGGGGTGTATATGATTCTCTGCCATCTGGAGTTACTGCCGATGAAATTACATTTCCATTTTTGCTATTCAATATCATTAGAACACCGGGTAATCTTCCGTATTCAGTATTGGGTAAAGCTTTGGGATTGCCACCATTTTGAACCAATAAGTCGGGCATTTTATCACCATTTTGGTCTGGAATGAGCACAGTATTTTGGAAATTTCCGAGCGTATTCTTGAGTACGGAATCTTTTTCATACTTGTAAGTCCACTCCCAAATCAACTTGCCATTTTTGCCATTGAGAGCTACCAAAATATTGGACCTGCCTCCAATAACAACGTCATTGGTCCCGTCCGAATCAATATCTACAAAAGTAGCTGAGCCATAAATCTGATCTTTTGAAGCATAATTCCACAAGGTCTTACCTGTTTTTCCATCAAACGCAAAAACCCCGAAATCAGACTCCTGATATTCGTTTTTGCCGCCACCCATCACAAAATCCAAAAAACCATCGTTGTTTAAATCAGCCGACCTTGGAGAAGATTGAGAGCCAATGGCTGGATAACTTTGATTCCAAACCAATTCAGCTTTTTTTGGGTTACAACTGACACAAAACACCACAAAAAGTAGTGAATATTTGATATACATATAAAATAATTTAGAGGTCGAAATCATTCTTGGGCTCAATTTAAGCAATGTAAAACAAAAAATGAATGCTTCAAAAATGCCATTTCAGATTTTTGAAAAAGATTACTTCAAAGCGGTAAAAACACGGGTATTGCTAAATGTGGCTTGCTCAATAACTTTTGGATTATGTGAACAAATGAAAAGACCAACCAACAACTCTTCGGGAAAATCAATATCCGGCACCTCTACCGACCAAAAAGGTTGCCCTAGTTTAGCCACCGAAACAAAATAGCTTCTTCCTCGACGTTCAAGTTGCAAAATATCAGCAGCCAACATTGGTATTTTTATTTCTTCAGTATTCGCACCATTTTTCTTTCTAAACTGAAAGGCCGTCAAACCGTCTAAATGTACTGTCAAACAAACCATTGCAGAAGAAGTATCTACGCCTGTCCGGGCTATTATACCCGCTTTTTTATGAACATCACCTCCACTACCCATCAAAGTGGGCTGTGTAGTTATAATAAAATCGCCTTTGAGTTTTTTCCACGCAAAATGAAATTCGTCTCTTTTGAACCACATACTATTTCCCGAACCCGTGAGTGTATATTTACGAGATGAAGCATCATAAATGGCTGACCCTTTATTGATTACAGGCCCAATATCGGCATGATTTTCAAATAATCCTACGGGATTTTGGGCTTTTAATCCTAAAAACACTAACATGAAAACCAGCACTAAACAAAGTTTTTTCATAAGAAACCTAAAAACTTACGGTGATAAATTCTTTTCAAGTCTTTCTCGAAAAGCGTATAAGGGTCGTTGTAGAATTTCAAAAAATCAGGAACACTCACTTGGCCTGGATATGGTGCGTAGTAATGTGTTGGACTTCGACTGTCATTTCGCCACACCAATACATAAGACAATTTCATTTTCTCGGTCTTTAAAGCTTTCAACAAAGTGTCTGTCCACCAGTTCATATTCGGTATTGATTCTAAACCAGTTTCGGTGAAGGCAGCTAATTTTTTCGCCTTCTGAGCATAATCTGAGACAATTTTAAGCTTTTTTACACCCGCTTCTAGGTTGTACTTCCCGTCTCTACCGAAGTCACCGTAATTATCCATTCCCACCATATCTACCCATTTATCTCCCGGGTAACGTTCAAGGAATTCTTCTTCCGTTGTAAACTTATTGTCTGGTGAAAAAGCATATATAAAATTATGAACGCCCAAACTATCACGTAAATATGAAACCGTAAATTGCCAAACTTCTATAAAATCTTCGCGACTACAGTGCGGTTTTCCCCACCAAAACCAACCACCATCAAACTCATGAAAAGGCCTGAAAAGCATAGGAGCAAGATTGCCGTCTTTTGCCTTCACAGAATGGGCAAAATCTCCAATAGTTTGTAAAATTTGTTTGTATTCCTCATGATGCGAACCACCCTTTTTTATGAACGACATAGCGGGGGCGGAAACCGAATCTACCCAGTAAAAACCGCCTTTTGATGCTGGATTTGAGAAATGCCAGGCAACAGTGGTTACCCCACCACGCTCATAAGTATCTACCACATTCTTTCGTAAAGCTTCTTTGGTTTTCATTATTGCCTCTTTTGGTTGGCCCGAAAGTCCACTAAAATCAATGCCAATCACAGCTGGATGAGAACCTGTAACCGATTTTACGTCTGACCGGTCATCATCGCCATTCCAGCCATGCCCATACTCAGTAGCATGTTGGTGCCCAAAAAGAATTTGTTTCTTTGCTATTTTATGTAGGTTTTTATAAAGAGCTTTTGTTTCTTTGGTGGCCTTTTTATCAATTTGGGCATAAGAAAACTGCATCGACCAAAAAAATAGCATACTTAGAAATAAAGACTGATAATTAATATTTTTCATTTGTTTAAAATTTGCCGCTAAATCGCAAACACGCTAAGAAATAGTCATTTCTCTATGTGTCTAAAACCTTAGTCATGAATGTTTTATTTAATTAGAGTTGAATAGTCACCGCTTAAAAACAATTTTGTAATGAGCCTATGGATTAAAAAACCTTAGTAGCTTTGTTTGATAATGATTACAATATTATCACAATACTATCTGAAAAATTAACACTATTTTCACTAAAGCTAGTATTATTTTAGTGCAATATTTTACAAAAACGATACAAATAAAAATAAGCTTTATTTAAAAGCTAGTTTTATAACTAAGTAAAAAAATATTAATCATGATATACTGACTATAATTCACATATTTCCGACTAAAATCAACAATAAAAATAAAGAAAAGACTTATTTTTGAAGAATATTAACTCTCCTATTTTCTATTAAATGAAATATCTTTTTACGCTTTCTTTTTTCGCTTTATTGATTTCTTGCAAAAACAAAAACCAGCTTTTTGAGAAGTTAAATTCGAGCGATACAAATATAGTTTTTGTAAACCAAATAACTGAAAACGAAATCGATAACGTACTTAATTACGAATACTTTTACAACGGCGGTGGTGTGGCTTCTGCTGACTTCAACAACGACGGCTTGCAAGATTTATATTTCACCGCCAACCAAGGGACAGACAAACTCTATCTAAACAAAGGCGGTCTGAAGTTTGAAGATATAACCGAAAAAAGTGGCATTAAATATAATGGAGAATGGAAAACAGGGGTAAGTATAGTAGACATTAACAATGATGGCTGGCAAGATATCTACGTATCCGTATCGGCCAATATAGACAATCCAGAACTTAGAAGTAATAAACTCTACATCAATAATAAAGACCTAACTTTTACAGACAAAGCCGCCGAATATGGGCTAAATTTGAAAACCTACAGCACCCAAGCCGCTTTTTTTGACTACGACAAAGACGGCGATTTGGACGTTTACCTGCTCAACCACAACGTAAAAGACTTCAAGAGATTCGACGTTCAGGCCGTTCACTTTATGAGAGATTCTCTGGCTGGCGACCGCCTTATGCAAAACAACCAAGGCAAATTTGTAGATGTGAGCATAGCCGCCGGGATAAAAGGCAATCCGATAGGGTTTGGTTTGGGCATTCATACTGCTGACCTAAACAACGATGGTTGGACTGATATTTATGTTTCTAATGACTATTTGGAGGAAGACTACCTCTATATCAATAACAAAAATGGCACTTTTACGGACGAAATAAAATCCAAAACTAACCATACCAGTTATTTCTCAATGGGCAACGAAGTAGGAGACATCAATAATGACCTATTGCCCGACATCATGACTACAGATATGCTTCCCGAAGATAACAAAAGACAAAAATTACTCTTCGGACCAGAAAAATATGAAGCCTATTTGTCGATGCTTAAAAACGGAATTCAACCTTCGTTTATGCGAAATATGTTGCAGCTGAACAACGGTGACGGCACATTTAGTGAAATAGCCCAACTAGCTGGAATTTCTAACACAGACTGGTCTTGGTCGGTGCTTTTTGCGGATTACGACAACGATGGCTTCAAAGACATTTTTGTTTCCAATGGTTATTTGCGAGACTACACCAACATGGATTTTATGAAATATTATGCCGACGAGGGTCAACAATCAGGAACAAATATCATGGAGGTTATCAAAAAAATGCCATCCACTAAGACCCCAAACTATATCTTTAAAAACAACAAAAACCTGACCTTTACAAACAAACAAAAAGACTGGGGTTTTGAAGATGTCGTGATCACAAACGGTACTATTTCGGTAGATTTGGACAATGACGGAGACTTGGAAATTGTAACCAACAACCTCAATGAGGAATCGTTTGTTTATAAAAACCTCAGCACTGAAAACAAACTGGGAAATTACCTGAGCATCAATTGTCCCGACAACAGAAAAACTGGTGCAAAATTTTATTTATATGCTCAAAACCTCCAACAATTTCAGGAATTCACTCCCATACATGGTTATCAGAGTAGCAGTCAGGCCAACTTGATTTTTGGTCTTGGTGATTTAAATAAAGTAGATAGTTTAGTAATAGTTTGGCCCGACGGAAAAGTGCAAAAACAAGCAAATATTTCTACAAATCAAACATTAAAAATTGGCTATAGCCCAAACAAAAACTCCTTTTCAATAGATTCAGAACCAGCATATTTCAGTGAAAACAATGCCTTAAACTTTACCCATAACCAAATGGCTTTGAACGATTTTTCGAGACAAATCCTATTGCCCCAAATGTATTCGTACCAAGGGCCTAAAATTACAAAAGGCGATGTAAATGGAGATGGTCTGGAGGATGTTTTTATCGGAAGTGGCAAAGGATTTCCTTCAGAATTATTTGTACAGTCGGCCAATGGTAGTTTCACCAAAAAAGAACAAGCTGTGTTCAAACAAGATGAACTTTGTACAGATACCGACGCTGTTTTTTTGGATATTGAAAAAGATGGCGACCTCGATTTGATAGTGAGCAGTGGCGGTTATGAATACCTCCCTAATGATTTGATGCTCCAAAATCGTGTTTATATCAATGACGGAAAAGGGAATTTCTCGAAGTCGTTTGACGCATTGGTGGATACGCCGTATGCCGACTCCAGTATCGAAACCATCGACTTTGACAAAGATGGCGACCTAGACTTAGTAGTCGGAGGATCAGTTGTTCCGTGGAATTTCCCAATTTATAACCCAAGCAGACTATATAGAAATGATGCAGGTAAATTCACAAAAGTAGATGACCCTATTTTTGATAATTTAGGTATTGTGACAGATTTAACTAGCACCGACTTCAACAAAGATGGCTGGCCAGATTTGGTAATTGTGGGAGAATGGACCGGAATTCATATACTACAAAATAACAATGGAATTTTCTCCAAACTTGATAACGAATCTGCCAAAATGATAGGTGCTTGGTCGAGTATTGAAGCTCTTGATATCGATAACGATGGTGACGAAGACCTCGTTGTGGGCAACCAAGGATTTAACTCCCAACTAAAAGCTAGCATTGCGGAGCCTGTCAGCCTTTTTTATCAAGATTTTGACGATAACGGCAAAATAGACCCTATTTTGGCTTATTACACACAAGGCAAAAACTACCCTGCTTTCAGCCGAGACGAAATTTCTGACCAAATAGTAAGTCTAAAGAAAAAATACATCACCCACGAAGCCTACTCGAAGGCAACTATCGATGAGGTTTTGGCCGAATTTAAAAACAAAGACATCAAAAAACTGGAAATAAATACTTTAGAAAGCATTATTCTAGAAAACGACAATGGGGTATTCAAAATAAAAGCATTGCCTATTCAAGCACAATTTGCTCCTATTTATGCCATTGAAAATACAGACCTCAACGGTGACGGATTTCAGGATTTGATTTTAGCGGGAAACCAGTCAAAAGGCAGAGTGCGACTTGGAAACATTGATGCCAATTATGTACAAGTTTATATAAATGACAAAAAAGGGAATTTTAATTATCATTCGAGTCTCGGTGTAAAAGGAGACGCAAAAGATTTGAAAATAATTAATAATCAATTGATTGTGACTATTAACAACCAAAAAACTAGGATTTTTAAAAAGGATATCACATTGTAAAAACATTTTTTTCCAATGTGTTTGAACATTATTCAAGTTTTCTAAGACAAATAAACTACTGAATTTTGTTCAAAATTGCTCACCTTAGAAATTTGGATATTTCAAAAAAGAAAAAAAATGATTTAGCTATTTTCAGCATTTGAAAAAATAGCATACTTTTATTTAATTATTAAACCTGAAAAACCTTACATGAAAAACTTCTTACTTTCCTTTTGCCTTTCCCTTTTTTCACTTTCAAGTTTTGGTCAAAAAAAAACAAAGGTAATTCCACCCAGTTTACCACAAATGGAGGTTAATAGTTTTGACCCCGATTTCTATAAAGGCTTAAAATGGCGTAACATAGGACCCTTCAGAGGTGGAAGGAGTGTTACCGCCACTGGCGTCAGACAAAATCCCTTGATTTATTATTTTGGCAGCACAGGAGGAGGCGTTTGGAAGACAGAAGATGCAGGTATTTCATGGAAAAATATTTCGGATGGGCAAATAAAAACTGGCTCAGTGGGAGTTATTTCTGTATCAGAATCCGACCCAAACGTTTTATACGTGGGCATGGGCGAACACGCTGTCAGAGGAGTTATGACATCGCACGGAGATGGAATTTACAAATCTACCGATGCTGGAAAGACCTGGAAAAATATAGGTTTAGCTCCAACCAAACATATTTCAGCAGTAAGAATTCATCCTCAGAATCCTGATGAAGTATATGTGGCAGCCCAAGGTGCTCTTCATGGACCAAACGAAGACAGAGGCATTTATAAAACAATCGATGGAGGAAAAACCTGGAAAAAGGTTTTTTACGTAAATGCTAACACGGGTTGTGCAGATTTAAGCATGGACATGAATAACCCAAGAATACTCTATGCATCTATGTGGGAGCATCGTAGATACCCGTGGAAAGTAGAAAGCGGTGGGTCGGGTTGTGCAATTTACAAATCTGACGATGCAGGTGAAACATGGAAAAAGTTAAACGACGGTTTGCCTAAAGCATTTGGTAAATCTGCCATATCTGTGTCTAGGGCAAACCCGAATCGCGTCTTTGCAAATATTGAAGCAGAAGGCGACAAAGCAGGAGTTTATAGAAGCGATGACGCCGGCAAAACTTGGACCCAAACTTCTAAACAGCGGATTACTATTGCAAGAGCTTGGTACTATATTGAAATTTTTGCCGACCCCATCAACCCAGACGTGGTATATGTAATGAATGCACCATTTTTGAAATCAATAGATGGAGGGCGAAATTTTGTACCTGTCCCGGTACCCCATGGAGACAATCATGATGTTTGGATTAATCCAAACAACAATCAAAACATGATAAATGCCAATGATGGAGGTGCAAATGTATCTTTTAATGGCGGAAAAAGTTGGAGCTCCCAACAAAATCAACCTACCGCACAATTTTATAGGGTCATAACAGACAAGAAATTTCCTTACACTGTTTATGGCGGACAGCAAGACAACACCTCTTTGGGGGTTGCTTCAAGGACCACCGGCGGTGGCATTGGATGGCAAGATTGGTTTATTGGGCCAGGCTGTGAGTCTGCCTACATTTCTTTTGACAATCCAGCAGACCCACAATATATTTTCGGCGGATGCTATCAAGGAAATATCGAAGTTTTAGACATCAAAACTGGAACTGCAAAAGACGTAATGGCTTATCCACACATTGGTTTGGGGGTAAAACCCAATACCCAAAAGTATAGATTCAACTGGAATGCTCCCATTGTAGCTTCGCCTTTTGAAAAAGGCACTATTTATCACGGGGGCAATGTGGTATTAAAAAGCGGTGACAACGGACAATCTTGGAAAGAAATAAGTGGTGATTTAACCAGAAACGAAAAAAGCAAACAAGAGGACGGAGGGGGTCCATTCACAAATGAAGGGGCTGGAGGAGAGGTATATAACACCTTGCAGTATATTGCGGTTTCACCTCATAAGGCCGGTGTATTATGGACAGGAAGTGACTGTGGCTTGGTACATGTCACCCAAGACGACGGGAAAAACTGGCAGAATGTCACTCCAAAAGATTTGGAAGAATGCCTGATACATAGCATAGAGGTCTCGCCTCACAGTGCCTCCACAGCATATATTGTGGCCACTAAATACAGATTCAATGATTTTACACCAATCATATACCGAACAACAGACTTTGGACAAAACTGGACAAAAATCATAAAAGGAATTGAAACCAACGATTTTGCCAGAGTGGTACGCGAAGACCAAAAAATAAAAGGACTTTTGTATTGTGGCACCGAGCTTGGATTTTATGTGTCTTTCAATGAAGGCGAAAATTGGCAGAAGTTGCAATTGAACTTGCCGGTAGTACCCATCACAGACTTAGCAATACAAGACAATGATTTGATAGCTGCAACTGCTGGAAGAGCTTTTTGGATTTTAGACGATTTATCGGCAATTCAGCAGGCTGGAAGTTTGGACAAAAAATCAAAAACACGACTCTTCAAGCCTAAGAATACAATAAAACTCGACGCACCGTCTGTACCGGAACCCATACCCGGATTAGGACAAAATCCCGCCACTGGAGTAATTTTAGACTATTTCCTGCCAGAAAACATGGATAGCTCGAAAGTGGTAATAGAAATAACGGATCTAAGTGGAAAGAAAATCAGAACCTTAGATAATCAAAAGGATAAATCATTTGTAAAATATGAAGGTGGACCAGCAGAAAAACAAGTTATTCCAAGCAAAAAAGGTTTGAATAGAACATCATGGGATTTAAGAAAGGAAAGTGCAGTTGGAATAAGTAAAGTATTCGTAAATGGCGATTACAGAGGTGCACTGGTGGCTCCAAATACTTTCAAAATTAAATTAATAGCAGGAAAAGACACTTCTTTTACCGAAGCCGTGGTACTTCCGGATCCGAGATTAAAAGCTACAGCTGCTGATTTTGAGGCACAAGAAAAATTCCTCTCACAAATTGAATCAAATGTTGCAGATATTCATCAATCGGTGATAAATATGCGAAAGGTAAAAGCTCAATTGGAAAGCTACATGACATTACTGAAAGAGAAAAAAGAATTCTCTGAAATCCTAGACCAAGGAAAAGGAATTTTGAAAAAAATTAATGATTGGGAAAATAACCTGATATCGTCAAAGCAAGAAACTTTTCAAGATGTTATCAATTTCCCAAATAGGCTCAATGCAGAATTTTTAGATTTAAAGTACAGAGCCGATAGCCACAATCCCGCTTTAACCCTAGGAACCCAAACCAGATTGTATGATTTACAGCAAGAATGGAATAAACAAAAGGATGACTTGAATAAAATAATTAAGGAGGAAATTGCAAGGTTTAATGATTTGTATAAACAAAAAGCCCTACCTGCCTTAATTCTCGAAAAATAAAACATTTTAGCAATTATTCATTCCTAAACCGTTTAATATCAATGAAAACAATTTTCTGCTTAATACTTTTGGTAGCCTTTTCTTATGTATTAAATGCCAGGGCAGGCTGCTTAACCAATGAAGACATATTGGTTATTTCAAAAGAAAAAGACTCATTACTGTTATCCAAAGAACGGTTTAGGACTGAAATGAAAACAGAATTAGAAAATATTTTATCTTATTGGATTAAAAATGCTCTTGACCAAGAAAACGGAGGCTTTATAGGAAAAATAGACGGCAATGATGTAAAATACCCCAAGGCAGACAAAGGCTTAGTGTTAAATAGCCGAATCTTATGGACTTTTTCAGCGGCTTATATTCACAACCCAAAGCCTGAGTACAAAATGATGGCTCAAAGAGCTTATGCATATCTAATGAAATATTTTTGGGATAATAAAAATGGAGGTGGATATTGGTCAGTGGATTACAAAGGAAATCCCAAAGAGAAGCACAAACAAATATATGGCCAAGGATTTATGCTATACGGACTTTCGGAATATTACCGAGCATTTGGCGATAAGGCCGCTCTAAACTCCGCCATCGAACTTTTCAAACTCATTGAAAAACATGGATTTGACAAAATAAATGGCGGGTATTTTGAAGTTGCGACCGAGAGCTGGAAACTGACCGAAGACAAGGTTATCACACAAGGCAAAACGGATCAAAAAAAATCGATGAATACGCATCTGCACATCATTGAGCCTTATACCAATCTTTACAGGGTTTGGAAAGACCCATTTCTAAAAAAGCAACTTTATGGACTCCTGAACAATTTCACAGAACATATTATTGACAAAAAAACTCAAACTCAAATTCTTTTTTTAACGGATGATTGGCAACCACGCTCTGAAATAATTTCATACGGCCATGATATAGAAGCCTCGTGGTTGCTACTGGAAACTGCCGAAGTATTACACGATAAACAATGGATAGAGAAAATAAAACCCTATTCCATAGGTCTAAGCAAGGCAGCCCAAAAGGGCATTGACACCGATGGAGGAATGTATTATGAAACAGAAGAAGGCCATACGAAAACACAAAAAGACTGGTGGCCACAAGCCGAGGCCATGGTTGGTTTTTATAACAGCTTTGAAATATCAAAGGATAAAACTTACTTTGACCAAGCTTTAAAATCTTGGGATTTTATAAAGGAAAACCTCGTTTCAAAGACAGGAGAATGGTATTGGGGCATAAATGCCGATGGCCAAGCACTCTCCAAAATGGACAAAGTAGGAATGTGGAAATGCCCTTACCACAACGCAAGGGCATGTATGGAAATGATTCGGAGATTGAAATAGATCCGAAATCTAGCTTAATCTAACGGCAGTGCCTGAGGCCGAAACCATTAGCATGCCTCCATTTTTACCAACCGTTTCGTAGTCTAGGTCAATACCCACTATAGCATCTGCACCATATTTGCGGGCTCTTTCTATCATTTCGGCCATGGCGATGTCCTTAGCTTCACGCAATACTCGCTCATAAGAGCCCGATCGACCGCCCACGATGTCTCTGATACCTGCTAAAAAATCTTTGAAAATATTGGCTCCAATAATGGTTTCGCCCGTAACGATGGCCTTGTATTCAACAATTGAACGGCCTTCTATACTCGGAGTAGTTGTTAGTAACATGATTTTATATTGTTTTTTTGTCAAATATAAATGTCAAATCCGAAAAGTAAACACAGAAAATTTACGATTGGATATTTTGATATTATGGAAGGCAAAAAACTGGAAACTACCTATATTAAAACTCAAGAATCGAGTAATAACCTCTGTGAATTAAATGCTTCTTAAGTTTTTCTTCCCCTGACCACAATTGGCAATTCAAAAATAAAGATAAAGCCACATGTGGTATATCCTTAGGTTTTTTTTCTTCATATAACAAACCTGCCTTGTGCCAATCCTCAGAGGAAATATGTATTTCACTTACAAAAGTAATTCTATTGAAAATACCCAACATTAACTCCAAAAGCTCTGCTTCAGAAAGCCTGCTAGTTAAAATTAATCCTTATAACTAAATATTTCGATGTAAAGAAAATGGCATGCATTTAAGCGAAATTGATTGGAAAGTTCTATTATTTTTTCGGCAGTCCTACCATTCGGACTTATTAAGGCCGAAATGAGCTTATTGGTATCAATAACCAAATCTTTCATTTACTAAACTTGGCCTTGTTTAAGTCCCACCATTCTGAATCTATTGTAGTAGCTAATTCTTTTACATCGTCCTCAGAACCTTTTAATTTTGCAGAAATTTCAATAAGCCTTAAATCAGCAAGACGTTTATCGACATATTTCAACCCAAAGATATTCTTAGGAAGACTAATGATATAATCGTTTAATGTATTCTCTACTTTCATTAGAAAATCATTTTGACTGACATTACGAAATATTATCTTGAAATAAAAAATAAGAATAAAAATAATTCATCTCATCTTAGCCCTTTTCGCCAAAAACGAAGAGAGTATCTGATCAAAACCTCGTTCGATATCCACTTCAATATAATCAATTTTGTATTGGCCACACTTGATTTTAAGCTCATGCTGAAAATCTTCCAAAACGGCGATATATTTTTCTTTCACTTGCGAGGGCTGAATTTTTACTTTTTCGCCAGACTCCAAATCTATAAACTCATAAGGTCGTTCGTCAAAATCAAAGTCTAATTCTGTCTTTTTATCAGTAACATGAAAAAGCAAAACCTCGTGTTTGTTGTGTTTGAGGTGTTGCATGGCCGAAAATATCTTCTCCATGTCGTCCATGTTTTCAAACATATCGCTAAAAATCACCACCAACGAGCGAGTATGAATCTTGTCAGCTATCTTATGTAGTGTCTCCACCACCGATGTTTTCTGGAGCGTTTGCTTGCGATTCAATACTTTTTCTAGCTCATGATAAACCTTCATGATGTGGGTGGTAGTAGACTTGCACTCGGTGTGCGTTTCTATTTCATCAGAAAAAGTCACCAAACTCACCGCATCTCGTTGCCTTTGAAGCATATTGGCCAGCGTACCCGCTGCTAAAGTAGAAAAAGTAAGTTTACCGTTATTTTTTATCGGATAATACATCGATGAAGACACATCAACCAGCAAATGACACCGCAAGTTGGTTTCCTCCTCAAATCGCTTCACAAAAAGCTTATCCGTCTTAGCAAACACCTTCCAGTCTATATATCGCGTACTTTCACCTGAATTATACAACCTATGCTCGGCAAACTCAACCGAAAAGCCATGAAATGGCGATTTATGAAGGCCGGTAATGAACCCTTCCACCAATTGTTTCGACAAAAAGTCGAGATTGCCGTATTCTCGTATTTTAGATAAATCTAATTTCTGCATTTAATTATTTTTTTTCGAAGCCGAAGTTTCTGGCAAATAGGGTATCACCACTTTTAAGCTATCTTTCGGAAAAATCTGTTGAAAATTATGCTCAGTACTTCCTTCTCTAAACAATAAAATCTCTCCATCTTTCCCTACCACTTTGGCATTAATCCTTATTACGCCTTTACTAACCATCCCCAACTTCTTGGCTGCTTCGTATGTTAGATCCAAAACTCTGTTTTTTGAAAAAGGTCCTCTATCGTTAACTCTAACTACCACCCATATTTTAGTTCCTGGATTTTCTACTTCAATCATTGTACCAAACGGGAAATACTTATGTGCACAAGTAAAATCACTATTGTTCAGTCTTTCGCCACTCGCTGTTTTTCTTCCGCTAAACTTCTTGTGATAATAAGACGCCGTACCTTTAAAAGCCTTCCCTATTTCTACTTTTTGTGCGTTTAACTTTCCTGTAAAAAATATTACAAAAAGCATATAAGTAATGTAATTCAAAATATGTTTATTCCTCAAATTCATATTTGCAAAAGAATAGATTTAATTAAATTTTACTGACGTCAAAAAGGACTTTTGGTCAATCTTAACTACAAAGTACAAAAAAATATTTATTTTTTGATGTTTTTCAGGCAAATCGGTCTGCATTTTTGAGTTAATGTTTTTTATTTGTATTAATTAAAACTTATTTTTGGAGCAGTAACTAACCCCTTAAGAATACATCCCGTGGAAAGAGAAGAACAAGAAAAGATTTTTTCAAAGAAAATAAGAGCAGGAAAAAGAACATATTTTTTTGATGTCCGAGCCACCCGTTCGAACGACTATTATCTCACCGTTACAGAAAGCCGTCGATTTCAAAAAGACGGAGACTTTGTTTATGAAAAAAGTAAACTCTTCATATACAAAGAGGATTTTGACAAAGTAGTAGAGGCTCTTCAAGAAACTGTAAATCACATCAAGTCTGAACTTATGCCACACGTGGATTTTGAGCAGTTTAAAAACACCGAGGACGATTTTCACGATAAGCACCACGCTAAAAAAAATGATGAGGATTTTTTGTTAGGCTCCAGCTATAAATGGGATTAATACATTTCTCCAGATAAAATCACTGTTTTTTCCTTTTTATCTGTTTGTTTGGCAAATTTCAGCATAGCTGTTGCTACTTTTTGTACGTCAGTGGCCTTGTAATTTTTGGGTATCAAAAATTGGAAAAAGTTCATAACTATTTGACCAATTCGCTCTCCTATTCTGGTTTCGGATCTTTCGCCCAGCAACAATGAAGGTCGAAAAATACCCAAGCGGTCAAAGTTTAAATCCGTTAAGGCATTTTCTATTTCGCCCTTGACTCTATTATAAAAAACAGTAGATGAAGCATCAGAACCCATGGACGTTATTATGGCGAAGCATTTTACCCCTTTCGCTTTTGCTATTTTTGCGGTAACCAGTGGATATTCAAAATCTACTTTTCGGAAAGCCTCCTGACTAGCAGCCTTTTTGATGGTTGTACCTAAGCAACAAAAAACTATTTCAGCACCCACAAAAACCTCCTCAGGCAAATTGTTGAAATCTACTTCAATCTCTTCAACTTTCCTGTACATGTGCCCAGATTTCTTCCTGACCAATGCTCGAATATTAGTAAAAGCATCATCATTGTCCAATTGCTTGACCAAACTACTCCCGACCAAACCCGAAGAACCAACAATAATTGCTTTCATGTGACCTACTTATGTTATTATTTCCAAAATTTCCTCCAAATATTCTCTTGAATTACTCAGCCTTGGCACTTTGTGCTGTCCACCGAGCTTTCCACGTTTCTCCATCCAAGTGTAGAATGTTCCGTTAGCTACAAAATGAACCTTGGGTTTCACCAAAGCGATGTCATTCTGCCTTTTGGCATCATAATCGGAGTTAACGTCACGCAGTTTCTTGTCTAAAACATCTATAAATTCATCCTGATTTTCAGGAATTTGTGAACATTCTATAATCCACTCATGGCCACCTTTGCTGTCAGAATCCATATAAATAGGTCCAGCTGTATACTCTTTCAAATCCACATTAGCACTAGCTGCAGCAACCGTAAGTGCTTGGTCGGCATTCTCTACCATCAATTCCTCTCCAAATGCATTTATAAAGTGCTTGGTACGTCCAGTAATTTTTATTCTAAAAGGATATTTCGAGGTAAACTTTACGGTATCGCCAATTTTGTACCGCCACAAACCTCCGTTTGTAGAAATCACCATCGCGTAACTTTTCTCCAATTCCACTTCGTCGAGTGTCAATGCTTTCGGGAAATCCTTGTCCCATTCTTCTACAGGCAAAAATTCATAAAAAATTCCATAATCAAGCATCAGAAGCATCTGATCCTGCAAAGCGAAGTCGTCTTGAATGGCAAAAAAACCTTCGGAAGCGTTATAAGCTTCGAAATAATTGACTTTGTCACTCGGAAAAAGCCTATCTCTAAAAAGACTTCTATAGGGTGTAAACGAAACCGCTCCGTGAAAAAACACTTCGAAATTCGGCCAAACTTCTAATGCATTTTTGGCTCCCATACGTTCCACTATGCTTTCTATTAGGACTACCGTCCAAGTGGGGACACCTGCTATACCCGTGACGTTTTCTTTGGAACAAATCTCTATCATTCGTTCCATTTTGTCTTCCCAGCGTTCCAACAGTGCAATTTCTGGAGGTGGGATACGAAACATTTCGGCCCATTTGGGCATGTTCCGGGTAATTATGGCCGAAATATCCCCAGTCATGGAAGACGTATTGAAAGGATTTGGGTGTAATGACCCGCCTATGGATATACTTTTACCATCAAAAAGCTGCGAGTCGATTTTGTTATCAAAATATAAAGTCAGCAAATCCTTACCACCTCTATAATTACATTCCTCGAGAGATTCTTCCGAAACAGGAATGAACTTACTCCGAGAATTTGTAGTCCCAGATGACTTCGAAAACCAGTTGATTTCTGAAGGCCAAAGAATGTTTTTTTCGCCACGCATTACACGCTCTATCCAAGGATAATGCTGCTCATAACTAACCACAGGAACCCTATCTTGATAATCCTTAATGGTAGTTATGCTGGCGAAGTTATATTTATGACCAAACTCTGTGAACTTGGCTCGGTCTATCAAACTAAAAAACTGCTCGCTTTGGGTCTCCACCGGATACATCTTAAAATGCTCGATGCGAGACCTTCGTCTTTTTATGAAAAATCCTACTACTTCGGTAATTAAGCTCAAAATAAAACTTATTTTTGGATGTACGCTATGGCTCTGTCGGGATAATCTGTAATGATGCCATCACAACCCAAGTTCAGCATTTGGCTCATATCGCTGATTTCATTTACAGTCCAAGGTATAACTTTTATACCTTTTTGGTGCAGATAATCAACTTTAGTTTTCGACAAAACACTGAAATTTGGACTCCAAATATCGGGTTTAAATCCGAGTTTTTCAAGATTGGAATCAATTTCGTTATCATCTTCTGGCTCAACAAGAAAAGATATATCAAAGTATAGGGAAGATTGTCGCTGCCAGTGCAAAATTTTCAAAACATTAACATCAAAACTCTGTAAAACCACATCTACCTTACTATCAATTAGATGCAACTCTTTCAACACTAAAGATACAAATTCAAACGGCTCGGGTTGCGAAACGTTATATTCAAATGGAAGACTCTTTAACTCAATGTTAAGACCAAATGATTTCGAACTAAACGATAAACGAAACGCTGATATCAAATCAATGACATCCGAAAGTAATGGTTTAAATGAAGCCACTTTATTCTGATCCGGAAAGCCTGAATGACCTCTCAAACCGACATCATAAGACCGAATTTCTTTATAATTCAGTTCATAAATATTGGTTTCTTTGACTGAAAGAACTGGTTTTCCGTCTGGTTTGGTGGAGAAAATCGGGTTAAAATATGGCTCATGCGAGACCACCACCTTTTTATCTTTCGAAACAACCACATCTAACTCTAAAAAATCGACACCTAGCTCCAGAGCTTTTCTGAAAGCCTGAATGGTATTTTCGGGCAATAAACCTCTGCATCCTCTATGGCCATGTATTACGAAATTCTCAAATTCAGACTCCATGCTTTCAAAACTTAAAGTCAAGCTTGAGGCCACCGTTATAATTTCGTGGTGGCGATGGATTATAAAATCTATTGCCGAAGGCATTGAAATCATACCCGGCGGAATATTTTTCATTTAGCAAATTATCTATGCCCGCATAAATTCTAAATTCTAGCTTGCGGATAGACTTGACAAATCCCAACCTTGCCTGAGAAAGAAACGCCTCCTCAGCATAAACTGAGTTGAGATCATTCAAGGGTATTTTTGACAAATAATTTAAATCAAAATTAAAGAAGAAGCCACTGTGTTGCTCTACATCTAACTTCAAAAAAAGATTATTCTTGGGCACACCAGGCAGTTCTTTCCCTCCAAAGTCAGTAGCCCCAGACATAAACTTTTTATAGCTAAATTCATTATAAACAAAATTAAGCCCCAAATTAGCTGCTCGTATAAACTTGGTTTCGTTTACTTTTTGTAAAATAAACAAATTGGAAAACTCTATTCCATTTTGCAAAATTTCTCCAGTGTTTAGGAAATACTCATTTCCGTTGGCTAAAAGATTCCTGACCAATCCATTTCTTATATTCTGCTGAAAAAACACCAATTCAGAATTCCAAAAAGTATTGCTTATGTGCTTAAAACCAAGTTCTTTATTCAAGCCCTTTTCGGCAGTGAGCAATTGAAAATTGGGTGAATTTTGAACAGTCGATACCAACTCTTGGGCGGTAGGAGAAGAAAAACCACTGCTCAGATTAACAAAAACCGAGGTGTTTTTCCCGAAACCTTTAAGCAAAGAAACCCTTGGCGAGAACGGAACTGCGGGTTTATCCGAAATGTCAATTTTAGCCACGGACGCCAATATAGGCATTCTTTCAAAATCATACTTTTGAGTATTTAGACTGAATCCTGATGTTAGTACAAATGCATAGGGGAGCGACCATTGACCTTGAAAAAAGACTGAATTTTGTCCAGAATTTATATTATCGGTATATCTCTGCTTACCTTTTTCTCCCAAATTATTATCATACACCTCAAAACTCGAAGCGGTTCGCAAACCCTCTGAGCCAACCCAAAACTTAAGATTTTGCACACTTTTAGAAAGAACTAATCGATAACCTGCAGTTTGCTCATTTCGCTGTTCATAATTGGTAATGAAGGGATTGTGTAAAGCATTGGCCGTAAAAAACACGGCAGAATTAAGTTCAAAACCTTGACCGATGTTCCAAGTATCAGATGCCCCGATAATACCAATTTTCTGATGTATCCCAGCTTTTTGTTCTAATGTACCCGGGGTTGCGGGAGTTTTAGGCCTTGCGGATTTGGGATTGGCCTCCATTTGTGCCAAAGTAAGTCCGCCAGGAGTTAAGTAACCAAGGTCAGAAAACAATCCAAAAACACTAAGACTATGTTTTTTCAGAAAAAAAGTATTGCTCAAATTGAGTGTCTGACGATTCATCGCCGAATTTTCTCTGTATCCGTCGGTTTTGTTGGTCGAAAAATTCAAAAACAAATTGTTCTTGCTCGTTCCGTTTTGATAGGATAAAAAAGAATTTAAAGTATTGAAGCTTCCGACATGCAAACCCGTACTTACAGCATTACCAGCAACAGCGTTTTTGGTTTGAAGATTCAGCACCCCGCCAATTCCTGCTCCATAAATACTTCCTGAAGGCCCTTTTAGAATTTCTATTGAACCCACACTATTGATATCAAGCTGATTAAAATAGCTTTGCCCGTTTCCGTCAGAGATAGGAATGCCATTCCAATACACCTTCACATTTCTGACGCCAAAGGGTGACCGCAACGAACTACCTCTGATGGCCAATCTGAAGCTACCAGGCGACCGCTCCTCCAGTCTGACTCCAGCCTGCGTGTTCAGAACTTCCAAAGGCGTGGTGTTTGAAAATCGTTCTATATCTTTTAAAACAATTTTGCTTACCGATGCCCCAGTTTTTAATATACTTTGATTGGTTTCAAATCCCTTGACAATGGTCTCGCCAAGCAAAACGGTTGAGTCTGCTTGAGCGAAACCTATATGAAAATTTAAAAATAAAAAAGCATAGCCTATTATTTTGCCAAATGCTTTTCCCATTCGTTGTAGCTGAGGTTATATTGTTTTAAAACGTCATCTGGAACACCGTCCCACTTATTCGGCGTATTGCCCATGTAGCCAAGGTCTTTTACACCCATTTCTGTAGTAAAAAAGCCTGTTGCGGTAAGATTACGCATCAAATTGAAAAAACTCACCCCTTGCGAGTGCTCTTTCTTGGCCTTATTTGGATAGGCAATCAAATCCACGACTTTGAGTCTATCGGCAGGAGTCAATGCAACAAATTTCTTCGAAAACATTTTTTTAGACTGTGTGTTTAACCACATCAATCCTCCTCGCAAAGGCGTTTGGTGCTGCGGCATGTCTTTAGCAATAAACTCTATAAAAGCCGGTACTCCGGCCTGACTAGCACTGCCTGACTTGGAATCTGCAGGGATAATAATGTCAGACAAAACCGTAATAGTGGCCAATTCAGCCGGCGTGAAAAACTTGGCTGCTTTCAATTTATTGTCATGAATAATTTCATCACGCAATTTGCCATTTTGAGCTTCTGGTATTTCTTTAACAGGTGCAACTTTGGGTTTTACCTGACTCATGGCCTCTCCTGAAACCATTACACCCGCTGTACCTAAGCCTATATTTTTTAATAAATCTCTTCTTTTCATTTTTATAATCTTTTAAATCAAGAATTTTTACAGATTCTTTGCTTTTACCTCTTTCATGATAAACTCAGACGCCCTAAGCGACAAGGCCAAGATAGTCCATGTCGGGTTTTTGTCGGCTTGCGAAACAAACGGACCGCCATCCACTACAAATAAGTTTTTGACATCATGGGCCTGACATTGGCTATTCAAGGCAGATTTTGATGGATCATTACCCATTCTTACTGTACCTACCTCGTGAATGATACGCCCTGGTGCTGCTAGACCATAATTATTGTCTGCCCCAGGTTTAGTGCCGTTCGGAATACCACCCAAAGCATGAATTATTTCCTCAAATGTATCCTGCATGTGCTTCGCCTGCTTGATTTCATAATCGCTCCATTTGTAGTTGAATCGCAACACTGGAATTCCATATTTATCCACCACATTAGGATCGATTTCGCAGTAATTATCCTCACGAGCTACCGCCTCACCCCTACCTGCCATACCTATGTCAGTACCATAGAAAAATCTGTAGTCGTCCTTTAAGGATGCACCATAACCACCAGCTTCCTTCATTTTACCAGATCTGTCAGGATGTTTTCCATTGACATTTTCCATACCAAAGCCAAATCCGTAACCCGGCATACGTTGTCCGCCACCATATTCTATGTGATAACCTCTCGGAAAATCGAGTTTGGAGTTGTCTAACCACCAAGGTGAGTAAACGTGCATACCCCCCACTCCGTCTTCGTTGAATCTTTTGCGATTTGTCAAATGAGGAATAAAGGCACTTCTACTTGCACCTGTACTATCGTGGAGATATTTACCCACAATACCCGATGCATTGGCCAAGCCGTTTGGATGATTTCCAGACTTAGAATTCAAAAGCAATCGAGATGATTCACAAGCACTTGCAGCGAGTATTACTATTTTACCTCTTACCGTAGTTTCTTCTAATGTATATTTGTTTACAAACGAAACACCTGTGGCTTTTCCGGTTTCGTCGGTAAGTACTTCACGAGCCATAGCATTATTTATGAGGGTCAGATTGCCCGTTTTCATAGCCGGAATGACCAAAACAGATGAAGATGAGAAGTCGGCATAAGCCATACATCCTCTACTACATTGTCCACAATAAAAACATTCACCACGGCCATTGATAGGTTTGGTAAGCATCGACATACGCGAAGGTATAGTCAAAACCCCAGTTTTTTTGTTGGCTTCCATGAGCATCAACTCATGCAGACGAGGCTTAGGTGCTGGCAGAAAAATACTGTCAGGGTCGTTGGCTAAACCTTCTTTTGTGCCAAATACTCCAATTAGTTTATCTACTTCGTCATAATATGGAGCCATATCGTCATAGCTGATAGGCCAGTCGTCACCCAATCCATCTACACTTTTTCTTTTGAAATCTTTCGGACCAAAACGCAAAGAAATACGCCCCCAGTGGTTGGTTCGGCCTCCTAGCATTCTTGAGCGAAACCAGTCAAACTCTGTGCCTTTTTTACGGGTATAAGGCTCTCCGTCAATTTCCCAACCACCCCAAGCTGCGTCAAAGTCGCCAAAAGCACGAAGTGTGCTTGCTCCCCTTCGTGGTGATTCCCACGGGCCTTTTAGTTGGTTGATATACTTAGGGTCGGCGGGGTCAAAATAACCTCCAGCTTCCAGAAGGCAAACTTTTGCCCCTGCTTTGGTCAATTGATAAGCCGCCATACCACCACCAGCTCCTGAGCCAACAATTACAACGTCGTAAACATTGGCTTGTTCTTTTATCTGAAAATCATTCATATTTCTATGGTTGAATATTTAATTTTCCTAAAAATAAAGCGATTTTTTGGTTAAATGAAGCGGCAATTCACTTTTTTTTAAAATAATTTATTAGTCTTTTGAAAAGTATTAAAAATTGGAAGATTGAATCCAAAAATGTATCGACCAAAACAATTTACATTTCTTTTTCTCGAAAATCGATAATACGAATTTTCATATGTTTATAATTTACCGCTAAGGCACAAAGACGCTAAGAAATAATCATTTCTCTGTGTGTCTGAAGGCTTAGTCATGCATGTTTCATTTGAACACAGTCTAAACATTTTTTTTAATTTTGAAGTCCACAAATTCTAATAGAAACTCGTTTTGGAATATACCATGACAGTGGATGGCTTAAAAATAATTCTGAGAGGCTTGTTTAAAAAAATAGTTGTAGCTGACAATTGTGCACAAAACCCCAACCTTTTTTTTAACAATTCTGAAAACTATGGTGGCAGATCACTTTATTTTGGAGCTTCGTTTTTTAACTTCCCAAAGTGCTATGCTCTATGTATTATGATGTGGCCTTAGGTATTGCCCGATTGTTCGGCATGGAACTTTTATGCAACTTTGCCTTTCCTTGTTTTGGGAGAGAGATTGCCAGCATTTTAGAAAAACACGGCACCGAATAGGAGGTAATATTGACACGGTCTTATGACCAACAAAAACTGGAGTCGAAGGATTTTATAATCTTGCAAAAAAAACACTTCAAAAACAGTCTGCATAACATCTCAGAAAAGAACAAATACACGGAAGATTTTTATAACTATCCATAAAGAATTGAATTTCAAGACCACATTTAGAATGAGATTATTGATTCAGTAGTGATGAGGTGAGCTGTCTTTGAAGCAAGATTACTTGTAAAAGTCATAATTCTCAAAAAACAAGTAGCCCCAGAGGGAATCGAACCCACACCAGAGGTACCGGAAACCTCCGTTCTATCCATTAAACTATGGAGCCAAAAAAATGATGATACAAAATTAGTGAATTTGTGCAATTTTACATCTTAAAAATTGCTTTTAGTTCGGTGGCCTCCTCAGGCTTCATTCTCCCAGCCAAAACCAACCGCAGTTGTCTTCTACGCAAAGCCCCTGAAAAAAACTCAAACTCAAGCTCAGATTCTGGAATAGCTTCCGCAATTTCTATTGGCCTACCTGATTGATCTACAGCCACAAAAGTCAAAAAAGCCTGATTGGTTTTGCTTTTTTGTCCTGCTGGAATATTTTCAGAAAACACCTCCACTACTACCTCCATGGAGGTATTAAACGCCCTCGTGATTTTGGCTTCGAGGGTAACCACATTGCCTAGAGGAATAGGATTTACGAAAGACACATTATCTACTGAAGCCGTTACAACAATTCTGTTGCTGTGTTTTTGTGCGGCTATAGCTGCTGCCACGTCCATCATTCTCATCAGGTTTCCACCCATTAAATTCCCTAAAGTATTGGTATCATTAGGCATTACCATCTCTGTCATGATGGTTAGCGATTCTTTTACATGTTTTGCCTTAGGCATTCGTATGATGATTTTTTCACAAAAATACGTTCAAGGGCTCAATAATTCATAAATTGAATTGAAAATCCAAAAGTTTAGTAGTTAGCATAGGAAAAAAACAGACGTAAAAATTATGAAAAGCTAAAAATAAGAACTTACTTTGAAACACAAAGTACTTTTTAATTATCTCAAAAATGAATTTAAGACCGAGCAAACCCACCATCAGCGTTTTGATTTTGATGGCCTTATGTTCTTTTCTACTCTTTCTTAGGATCTATAAAACGGGCACGTTTTTAGGCCTTTTCCTAGTTTGGAATCTATTTTTAGCCATCACTCCCATAATTTTTATTTTTTTAGCAAAAAAAATACATGACAATTTTGGGTTTAAAAAACTTAGTTTGAAAATAGCAATTATAGGCCTGATGACAACTTGGCTTTTGTTTTTCCCAAACTCACCGTATATCATCACCGACTTGATGCACTTGGGTCATTTGCCCAAAAACTTGTTGTGGTTTGACTCCGTTGGCATTTTTATAACTGCACTTACAGGCTTGATTGTGGGTTTATATTCAATGTACAATTTCCAATCATTATCCAAAAAACTGTTCGGAAGTACAATAGCTTGGTTTTTGGTCATAAGTAGTGCCATTTTGAGTGGTTTTGGGCTATATCTTGGCCGTTTTGCAAGATTCAACAGCTGGGATTTGTTCTCCAATCCTGCTCATCTTATCAAACAATCATTAGTTGAAACCAACAATCCGTTAGCTATACAGACCACTTTGGTTTTTAGTATTGTGTTGATTGGCTTATATTTATCTTTTTATAATTTAATATCTTTGAGGCATGAAAATATCAAAAATGCTTAGAAGTTTTAAATTTGCTTTGGCAGGCATGGTGCATTTGGTACGTTTTGAAAACAACGCTCAATTTCATTTTCTAGCAACCTTATTGGTTATTTCTGCCGGTTATTGGTTTAAAATTGACCGAAACGAATGGATAATCGTCATTTTTGCAATAGCCTTGGTTTGGTCGGCAGAGGCATTTAATTCGGCTATTGAAAAACTTTGTGACAAAGTAGAAGCTGAGCAGGATCCCGTAATAGGCAAAGTAAAAGACATGGCGGCTGCTGGAGTTTTGTTTATGGCCATAGCCGCCGTAATAGTAGGATGTATGGTATTTTTACCCAAAATATTTTAAGAGATGAACGAACACCTCGAAAACCTAAAAGAAATAAGAACGCTCATGGAGCGATCCTCTAAGTTTTTGTCATTGAGTGGATTATCCGGCATTTCGGCGGGAATCATCGCACTCATTGGTGCTTTTATGGTTTATTCAAAAAAAGTAGAAATTACAGGCAACAGTAGCCCCCAGGGAATTCTTGACGCCACCAATGTCGAGGGCGACTTTAAACAATATATTTTCAAAATAGCTCTTGTTACACTTTTGGGGGCCTTGATTGGCGGAATATATTTCACCATCAGGAAAGCCAAAAAATCAAATGAGAAAGTGTGGAATAACTTATCTAAAAAATTATTAATAAATTTGACCATTCCTCTGATAGCCGGAGCCATATATTCACTGGCTTTGGTACAGCAAAACAACATGTGGATGGCCGCCGCATCTACATTAATATTTTATGGCTTGGCACTTGTTTTTGCTTCTAACTACACCGTTAGAGATGTTTTTTCATTGGGTTTGTGCGAAATATCGCTCGGTCTTTTGAGTATATTTTTCACAGGTTATACTTTTTTGTTTTGGGTGATTGGCTTCGGTCTATTGCATATTTTGTATGGCGGATTAATGTATTTTAAGTACGATAAATGATTTTAGAACAGTTCAATAAAACTTTTGAGAGTAAAGCTCGCTTGGGCATCATGTCGGTATTGATGGTCAACGAGTCTGTGAATTTTAATTCGCTCAAAGAACTGTTAAACCTAACGGATGGTAACCTTGCCACACACGTAAAAGCCTTAGAAGAAGCTGGTTACCTTTTAGTTCAAAAAGAATTTATTGGCCGTAAGCCCAACACACTGTATTCGGTTACCGCAGATGGCCGAAAGGCATTTGAACAACACCTGAGTGTTTTGGAGCAATTTATCAAAAACTCCTAGTTTGCAAAATTCCATTTTTACGGCAAAAATCCGTAAATTGCAACTTAAAATTCTATACTATGTCTGACCGTTATATGCAAAGAGGCGTATCTGCCTCCAAAGAAGATGTTCACAAAGCCATCGAAAAACTTGACAAAGGCCTTTTTCCAAAAGCTTTTTGTAAAATTTCGCCTGACATATTGGGTGGAGACGATGACTATTGCAACATCATGCATGCCGACGGAGCCGGAACAAAAACATCTTTGGCGTATTTGTATTGGAAAGAAACGGGCGACTTGTCAGTTTGGAAAGGCATAGCTCAGGACTCCATCATCATGAACACTGACGACCTACTTTGTGTAGGTGCTACTGGACCAATCTTGATGTCTTCGTCGATAGATAGAAACAAAAACAAAATTTCGGGTGATGTATTGGCAGAAATCATAAACGGTGGCGAGGAAGTACTAACCATGCTCCGCAACAATGGCGTAGAAATATACAGCACGGGTGGTGAAACGGCTGATGTGGGCGATTTGGTGAGAACCATTACCGTAAATACTACCGTGATAGCCCGCATGAAAAAAGCGGATATCATAGACAACGCTAATATAAAACCTGGAAATGTAATCGTAGGTTTGGCATCGTATGGCAAAGCTACTTACGAAACCGAATACAACGGAGGCATGGGCAGCAATGGCCTGACATCCGCTCGCCACGACGTTCTAGACAGTATTTATGCAGAAAGATATCCTGAAAGTTACGATCAAGATATTCATAGTTCGTTGGTTTACAGTGGCTCAAAGCTTCTTACTGACAAGGTTCAAGTCTCGGACGATTTGATGGTAAATGTGGGCAAATTGGTACTCTCTCCTACACGTACGTATGCACCTGTTGTAAAAGAAATCCTCACAAAACTCAAAGGTAAAATAGACGGCATGGTACACTGCAGCGGCGGAGCACAAACGAAAATACTACACTTTGTAGATAATTTACACATCACAAAAGATAACTTATTCCCGATTCCTACCCTATTCAAACTCATCCAAGAGCAATCTGGTACATCGTGGGCCGAAATGTACAAAGTCTTCAACATGGGTCACCGACTAGAAGTATACCTTGCAACAGAACACGCCGAAGAAATTATCAAAATATCAGAAAGCTTCGGTATACCTGCTCAGATTGTGGGGAGAGTAGAGGCTTCGGATACCAAGAGGTTGACGATTTCTAGTGAGTTTGGGGAGTTTGAGTATTGATTTGTTTTGATGGCATTAAGTTTCGATAGAACACGAATTTGATCGATTGGACACGGATGAATACTGATTATTCCTTCTTTTAACCACTATAGGCCATGTTTGAATATAATTTCAATATCAAAAAAAATAGTAATCCGTGTCAAATCCGTGTCATCCGTGTTCCATAAACACGGCACACAGCCTAGCAGCATGACACCAAAGAATAGTAATTAAAATTCCATTCTTTATATTTACAACTACAATCAACCTAACCTGATGAAAGTCTGTAAATTAATTCTATTTCTTTTCCTCATTTCCTTTAAAAGCTTTTCACAAAATACCGCCAAACCTTGGGCTTATTGGTGGTGGCAAGGTAGTGCTGTTAATAAAGCTGACCTGAGAGCCAATCTTCAAAAATATGCAGAGGCGGGCTTTGGAGGTTTACACATTATACCTATCTATGGCGTAAAAGGTGAAGAAAAGAATTTTATTCATTTCCTGAGCCCGAATTGGCTCGAAATGCTGGAATTTACAGTAAAAGAAGCCAAGAAACTACATCTAGGGATAGATATGACGCTCGGCACAGGCTGGCCTTTTGGCGGAATAGATATAAAACCCGAGCATGCCGCCAAAACTTTTGACCTCGTTTATGAGGCTGACCAACTCCCTATTCTCAAACCAAAAATCACCAAACAACAAGTTAAAAGAGCAGCTCCGGGAGCGGAGGGCTTGGTTTTGGACCACTTCGACAAAGCAAGTGTCGAACACTACTTGTCAAAGTTCGACAGCGTTTTTGCTAAAAACAATATTGGCATTCGGGCTTTCTATAATGACTCTTACGAGGTGTATGGAGCAGATTGGACGGAGCACTTTTTCGAGAAGTTTAAAAGTAAACGTGGCTATGAGCTAGGAGAACATCTCAATATCTTTGAAAATAAAACAACATTTACAGAAGAAGAAAAACAAATATACTCTGATTATCAACTGACTATTTCAGATTTGCTTTTGGAAGAATTCACTCAGCCTTACGCGGCTTTTGCAAAAAAATATGGTAAACTCAGCCGAAATGAGTCGCATGGTTCTCCGGGCAATGTTTTGGATTTATATGCTGCCAATTCAATTCCTGAAACAGAATTTTTTGGCTCAAAACCATTTGATATTCCGCTTTATAGACAAGACCCTGAATATAGTGAAAAGCAATTTGGCAAGCCCAACAAAATGGTGCTCAAATTGGCTTCTTCACCAGCAAATATTTTTGGCAAAAAACTGGTGAGTTCAGAAACTGCAACTTGGCTAGGGAATCATTTCAAGGTGAGCTTATCACAGGTTAAACCTATAATAGATGAGTCATTTATGGGTGGAGTAAATCATATTTTCTACCACGGAGCCAATTACACGCCTGTAGGTGCATCATGGCCAGGCTGGATGTTTTATGCATCAACTAATTTTAATTTCAACTCGCACTTTTGGAACGAACTCCCGCTAATCAACAAATACATAGAAAACTGTCAGGATTTACTTCAAAATAGTACTACTGACAATGAAGTTCTAGTATATTTCCCTATTCAGGGACCTTTGGCATAAACCCAAAAAGGGCGTTTATATGATGGACGTTCACAATATTGAGAAGAATGGCATTTTCAATGATAAATACCGTCAACTGTTGAAAGATTTAGAAACTGCAGGATATAGTTTTGATTTTGTATCCGATTTGCAAATAACCCAAATGGCAGAACAGAAATTAAGCAGGTCAAATTATAAAACAATTATAATTCCAGAGGTAGAATATATGCCAATTCAGACTTTGCAAGGTATCAAAAAATTAAATTCAGTTGGACTAAAACCCATTTTCGAACAAACACTACCACAAAAAACAACGGGATACTTAAACTTAGAGAAAAATCAGCAAATTTTCATGAAGGAATTAGCCAGCCTTAAAAATACGGTAAGCACATCGGTTATTTCGAAACTAAAAACACAAATACTAAAGAGAGAAAATATCCAAGAAAAAGGACTAGATTTTTTGAGAAAAAACTATGAGGATGGACTTTTATATTTCATCGCGAATCAACATCAATTATTTGAAAAGGGAGATTTGACTTTCGAAAATACATACAAATACAACTATTTATACGACCCAAAAACAAATACATGGCTCGAGATTAAAACAACAAAATCAGGAAATTCAAAAAAGATAAATCTAGAGTTGAAATCAGGCGAGAGCTTATTTCTATTTTTCTCTAATATCAAAAAAGACAATATAAAACCATATTCAATCAAAATCCATCCGAATAATGTTGATTTGAGTACCAACTGGAAATTAGTATTCACCGAAGGGAAACCGACAATACCTAACCCTCAAACCCTTTATACGCTCAAATCTTGGACTTTGGTAGACTCTCTTGCTAGTTTTTATAACGGTTATGGAGAATATCACCGATCTTTCAATCTGTCTGAGAGTGCCATAGGAAAACCAGCTCAAATCACATTGGGTGATGTACGTGAAACTGCTGAAGTATGGATTAATGAAGTTAATATTGGAACTGCGTGGAGTTTGCCTTACAATTTAGAAATACCAGAAGGCACACTAAAAAACCAAAATGAAATAAAAATTAAGGTAAGGAATTTGTCTGCTAATGAAATTAAATATATGGACATTAAAAAGGTGAACTGGAAGAAGTTCTACGATATAAACATTGTGGATATTCAATATAAACCCTTCGACGCATCAAGTTGGAAACCAGTAGATTCTGGCCTTCTCGGGCCAATTACTTTAAAATATTAAGCAAAAAAAAGAGTCACAACCGACTCTTTTTTTATATCTAACGGAAACTGATTACAATCCTAAACCTGCATACAATTTCACCTCATCTACGCTAATCGTGGCATCACACATAATAACCAAACGCTCTACTACGTTGCGTAACTCCCTTACATTTCCAGTCCAAGGGAGATTTTTCATATATTCCATTGCTTCTGGTGAAAACGTCTTAGGTTGATCGCCATATTCTTCAGCAACATCTCCCAAAAACTTTTCAGCCAACAAAGGAATATCGTCTCTACGCTCCGCCAATGGTGGTACGTAAACAGGAATAACATTTAATCTATGGTAAAGGTCTTCTCGGAAGTTACCATCGGCTATTTCCTTTTTCAAGTCTTTGTTTGTCGCCGCTATAATCCTTACATTTATCTTTATTTCCTTTTCTCCACCTACTCGAGTTATCTTGTGTTCTTGCAATGCACGCAAAACTTTAGCCTGAGCAGAAAGACTCATATCACCAATTTCGTCTAAAAAAAGTGTACCATTGTCGGCCTGTTCAAACTTACCAATTCTTTGTTTTATAGCTGAGGTAAATGCACCCTTCTCGTGACCAAAGAGTTCACTTTCAATCAACTCAGAAGGTATAGCTGCACAGTTGACCTCTACCAACGGTTTTCTCAACCTGTTACTTTTTTCATGTATCTGCTTAGCAACCATCTCTTTACCTGATCCATTTGGCCCAGTAACTAAGATTCTTGCCTCCGTAGGAGCTACACGGTTAATGGTTTCTTTTACCTTAGATATTAGAAGTGACTCGCCAACAATTTCGTTTAGCTTGTATACACGCCTTTTAAGTGTTTTAATAACTTCAACGTCGTTACTCTTCTCAATGGCATTTCTAACAGTCACCAAAAGTCTGTTCAAGTCTGGTGGCTTGGTGAGAAAGTCAAACGCTCCCCTTTTGGTAGCCTCTACGGCGTTCTCAACGTTACCAAAAGCAGACACCATCACAAATTGAGTAATAACACCCTCTTCTTTTGCCTTTAAAAGAACGTCCAATCCATCCATTTTAGGCATTTTGATATCGCACAAAGCAACATCATACAAGCAAGCCAACACCATATCTAGGCCTTCCTGACCATCCTTGGCTTCGTCCACATCGTAGCCTTCATATTCAAGAATGTCTCTCAGGGCATCTCGTATACTTTTCTCGTCGTCAATTACTAAAATTTTCGCCATGGGATAAGAAAAAAATCTTTATTGGGTTAATAGAATTATTTGGCAATTTACCCAAAAGCTTTGTAAAAATCGACCTAAATACTCATAATTTGTTACATTATCATAAATAATCATGAAAGAAAACCAAAATAAAAACATTGTTCACCATCTTTGGTTTTCTAAAAAAGCAAAAAAATAATGAAGAAAGTAGCGGTAATCGGTAGTGGACCTGGAGGACTTGCAGTTGCCATAAGATTGGCCATTTTAAAGTTTGATGTAGAAGTTTTTGAATCTAATGCCCATCCGGGTGGAAAAATTAACGAATTCCACTCCGAAGGTTTTCGATTTGATGGCGGTCCATCACTTTTTACGCTCCCCGCTCTAGTTGATGAGCTCTTTGAACTTGCTGGTAAAAACCCTAAAGACTACTTTAATTACCAAAAACTAGACGAAGTCTGCAGATATTTTTGGGAAGACCAAACACGCCTGACCGTTTCGGCTGACAACCATGATTTTGACAACAGGGTATCTGAAGTACTAAACGAAAAGCCAGGAAAAATACTTAATTACCTCAAAGAAAGTGCATTCAAATATGAAATCCTTAGTGGTTTATTTATTCATAAAAGTCTTCACAAACTTTCTACATGGCTGAGTAAAGATGCCTTTAGAGGCTACCTAAATATCTTTAGTATGGGTATTTTCGACACTTTTAATAGTTTTAATAAGCAATCGTTTTCAAATCCTAAAACCGTTCAGTTATTTAATCGCTACGCCACTTACAACGGATCTAGTCCATATAATACACCCGCTACTATGAGCATAATTCCACATTTGGAATATAATATTGGGGCATTTTTACCTGAAAAGGGCATGTATCAAATAGCCGATGCCCTTCATAAACTCGCCCTTGAACTTGGAGTAAAGTTTCATTTCAATTCCAAAGTCGAGCGAATAGTCGTGGCAAACAAGTTGGCAACGGCTTTAAAAACGATTAACGGAGAACTGAAAAAATTTGATGCGGTGGTGAGTAATATGGACGTAACGCCTACCTATCTAAAACTCATGCCCGACCAAAAACCGCCGATGAAAACTCTTAACCAAGAAAAAAGTGGTTCTGGATTAATATTTTATTGGGGAATTAATAGAGAATTTAAAGAACTGGGTTTACATAATATCTTATTTAGCAAAGACTATGAGAAAGAGTTTAACCATCAATTCGGGCTAAAAGATATTTTTGATGACCCCACCATCTACATCAATATCACCAGTAAAATCATCCCCTCAGATGCTCCCGAAGGATCAGAAAACTGGTTTGTGCTTATAAATGCCCCGTCAAACACTGGGCAAGAATGGGAAGCAATTACACAAAAGACAAAAAAAGCTATTCTTGAAAAAATAAAAAGAACACTTCATATTGACCTAGAACCACATATTGTAACCGAAAGAATCCTAGACCCTGTAAAAATAGAAACAAATACAGCGAGTAGTCAAGGGGCTTTATATGGTAACAGTTCAAATAACAAATATGCGGCATTCCTTCGACATCCCAATTTTTCAAAAGAAATCCAAAACCTATTCTTTGTAGGCGGAAGTGTTCACCCTGGTGGCGGAATTCCACTTGCAATTTCATCCGCTAAAATCACTTCGGCAATTTTGGCACGAAGTTTAAAATATCAATAATTTGACCATAAAATAAACAATTATAGTTTTTTGGGAAGTATTTAATAAGTAAAACACTTTCAAAAATTATAAAAATATTTAACAATGCCTAACATCTTAAATAAACGACTAGCTAGAAACAATTAATTACTTCCAGCGGTGAAAAACACGACAACATAAAGCCGCTTTAATTCAAAACTTAAAAAAAACTTTTGACTTTGATGGTATAGCCATTACCTTATTTTTGAAGAAAACAACATGACCGCCGAAAAACTCTACACCGGCAAAGTAAGATTGACCAAGAAACCCAAATCTATTCTTTATAAAATAACAGCAGATTATCAATTCAAAACGTACCCGTCTACAAAAGAGCCGGTAAAAAAATATCGAAGCATCCAGTTACAGCTTCGTTTATAAGTGAGTTGGCTTAAGTGCAAGTTAACTGATAATAGTAATCAAAAGAAATCTTCATTTTTGGGAGATATTCTTTTTTTACGTTTTTAGATTCCCTTTTAATCAAAAAAGAAATTGCCCTCTAATATTTATTGTTTTTTTTCGTATTAAATGGGCATGGTTTTTGTAAAATTATTTAAAACACTAAATTGACGTTTAACAGTTGTTTAATAACTCAACAATTTGTCCAAAACCTATTTTTAATTAAAAACAAAATGGATTTTTTATCAAAAATAAAAAGCAATATTTCAGCTAAAACTGTTGAAAACTTATCCTCATTCTTAGGAGAAAACCTCCCTGAGGTGGAGTCTGGCCTTGGTCTTAGCCTAAATTCTTTCTTTGCGGGCTTGTTAAAATATGCAGATTCGGATGTAGAACTTACAAATATAATCAATGTACTCAACGACGGCGGACATACCGGCGACATCTTCAACAATATCGAGTCGTTTTCTAGTAATTTTGAAAAAACACAGCTCCTTGTCACTATCGGAAACAATATTTCGGCACATTTTCTTGGCAAAAAAGTCCCACTTTTAGTGGAGAAAATATCCGATATATCAGAGGTACGAAAAACCAGTGCCGCTTCTTTATTGAGCCTTTCTGCACCAATAATTTTGGGATCTATAGGCAAAACCATGAAAGAAGGAAACCTAGATTTGGCAGGTCTAAGAAATCACTTTAAAGATATCAACGAAGGAGTCATAAATGCACTGCCACCAGCCATAAACAACATATTTCAATTTAAAAAGACCTCGAATAACTCCTATCCTACAACCACAACACCCGCAAAGCCACAAAAAGATAAAAAAGATAAAAAAACCAATTGGGCGGTAGTATTACCTTGGGTGATATTGGGCATAGCTGGACTATCTGCCTTATACTATGCCAAATTCGCAACAAAAAATACGCTTACCGTTCCAAATGAGCAAACTATTGTTACCGAAAAACCAGACACTGACCTGAAATCAGAGGATTTTCTTCCCGACTCTTCAGTGGCTGCCTTACCCGTCGAAAAAAATATTGTACCTGTTGAGTCTTCCGAGGAAATAAAAAGTACCGAAATAGCAGTATTTAACAAACCTCAGGAAAATATAAAAATTGAAAGTTCGACTACGAAGGAAAAAACTAAAACAACGCCGATAACAGAAAATAATACCACTAAAAGCATTGTAGATAAACTATCAGAGAAAAAATCTACCGCTACAAAGACAGAGGAAGTAAAAACTCCAAATGGATGGAGCACATTAAACGGCAATGTGTTCAAGAAAAACAGTGCTGAAATCACTAGCTTCAAGCTAGTTAATACTATTGTAAATCAATTAATATACTCATCAAAAACAATCAAAATTTCTCCGCTCGCAGGCAGGGACAGAACTTTGGGTGAAGACAGAGCTTATGCTTTGAGAGACGTATTGATTGAAAACGGAATTTCAGAGAACCAAATAACCATTTCATCTGCCGTTTCAGGGGAAAATCCCAACAGAATTGTCTACAGAATTGTCAATTGATACAATTTAACTTGATTTATTTCT
>CAMCYZ010000008.1 GCA_945885545.1 Spirosoma fluviale
AACTTAAAGCCCTCTGAATTTCACTGTTAGGAGTTTTTCAGTCTTTTTTGTAAATCCATTTAGCAAAATCACTAATTTTCCTTTGTCAAAAAAACAAAAAACTCCCCAAATATTGGAGGCCAACTTTATTCTAGCCTCATATAGCCCGTTTGTGCCTTCTAAATGTTTTAAATAATTCGAAGGAATCCTTTCTAAAGTCTCAATTGCATCAATTATTTTGAAAATCTTATCTTGAACTTTTCTATCTTGGTCTTTCAGAAAGTTAATAAAGTGATCTTCATACGCAACTACTTCACGGATTTTCATGATTATACAAAAGTAACTTAAAGGTTACGGTATTCAAATATTTTATCGATTATGATTTTAGTTTACCGTTTACTTCAAGCATTAAATGCCAAGCCCAACTCTTCTTTATCATCAAAATGGCTTTTTACTCCTTTAACATCTTGATAGGTTTCGTGGCCTTTGCCAGCTACCAAAATAATATCTTGCGAACCAGCCAATTCCGCTGCTTTTCTTATGGCTTCTCTCCTATCCGTAATTTGCATCACCTTTCGTTTCTGCGTAATACTTACACCCGCTTGCATATCTTCCAAGATATCTTCTGGTTCTTCATTTCTTGGATTATCGGATGTAAGTATCACTATATCAGACAATTCACATGCAATCTTGGCCATCAGTGGTCGTTTACCTTTGTCTCGGTTTCCACCACAGCCCACCACGGTTATTACTTTTTGGTTGCCTTCTCTGAGGTCTTTTATGGTTTCTAAGACGTTCTCTAAAGCATCTGGCGTATGTGCGTAATCCACTATTCCAACACGGTGGTCAGTGGCTAGTATCTGCTCAAAACGGCCTGGTGGTGGTTTTAATTCTGAAAGAATTGTTAGAACATTTTCCGAATTTTCACCCAAAAGCATGGCTGTACCATAAACTGCCAAAAGATTATATGCATTGAAATTTCCGATCAATTTAAACCAAACTTCCTGACCGTTTACATCCATTTGCAGACCAAAAAGGCCGCAATCCATCACCTTGCCTTTGAAGTTTCCTATGTTTTTAAGTGAATAAGAATATTTGGTGGCGGAAGTGTTTTGCAACATTACTCTGCCATTTTTATCATCGGCGTTGGTGAGTGCAAAGGCCGATTTTGGCAACATATCAAAAAAACCTTTTTTGGCTTTTATATAATTATCAAATGTCAAATGAAAATCGAGGTGATCTTGCGTGATGTTGGTGAAAATACCTCCAGCAAAGCTCAAGCCCGAGATTCGTTGCATTTCTACTGCATGAGAGCTCACCTCCATAAAGACATAGACACAGCCTTTTTGGTGCATTATGCTCAGTAGTTCATTAATTTTTACAGAATCTGGCGTGGTGTGTGTGGAAGGAATAATTTCGTCTTCCACCTGATTTTGAACCGTAGAAAGCATTCCACATTTATAACCCAATTTTCTAAAAAGGTTAAAAAGCAAGGTAGCAATAGATGTTTTGCCATTTGTGCCGGTCACTCCAACCAAGGTTAAATTTCTTGACGGATTCCCGTAAAAATTACCTGCTGCAATGCCCATGCATTTGGCCGAATTTTCTGCCAAAATATAAGTAATGTTTTCTGCCAAAAGTTCTGGAAATCTCTCGCACAGAATTGCCGCAGCACCTGTTTCTATTGCTTTTTGAATAAAATCATGGCCATCAACTTGCGTGCCTGGAACAGCCACAAACAGCGTATTAGCCTCTATCTTTCTAGAATCAAACTCGATTTTTGATATTTCTATATCCGTTCTGCCCGATACAGATTTGAGAGGAATTGTATATAAAAGTTCGCTTAGAAGCATCTGAAAGTAAATTTCTGGTAAATATAATTTAGTATTTCTAATGGGAACAGAAATTCAGAGCAATTCTAAGAATTTAATTTATCATTTAATCAAAAAACCATAATTTGACGTAAACAACCCAAATTTTTCTTTAACCTAAAAATATAGCACAATTATGTCTCCTTGATAACAGCCTGTCTCGCAAATTTCTCTAACTCATTTATTAATTTACCTTAGATTATCAGTGACACTTCCATTATGGATCCGAAATACTTGACAGCAGAATTTGTTGAGGCAAAGGCCACTCTTCTTATTTTCCAACATTTGGGAATCTTAACGGTAGTCCTCGCTTTCAGTTGCTGAGTAAACAAAAAAAAGTCGTGTCTTTATTTTACTTATATCGGCTTTTACCTATTCCTTCCCTACTTTTTAAGTTAGATTGGTTGATAATTATTATAGGTTCTTGGCATTAAAATTTGTGGTGGGATATGGTTTGGCACCTGACTTAGGTATTGGTTGGTGAACTTTTCACGAAAGGAAAAACCAGTTTGTACGTAGCATTAATTACTGCTGTACGATTTGTGCAGTCTTGCTTTTGAGTTTTGAATAAAATATTCGAAACTATTCAAGTCAATTTAGGAAATTTTATAAATTTGGTTAAAATCGAACTGATGATAAGCATTTGTTATTAAAAAGACTCAAATTTCAATTACTCAACTTTGTTTAACTTACTTTTTTTTAGAATTTTGCATTATAAATGCAAAGGTAAATTAGCAATGTATTGATTCTTTTAAACTAATTGCTGAATTTGAAACTGAATAGTTACACGACTTAAAAATCGATATAAATAATCGTTTAGCAACTATCCATTTTTGTATTTTTTCAATAACCATCAATTGAGGCTAGCTTTAGTTGGATGAACGTAGTTTATAATTCAAAAAAAGTAATTGTTAACAAAAACATACAAATAAAATGAAGAAAATAATTTTAGAGGTTCTCAGTTTTATAAAAAATCCAGATGATCAAAGAATTGAAAATTGGAGTTTAAAAACAAACATAAAATACATATTTTATATTTTGTTTTTTGAGTTTATCCTAAATATGGTTGTCATTAATGCCATAATCTACGTGATTAATAAAATAGAGCCCATCGTTACCAATACAAGAATTATATATGAAGACAACAAGCTTTTACCCATGTTAATTGCGGCGTCACTTTGGGCTCCATTGATTGAAGAAGTTATTTTTAGACTCGGACTGAGATACAACAAATTTTATTCAGTTTTCATCAATAGAAAAAGATGGGATTTTATCTTCAGATTCCTAGTATATTTTACTGTTTTAGCTTTTGGTTTTGTGCACAGTGTGAATTTTTTAAATGATTCCACCTTTTTTTATTGGGTTCTTCCCTTGCTTGTGGCTACTCAAACTATCGGCGGGTTTATATTGACGTTTTTAAGAGTTAGATTTAACTTTATTTCATCCCTTTTCGCTCATGTATTATGGAATTTTTCGATGATGTTAATTTTCATAGTCAGTCCGTATTTTTTCAAGCCTTATGTAAAAGAAAATGAAAGTTATTCTGTAAAAATTGAACAGCTAAGCTACAGCCAAGTTGAACTACAAAAATTTGAAGTAGATTCTTCTGCTAACAAAGTATTTAAGCTAAAAATCAATGAATATTCCTTGAATCATGTTTTGGATACACTATTTCAACATGAAAGATTACTTGAGGATTATGTGATCAATCTTCACTTTGAATCCAAAAAAGGCACAAGCAAAGAAGACCTAAAAAAACTTCTTTTGGAATACGATAAAGAAGAAAATCAGTAAAAATAATTGAATCCTAAGCTGAATTTTTGTTCTGTGAATTCATCGTAAACAAAAGATTTTCGAATCGAGGGCAAGGTGACATCCAGCCGTTAAGAATCTCTAATTTAGGACTTCCCAAATCAAATTCATTGAATTGGGAAAATAATATATTTTAGAAAACATAAAACCAGTATTCAACAAAAATCTGCACAACTTTCAGCACCCAATCTGTCAATAAATCAAGAGTTTATTCGATGTTTTATTAACCCAACTTCCAATCAGACCCAACCAATAAACCGAAACGGTTTTATCGCTTATTTCTCAGTATCAGTAGAAATGATAAGTGATAAAAGTATCGCTTACAGGTGTGTTCTACTTTAGCCTTTCAACAATCCCGCTATCGAAGGTTCTAGCCTTGATACAGCGAGTTTTATTTGGATTCTTCGAAATACCAAAATAAAATTAACCTTTTTACGCTCGCCTGAACTAACCCTTTGCTCTCAATAACAAAATTGAATTGAGTATTGGTATTCTTCCAAAAACCTTTGTAATTTAGCACATAATTCAACCTCATTTTCTATGAAAAAGATACTATTCACCCTCTTGGTATTTAGTTATATTTCTAAAGCACAACTGCCGCAACTCAACATCCCTGCTGCCAATGCTACCAAAAAGAAAACTTACTGTAACCCCATGGATGTCAATTACCAGTACAATTGGGAGCAGGTGAATGACAAAATATCTTACAGAAGTGGAGCTGATCCTGTGGTAATCAATCACAGGGGCGAGTACTACCTTTTTCATACCATTCAAGGTGGCTATTGGCACTCGAAAGACCTCTCAGACTGGCGATACATAAAACCTAGTCGTTGGCCTATGGAAGATATGTGTGCCCCTGCAGCTTGGAGCAAAGACGATACATTGTTTCTGTTCCAATCAACATTTCAGCAACGTCCGATTTTTTATAGCACCCAACCCAAAACCGGAAAACTGGAGTTTTATAACCGTTGGTTACCTCAACTACCTAAAGACGTTGGCCCATGGGATCCGGCTCTTTTTTATGATGAAGACCTGAAAGAATGGTATATGTATTGGGGCTCTTCTAATACCTACCCGCTTTTCGGAGCTCAGCTTGACAAAGACAAAAAACTCACTTACAAAGGCGACTATAAGCCATTTATATACCTCGACCCCGTAAATCACGGTTGGGAACGCTTCGGTCAAGACCACAAATCAGATATAACACCATTTACCGAGGGAGCATGGATGACCAAGCACAATGGCAAATATTACCTCCAATATGGTGCCCCAGGAACCGAGTACAACGTCTACGCCAATGGCACTTACGTAGGCGACCACCCGCTGGGGCCGTTCAAGTATGCCCCTTACAATCCGATATCGTACAAACCGGGCGGCTTTATGCAAGGCATGGGCCATGGATGTACCTTCAAAGACAATTTTGGCAACTACTGGAATATGGGTACGCCATGGATAGCCGTAAACTGGAATTTCGAACGCAGAATTGAGATGGTACCTACGGCATTTGACAAAGATGGACAGATGTTCGCTAACACCCGTTTTGCCGATTTTCCACACAAATTGCCTACTAAAAAATGGACCAATAAAGACGAACTATTTACGGGTTGGATGTTGCTTTCGTACAAAAAACCAACGAAATCTTCATCACAAAAAGAGGACAAATTCAGCTCGAATTTGGTAACGGATGAAAACCCAAGAACTTTCTGGGTGGCTAATACCAACAAAACTAACGAGTGGCTGAGCATAGACCTCGAAAAAGTTTGCACCGTAAATGCTCTGCAAATCAACTACACTGATTATAAGTCTGACATATATGATTCGGCACTCCCGAAAGTGTATATTCAATACAGAATTTACAGTTCTTTAGATGGTAAAAATTGGACAAAAATAGAAGACAATACCAACGAAAAACGTGACCGACCAAATGCATATATAGAATTGCCCAAAGCAGTAAAAGCTCGATACATAAAGTTTGAGAATGTGCATGTTCCGATGCCAAATTTGGCTGTAAGCGACATCAGAGTTTTTGGAAACGGCGGAGGCAATACCCCCGAAACACCAAAAAATCTAGAGGCCAAACGTGACACCGACGAACGCAATGCATTCATAAAATGGGAAAAAGTAGAAGGAGCCGTAGGCTACAACATATTGTGGGGCATAGCACCCGACAAACTTTACCAAACCTACCAAATTTGGGCAGACGAACCTTCGGAAAAAGAAATCAGAGCCTTGAATGTTGGCGTAAAATATTATTTCGCCATCGAAGCATTTAATGGAAATGGGGTGAGTAAGGTGAGTGAGGTTTTGGGTGGGATTTGAGGGGTTATTTTTTACGTCTTTTTCTATTGTCGTAAAAGTTCAAAATTACAATTACATCTCCTTTGACTTTGTAAAACACAGTTGTATTCTTGGTGAGCACGAAACCTCTGATATTATTCTTAGTGTTTTCCAAAACTCCCATCTCGGGAAACTCAGACAAAATATTTAAAAATAAAGATGCCTTTCGAACATATGTTTTGGCAGTAAATTCACCCCAATCCTCGAGTAAATGTGTGATAATTTTGTCAAAACTTTTTGTTGCCGCCTTTGACCATCTTAACTCTAAAGCCATTTCTGATATTTATCAAAAGCTACTTCATTTGAAACTGTATTTTCTAAATCATCTGTTTCTTGGTCAATTTCGAGCAACTCTTTTTGTTCCAAATCACTTAATTTACTCCATAAATTACCTAAATTTGAGTTATTAGCATTTAAAAGAACCTCGTAAAACTTTTGCAAAAGTTGCTCATTATCAATCCTATCGATTAAAGAATGAAAATTCGATCTCAATTCTAGAGAGCTCATAGTTTTATTAATTAATATTCAAAAAAACATCAGTAAATTAAAAGAATAAATTCTACTTTCACAACTGCGAATACTTCAGCGGCTTCAAAAACACGCGATGAATGTTCGAAACGGTATTGGCATATTCTGGTAATTTTGAGATGCGTTTCCATTCTGGATGGTCAGAGAATTTCTTCCAGTTGGCATCACGCTCAGCCAAGTCTTTAAAGGCAAGCATATAAGTTAAACATGGCATTTGTGGTCCTGCAATTTTTTCACCAAACATAACCGAATGCAGTCCAGTTTCTTTAAAAATCTGTAACTCACCTTCGTTAAACATCTTTATTTTTCTTTGGTAAGCATCTTCAATATAGCCTTCGTAGGTACGAAGTTCGAAAACCATCGACCCAGTTTTTGGTTTAACCATTTGTGGAATTCCTGTAAAAGCATTGAAAAACGAAGTCTCATACCTACTAAATGGCACTTTATCTTGGGTAATGCCATTATATTCCGCAGAATTTTCTGTAAAAACTTTATCAGAATTCACAGCCTTGGTTACCATTTCATAAGCCGACATGCTCTCATAAGGAATCAATACATATATTTTGGCAGGATTGTCTTGGCTCCACTCTTCAAAAGCTCCAATGTTTTTAATGCCTTGTCTATTCAAAGCAGCAATCAGACCTTTTTCTAGATAATTGTGCAGTCCAGCAGCCGGCGAGCCAAACTTCATGGTGTAAACACGTAGCTCGTAAAATTCACGTTGGGCAGAAACCGAAATAGCAACAAAGACGAAAACGAATAAGAAAAGGTATTTTTTCATTTTTTAGTTTGAATAAATTGAAGCGTAAAAATATAAAAAACCTTTGGCCTTTCGAGCAATTAGTGTTAGCAAACTCAAAATCGTAGAATCTTTTGCATTCTTGACCAAAAATTCGGAACATTGCGGCTCAATTTTGAATCTTTATAAATGAGTTTATTAAAAAAACTGGCTGGTGACACCGTGCTTTATGGAATGAGTAGCATAGTAGGTCGTTTGCTAAACTGGCTTTTGGTGATTGTACACACACGTGTTTTTGTTCAGCCCGAACTCCTCACCGAAAACGCCCAACTCTACACTTATGTTATTCCTCTGAATATCCTGTTTACTTTCGGTATGGAGACCGCTTTTTTCAGATTTGGCTCCAAAAAAGAGAATCAATCCGAATATTTTAATCTCATTCTGAGTTTCATTATCGTTCTGAGCGGAGTACTTTCTTTGGGTTTGATTTTAGGAGCCACGCCTTTGGTAAATGCCATGCGTTTTCCTGGCAAAGAACGCTTGGTTATTATGTTGGCCATTATTATCGCTATTGATGCCATTTGTGCCATAGCTTTTGTAAAACTGCGAGCCCAAAACAAAGCCAAGCGTTTTGTAGGCATAAAAATCAGCAACATTGCTATTAATATTTTCTTAAATGCTTTCTATCTGATTTTCTGCAATAACATACTGAAAGACAAATTCTTACCTAACCTAAAACCTTTTGCGGCTTTTGTTTACAATGCCAATATCGGCCCTGACTACATCATTTGGGCCAATTATGTGGCTAGCATGCTTACGCTTGGCTTACTTTGGAAAGAGTTCGTGGGTTTCAAATTCACCATAAACTGGCCGAAGTTAAAAGAAGTTTTGGTTTATGCCTATCCACTTATGATTATGGGTTTGGCAGGAGCTATCAACCTTACAGCTGACCGGCTGATGTTCAGAGAATTGCTTCCAGAAGGTTTTTACCCAGACTTCCCGAAACCCGATCAAGCTTTTAGCATTTACTCCCAAGTTTATAAATTATCCATTTTTATGACGCTCGTGGTTCAGGCTTATCGCTATGCCGCCGACCCACTTTTTTTCTCAAAAATGGGTGACAAAAACTCACCGAACTTAATAGCACTCAGCACCAAATGGTTCACAATAGCCTGTATAATTCTTTGGGTAGGCGTTAGCCTCAACCTCGACTGGATAGGTCTTTTGATAGGAGAAAACTATCGTTCAGGATTATACATTGTGCCGATTCTATTGTTAGCCAACTTATTTATAGGTGTTTATGGCAATACCTCTATTTGGTTTAAACTGGTAGACAAAACCAAATTTGGCACTTATCTCACCATTGGTGCTATGATTTTAACCATCATTCTCAATATCATTCTCATACCTAGACTTGGATATTTGGGCTGTGCCATCACCTTCACTATTTCTTCGTTTTTTATGGTGGCGGCCTGCTATATTTTGGGGCAAAAGCATTACCCAATACCTTATGAACTAAGAGAAATCTCAGCTTACTTGATATTTGCTGGATTAATGATCTTAGCCAATACCCAAATACACATTAATAGTTATTGGATATCGGTGCCTTACCACATGTTAATTACATTTTTGTTTATTGGGGTAGTTTATTGGAATGAGTTTAGGGTTAAAGCTAATCCTGATTTTAAAAATAAGACATTATAAACTTTCTCTAATTTTCTCAGCAATTTCTGCCAATTCCTCTTGCGAAATCTTGATTTTGGAATTGAAATTCATATCGTTCATGCTGTTCATGGGTATCAAATGCACGTGTGCGTGCGGAACCTCTAAGCCAATTACCGCCACTCCTACCCTTTTGCATGGTACAGCTTTTCTGATAGCCGGTTCTAAAGACTTTGCAAAGGCCATTAATCCACTATAAAGCTCGTCTGAAAGATCAAAGAGATAATCCACTTCTTTCTTCGGCACTACCAAAGTATGCCCCGGAGCACATGGAAAAACATCAAGAAAGGCAAAGAAATCTTCTGTTTCAGCTATTTTGTAGCAAGGAATTTCGCCATTTATTATTTTTGTGAATATGGAGGCCATGATTTTAAGAATTTTTATGCAATTTTAGAAAAATCTAAACAAATACTTCTCTCGACCTTGAAAATTCTTTCCAAAAAATATTAAAATACAAACCCATTAGCCAACTTAGCTAAATAAATTGCAACTTATGGAAACCGTTAACATTCACGATGCCAACAGTCAATTGTCGGCATTGATAAATAAGGTGCTCAATGGCGAGAAAATTATTATTGCTCGTAACAATCAGCCCGTTGTAGAGTTAATCGCTTTAAAAAAACAAAATCGAGTACCCGGACAGTTAAAGGGCAAAATCAAGGTTTTGGGCACTTGGGAAGAATCCGATGTTGCTGTAAATGAATTATTTGATAACCGTGAGATATTCCGAAATGAGAAAAATACTAATTGACACACACATATTAATTTGGTGGTTATCATAACCAGCTAAACTAAAAAAAGACCATTATGATTTGATAATAGATTCGGAAAATACAATTTTCGTTAGCGTTGCCAGCTTCTTTGAAATTGGCATTAAAGAAAAAATAGGCAAACTCGAATTTAATGGTAACTTTGAAACCATTTTGAAATCAAACGGCTTTGAGAGTTTACCAATTACTTTAAAGCATTTAGAAACACTGAGAAAAACAGAATTCACTCATAAAGACCCATTTGACATGGTTTTGATTGCCCAGGCTATTTCTGAAAATATAGAATTGATTTCTTATAATGGTAAATTTTTAAATGTAGAAGGATTAAAGATAATTTTATGTTAAAATTAAAAAGAATAAGTTTCATCATTTCCCTTTTCATTCTTTCAGGGTGTAAGTCCATTGCCATCCCCGTGATGATTTCGCATGAATCCAACTTCCAAAAAATCCCACTCGGGGGCAATGCTTGGGTCATAAATGGTGCTGAAATCACTAAAAAAGGCCTTGAAAACTGGACTAACTCTAATCAAGTGTGCAATGTTTATTTCAAAGTAAACAAGGCTGGTAAACTTAAACTTTCAGTATTTTCAGTTGCTGCAAAAAGTAAAATTAAAGTGTCAATTTCCGGCAAAAGTAAAGTGATAGAACTAAAAGGCGAAGCCGAAACTATGGCCGGTGAATGGGATATTGTGAAGGCTGGATATGTGGAAATACAACTCGTTGGCATCGAAAAACAAGGGCTTACTTTCGGAAATATTACTGATTTGGGAATAAGCGGAAGCTGTGTAAACGCTGAAACTTCGTATGTAAAAAACAACGAGGGTAATTACTTCTATTGGGGAAGACGCGGACCTTCTGTTCATCTCAATTATAACACCGAAGCCTTAGAAAACATCGAATGGTTTTATTCAGAAATAACCGTACCCGAGAAAAACGACGTAATTGGCTCTTATTATATGGCTAATGGATTTGGAGAAGGATATTTTGGTATGCAAGTAAATTCAGAAACCGAGAGGAGAGTTTTGTTTTCTATTTGGAGTCCATTCACCACCGATGACCCAAGTAAAATACCCGCAGATCAAAAGATAATTTTGCTAAGAAAAGGCCAAAATGTGTACACGGGTGAGTTTGGAAACGAAGGTGCTGGTGGCCAAAGTTATTTGAAATACAACTGGAAAGTAGGTAATTCCTACAAATTTTTAGTCGGTGCCAAACCTGATGGACTTGGATTTACTACCTACTCTGCATATTTCTTTGCTCCCGAAGCGAACCAATGGTTGTTGATTGCGAGTTTCAAAAGACCAAAGACCAACACCTACTTGAAAGGCCTTTATTCATTTTTGGAAAACTTCGAGCCAGAAACCGGCAACCAAGCCCGTCAAGCTAAATACGGAAACCAATGGGCGTTTGACGCCAAAAAAGGTTGGGTCGAAATATCCAAAATCACATTCACAGCTGATGCCACCGCCCGAATAGGTTACAGAAAAGACTATGAGGGTGGAAATTCAGGAGATGGTTTTTACCTCAAAAATTGTGGTTTTTCGAACGAAACCACAGCCATAAAAACTACCTTTGAAAGACCATTAAAAAACATGAAGCCCCAAGTAGATTTCGCCAAACTACCGTAAAGTAAAATTCATGAATCTTCAGCAAGACTCATGAATTCCTTTTCTATTTTAAATAGAAATTACTTTTATCAAATTTTGACACCCCATTCTCCATTGAGTTTACGGCCTAATAGATCATTTGCTTTTTTGTCACCCGCAAATATTTCCTTCTCAGGATTCCAAGCGAGTGGCCTGTTCAGTTGATAAGCGATGTTGGCAATATTGCACAAAGACGACGTACGGTGGCCAATCTCAACATCACAAATGGGTTTACTTCGGTTACGAATTGCTTGCAAAAAGTCTTTGTAATGATTTTCGCTTTTATAGACATGTTTTTCGTTTTCACCAATCACCCTTGTGGCTAATTCTGTTGGACTAGTTTCAATTTTCTTTCGTGCTACTTTGAGTTCTCCTTCCGATCCCACGAAATGTATGGCGTTATTCCAATCCCAAGGTTCGTGGGTCATGGTAATTCCGTTGGCGTATTTTAGGGTCAAGAATTTCACATCTTTACCATCAGGAGGAGTGAGAGAAACTGGGCCACTGCCATCCATATCTAAAGCCCACTGAACAATATCAAACATGTGAGCACCCCAGTCGGTCACCATTCCTCCGCCAAACTCCCTGTAAAGTCTCCAGTTGGGGAATACGTCCTTGCTAATAGGTGGAGCTAGTTCAGAATTGAAAGGCATATACGCGTTTGGTCCCAACCAAAGTTCCCAATCGAGCCCCTCAGGAACAGATTCTCCTGGCAAATCATATTTTACTGGCGGTTTTCCAACGTTTACCTTTATATGTTTAATTTCGCCAATATAGCCGTTCCGAACCAACTCAGCGGCTTGTCGAAACTCTGGCCAAGACCGTTGCATACTACCTGTTTGGAAAACGCTCTTGTGTTTCCGGGCTGCATTTACCATTGCCCTTCCCTCTTTTACTGTAAGTGCCAATGGTTTTTCGCAATAAATATCTTTGCCCGCAGCGGCCGCATTGACGGACATCACTGCATGTTGGTGATCTGGCGTGGCAATAACGACCGCATCAATATCTTTTCTGGCTAATAATTCACGATAATCTTTGTAAACGGCAATGTCAGTGTATGTGCCTAAATTTGTATTTTTTTCATAAACAATCTTTATGCGTTCAAGCATCTGATCAGCCTTTGCTTTATAAACTTCGCTTATGGCATTAATTCTCACTTCGTTAGTAGTCAGAAAAGAATTAGCCAAGCCTTTGGCCTGCTTTCCGGTGCCAATAAAACCTAGATTTATAATGTCGCTGGGAGCACGATAAAGTTCTCCAAGTGTATTTTTACCGCCTAAAACGTGGCGAGGAACAATCATGAAACCGCCAATTGCAACGGCCGCCTGCGTAAGAAATCTCCTACGATTTTGAGTATTATTTTCTTTCATTTTTAATGGTTGAATATTGAAGGATGAAGATAACGTTTTTTATGGAAATGTTGGATTATTTAACCCAAAAAAGTAATTAGAAAATCGGCTCCAATAAAAGTCCATAGCGACCGCCTTTAATCATCGGAAGACCAACCAACCTATTTCCGATGCTCTTAAAAACTATCTCAATAGGTTTTTCAATGTTCGTAATGACTATTTTCAGATGAGGCCGACCGCTCGGTATTATTTCAGAAGCATGTCTATTTAGCTTTTGGGTTTAAGAAAGTAATTTCTGTGTTTTTGAATGCTAGAATTAAATTTATCAATAAAAGTAATCTAGATATGTGTTTAAATCAGGAATCAACAAAATCACATAAAATGGATACCAATAGCATTCCCAGAATTGTGATCTATATAATCAGGAAAGTATATGAAAGGAGTTTAGAGGGTTTAGGTTTTAGGAATTTTAAAAAAAAGACATCTTACCGAATATACCCCAAGACCATGATTTTCCATTTACACAAACCCTCTAATACTCAAAGTACCATTCTCCCTTTGAAAAATAGGCATCAAAGTTTGATTACCTTGTTTGACCGTTCCGAAATAAAAATGACTGTAAGATTTGATTTTCATGGGCATCAAATCAGGAAACTGAGCCTTCAGTAGAGCTGGTATCTCTCCATTTGATTTCACGACGTGCTTTGGTACAATTATTCTGGCCATGGCTTTACTATTTTAGACGATGATGGTTTGATTACAGTTTTATTCTCTAATTAGCACTGAACTAGTTGGGCTCAATAACAAGCAAATCCCTTGATACTTAATGTGCCACCTACTCTTCTAAAAACTGGCGTTAAGGTTTGACTATCATCATTGTGAGTACCACAAAAATTATGACTAAACGAACAAGATTTTTCATAGGATAAATCTGGAAAATGAGTTCTCAAAAGAGAGATAATCTCAAGATTTGACTTCACTAAATGCTTCGGAACGATAATTCTGGCCATGGTATTTGATATTTATAATGTTTGAAAAGCTTGAATTAGAATAGCTTACGCCTTCTATTATGAACCAAATGTATACGGAATTTTTTATGCTAAAAAATTTTGCCACATTTTGCTAATATTTTGAGCAATCGAATTTTAACGTATGGGCAGTATCGAAGGTGAGACCCCTATTGTTTAATAAATGAACTTCGTTTTCCTGCATGCCTTATCCGATTAAAGCTGCGGTACTGAACTAACCTCTAGCTCAAATGCCCGCATGAGGGATCGTCGCGGAGCTCCCACGCCTAAGCGTGGAGCGGGAGCAGAGAGCCCGACCCCAACACATGTAGCGATAGCGGAATGTGGCGGGGACATGCCCAAATTATTTGTCAGAATTATTCACTAAATTTGCAGTCGAAATCACTCTAAAATGGTGTGGAGTGAGAATTTTTTTGAGAAAATAAGATGAAAAACAATCCGAAAAGATATACCGTTACTGCCGCTTTGATATATGCCAACGGCCCTATACACATTGGCCACTTGGCTGGCTGCTACTTGCCTGCTGATATTTATGTGCGGTATTTGAGGCTCAAGGGCAAAGATGTGGCTTTTGTGAGTGGCACCGACGAGCACGGGGTGCCGATAACGATCAAGGCCAAAAAGGAGGGCACTACGCCACAAGCAGTGGTGGACAAGTATTACGGTATTATTAAGGATTCGTTTGAACAGTTTGGGATTTCGTTTGACATCTATTCTCGGACATCGAACCCGATTCACCACGAGACTTCGCAGGAAATTTTTAAGACGCTTTACGATAAAGGATATTTTGACGAAGTAGTAACTGAGCAGTATTTTGACGAGTCGGCTCAAACATTTTTGGCGGATAGATATATTGTAGGCGAATGCCCGAATTGTCATAATCCTGATGCCTATGGCGACCAATGTGAAAAATGTGGCTCAACGCTTTCGCCTACGGATTTGATTAATCCAAGATCTTCGCTTTCGGGTAATAAACCAGTGATGAAAGCAACGAAAAACTGGTACCTGCCGCTGGACAGAATGCAGCCTGAGATAGAAAAATATGTAAACAGCCACCCTGAGTGGAAGCCGAATGTGTTTGGGCAGTGTCAGTCGTGGTTGAAGCAAGGCTTGCAGCCGCGTGCCATGACCCGCGACCTAGACTGGGGCGTGAAAGTGCCTTTGCCAGATACAGAAGGAAAAGTGCTATATGTGTGGTTTGATGCACCTATTGGCTACATTTCGATGACCAAAGAGTGGGCTACTACTGCTGGAAAAAATTGGGAGGACTACTGGAAAAGTGAGGACACAAAGCTGGTTCATTTTATTGGGAAGGACAATATCGTGTTTCATTGTATTATTTTCCCTGCGACTTTGATGGCCGAAGGTAGCTTTGTTTTACCTGATAATGTTCCTGCAAATGAGTTTATGAACTTGGAAAACGACAAGATATCGACCTCAAGAAACTGGGCGGTGTGGCTGCATGAATATCTGGAGGAATTTCCGGGCAAGCAAGATGTGTTGCGTTATGCTTTGGCGGCCAATGCTCCAGAAAGCAAAGACAACGATTTTACTTGGAAAGATTTCCAGACCAAAAACAACTCGGAGTTGGTGGGTATTTTCGGCAACTTTGTAAACCGCACTGTGGTGCTTACGCAGAAGTTTTATGATGGCAAAGTGCCTGCAAGAGGCGAACTAAGTGAGATAGACCAACAGACACTTGACGCATTGAAACAACTACCCTGCGACGTATCGGATGCAATAAAGAACTATAAGTTTAGAGATGCTTTGGCGAGTATGATGGAAATTGCCCGACTTGGCAACAAATATTTGGCCGAAACCGAACCTTGGAAAGCCATAAAAGAAGACCCGGAACGTGTAAAAACCATTATGAACATAGCGATGCAGATTACGGCTACTTTGGCCTTGGTTGCCGAGCCGTTTTTGCCGTTTACTTCACAGAAATTGTTTGAGCAATTGAAGCTTTCTGAATGGAACCTTAACGGGCCTAAACACGAATGGATTGATGCCGGAAATGCTGATTTGGTGCCGATAGGATTAGAAATCGGCTCGGGGTCATTGCTTTTTGAGAAAATAGAAGACGAAACCATAGACAAACAAGTACAAAAATTACTCGACGCCAAACGCATGAACGAACTAGAAGGCAAAACCGTAGCAGCAATAAAAGAGAATATTCAATTTGATGATTTTGCGAAGCTAGACATCAGAATAGGCACCATTCTGGAAGCAGAAGCAGTGAAAAAAAGCAAGAAATTATTAAAATTTCTAATAGATGACGGTCTAGAAAAACGCACCATTTTAAGTGGAATAGCCGAGCACTTCAGCCCAGAAGAAATGGTTGGCCGACAAGTGACTTTCATTGCCAATCTTGCCCCAAGAATGATGATGGGCATAGAGTCGCAAGGCATGATTCTGATGGCTGAGGACAAAGATGGTTCACTTAGCCTTCTGCAACCTCATAAGGAGGTTTGGAATGGTGCTGGGGTGAGTTGAGCGGGTGGATTTGCAAACATGAATAATAGTTAGATTTTGTGTTTAAATATGAAAAACTTATTTTAGTATATTGATTAAAGTTTTTATACCTGAAATTAGTAGATTTTTGGGAATCATAATTAGAATGTTCTACAACGAACATAATCCTCCCCATTTTCATGCAATTTACAATGAATTCGAAGTGGAAATTGATATCAGGACAATGGAAATATTAAAAGGTCAGCTTCCGAAAAAGGTTTATAATCTAGTTATTGAATGGGCTATTGAACATAGAGCAGAGCTTATGATAGATTGGGAATTAATGAGAAATGAGAGCCAACCAAATCCAATTAAACCCTTAGTATAATGCACAATCAAATACCGAAAATAATTAGTGCATTCCCAAAAGAAAATTTTCAACTGGGAATTGTATTTAATGATGGAAAAAGCAAAACTGTTGATATTAATCCCTTTATTAAAAATGGAGTTTCTGCTGCTTTAAGAGACCCTCAATATTTTAAAAAAGTAATTGTCGAGAATGGATATATTACTTGGGAGAATGGTTTTGATTTTTGTCCTGAGTTTTTATACAATTTGTGAATATGAGGGTAATTATTTTGAGTTTTTTCGGTGCTCTTCTTTTAACATTACTTACTCTACCAACATTCTCCCAAAAACTATTCAACCGAAAACTCATCTCCCGTTTAGAAAGTTTAAAAAAGTTGAACAATTTTGGAGAAATGAACATACAAACCTTCAAAATGGTGAACCAGTTTCTACAAATTTAAATGAAGACCAAATTTCTGAAAAAATGGGGCAAACAGACAGCTTAATCCATTTTGAATTAAAGAAAATAATTGAACAGTTTGGTTTTTCAGGATTTGATTTGGTCGGAAAAAGGTGACTATACTTATCCAGGTGCTCAGATAGACATGGTAATAGACCGAGCCGACCAATGTATAAACCTTTGTGAAGCCAAGTTTACGAAAGAGAATTTTGCAATAGATAAAAACTTTGCCGAGAAATTAAGAATAAAAAAAGCAGTTTTTAAAATCGCAACAGAAACAAAAAAAGCCCTTTTTACAACAATCTTAACTACTTATCCATCCTTGAAAAATCAATATTATCAGGAAGAAATAGCCAACGAGGTGACCATGGATAAACTCTTTGAAAGTTGATATACTTGGAGAAATCGATGTTTTTTAGCCACATTTCTCCAAGTATCGACAAGTAAAATATTTATAAAATACTAATTACCAAAAAGTTAATAATAAGAAAATAAAGAATTTCAATCACGTTTCAATACCAAAAAAGACCGTTCCCTACCTCTACAACTTCTCAATCAAAGCCGAGAATTTCGTAAGATCAACTTGTGCTTTTGATGCTAAATTTCTTGCTTGTTGGGCATCTGCTTTGGCTTTGGCTAAGTCACCAGATTTTTGGTTTAGTTTAGCTGACTCAAAATAATACTCCGCCAAAAATTTATCTTCTTTGAGCAAACCTTTGGCTTTGTTTAGCCATGCAGTGGCCTTGGGTGCATAATTTTTGTTTGGATAAAAATCATTAAAAACTCTGGCAACATACACCAACGACTGCCCATTAGCACCGAATTTCGCAGCCATTCTTTCGCCAATGGCTAATGCTTGCTCTGGCTTACCTTCTCTTATAAGTGCTTTTAAATCAAACTCCCAAGTTACGTTTTCTATATATTGTCCTGCACCGGATAGGTTCATGTATTTTTTTACCAGATTCAGCTTTGCAGTTCCATAATTTTGGCCTCTTTGGCTATACAACGAAGACTGTATGATGCCACCCAGAATGTTATTTTCATTACCTGCATGGCCATCTTTCTTCTCGAACGCTGCTGCTGTAGCTACGTTATTGAACCAATGCACGGCAAAACCATTTTCCATATCCGTTACACATTTCTTGGTCAGCTTCCAGCTGGTTTCGCTGTTGAGTTGGTCTTTTGGATAGATTTTAAAAACTTCGTCTGCGGCAGTAATGGCCAAGGTGGTGTCCTTCGTAAGCCTCGCATAAGCGGCCAACTGTACCAACAAATCTAAAGTTCTGTCGCCTTTATCATATCTGGCTTTGTAATTAGCAGCTCTTTTATCAGGAATTAAAGCAGTTTCAGCAGCCGTCACGATAGTTTTTATGTCTGGCGTAACCTCGGCTTGGTGTACAATTTTGCCGTCGCCATCAAAAAACAAAAACTGCGGAAAGCTTGGCAAGTAGATATTTCTGTCGTTCAAAAACTTCACTTGATCGGCATTGCCCACGTCGAGTTTGTAGTTTATAAAGCTACTGTTGTACTTGGTGGCAACTTCGGTTTTTTTGAAAAATGGCTCCATACTCTGGCAAACAGGACAAGTCGGCGAATAACACTCTACAAAAAGCAATTTGCCTGAAGCCTTGGCCTGAGCTAGTGCATCGTCAATACTTGGGTTCCACGTTACCTGAGTTTTGTCAATATTTTCGGTGGAAGCCGTTGTTTGTGTAGTGCTATTTTGCGACTTCGACTGACAGCTTGCAAAAAGCAAAATGCCGGCTAGGCTCGTAATTTTAAAGAAATTCATTGGAGTAAAAATCATTTTATGCTATTGTTTAAAAAAATGCTCGTAAAAATTGAAAATTATTAAGTTCTAAACAAATATTTGCTTGTTAATATTCAGTTAAAAGCAAATAATGAGCCAAATATGAATTTGTGTTAAAATACAAATCTTGTTTCGTTTGATAGCTTCAAAATGTATTAAATTTGCGAGAAAATAAAAACATAAGATGCTAACAGTTTACGGAATTCCGAATTGCGACACAGTAAAAAAATCATTAGATTTTCTAAAAGGCAAAGGCGAAACTTTTACGTTTCACAATTATAAAACCGAGGGTATTTCAAGAGACAAACTCGAAGAGTGGATGCAACAAATACCACTCGACAAACTCGTAAACAAAAAAAGTACGACTTACAAGGGCTTTGACCAAGCACAAAAAGACGCTTTAGAAACTCCTCTGTCTGCCGTAGAATTGATTATGCAAAACACATCGGTCATCAAACGCCCCATCATAGAAGATCAAAAAGTAGTAGCCGTAGGATTCGACAAAGACCTTTACGAAAAGCTTTTTTAATCTTATAAATTCCGCTTTTTAAGTTCTTTTACCGCAAAATCACAGGCACGTGCCGTGAGAGCCATATAAGTCAGCGATGGGTTTACGCAGTTAGAAGAGGTCATAGCTGCACCGTCGGTTACAAAAACGTTCTTACATCCCCACACCTGATTGTGGGCATTGAGTACTGAGGTTTTGGGGTCTCTACCCATGCGAGCCGTTCCCATTTCGTGCTTTGAAAGCCCGAGATGAAAATCATCCTTTTTGAATGAACGAATATTTTTATAGCCCGCCACTTCCATCAATTCGGCCGCATCGTTTTGCATATCTACACGCATTTTTTGCTCATTTTCTTTTATCTCGGCATCAAATACTATTTTGGGAATACCAAATTGGTCTTTTTCAGTAGGATGAAGATACATTTGATTGTCTTCATAGGGCAGGCATTCGCCAAAAGATGTAAGATTTATACCCCAGCCTCCTATCTGAGCTGCTTGTTCTTTTAGATCTGCTCCAAATAGGTTTAGCGGCGTTTGTTTTGACCAACTACTTCTGCTGGCACCGCCTTGGAAATCAAATCCACGCAGGTAATCACGTTTGTCGTTACCTATATTTCTGAATCTTGGCATAAAAATACCATTGGCACGTCGGCCAGTATAATATTTATCTTCAAAACCTTCTACGGTGGCCGATGCACCTACCCTTGAGTGGTGGTCCATGAGGTTTTTGCCCAGCTGACCACTGTCATTTCCCAGGCCATTTGGGAATCTAGTTGACTTAGAATTAAGCATGATGGCGGTACTCGCCATAGCCGAGGCATTGATGAAAATGACCTTTGCAAAATATTCGGTTACCTCTTTGGTTTCGGCATCTATTACCTCCACTCCATCGGCTTTTTGAGTTTTTTCGTTGAAAATAACCCTAGAAACTATAGAAAATGGCCTAAGAGTAAGATTCCCCGTTTTCATGGCAGCGGGCAAAGTGGCAGCCTGTGTACTGAAATATCCGCCATAAGGGCAACCCGAAGAGCAGGCATTGCGGTATTGGCAAGACACACGACCTAGAGCCGTTTGCTCAGCAGTGGGCTGGGTGATATGAGCCACCCTACCGATGGTGACTATTCGGTCGTTGCCATATTTAGATTTTATTTTTTCTTTAAAACTAGACTCTACGCAGTTCATCTGCATGGGCGGCTGAAATACGCTATCGGGCATGTGAGAAATATTATCGTAACTACCGCTTACACCTACAAACTTTTCTACATAGGCATACCAAGGCTCTATGTCTTTGTATCTGATGGGCCAGTCGATAGCAATTCCTTCTCGGGCATTGGCCTCGAAGTCGAAGTCGCTCCACCTAAACACCATACGACCCCAGAGCAAAGACTTGCCCCCTACCCCAGCTCCTCTGTACCAGTCAAAAGGTTTTTTGCTGATGTAAGGGCTTGTATCTTCAGGAAGCCAAAAATCTTGATTTGCCTCGTTGATAGGGTAGTTGCCCTCAGCAGTTTGTACAGGAAATTTTGCTTTTATCTCTTGGGTTAGTCTATTGGCATGGTCTAGCTCCCATGGAGCCTTCATAGCATTTTTATAGTCCTCTATATGTTTTATATCTTTCCCTCTTTCGAGCATGAGTACTTTTAGACCTTTTTCACAAAGTTCTTTGGCCGCCCAGCCACCACTTATGCCCGAGCCCACCACTATGGCGTCGTAGGTGTTTTTTTCTTTGCCTTTGAGGTTTAGATTCATTTTGTTAGGTTGAGATATTTATTTCAAATATAATCAAATACCTTCTTAATTTGTTTTTCGATGAGTTGATTTTGTAATTTTTGTTTTGATTGCCCTCGTGTGTATCCTCACAGACGAGACGTATGCATAACTTATACGGTTGATGTTTTTGAGGGAAAAACATAAGTGTAATGATGTTTTTGAGAACGCAAACATGGAAAAATGATAAAAAAATTAGCAATGTCGGATTTGAAAGTGGTGGCACTTGCTTTTTACTTAAAATATTACCAATTTTATGGTAAAATATTTAGCAATGAAAAAAATAAGTAAAAATATAGCTCATTTACGCCATTTGAGAGGCATTTCGCAAGAATCATTAGCTGGTGATTTGAACATCACACGGTCGAGACTGAGCTCATGGGAGGAACACAGAGCAGAACCGCCGATTGATCTTATTATACAATTGGCTGACTATTTTACTGTTTCAATTGACTCACTTCTGAAAATTGATTTGACAAAAGTAAACGACCTGAGAGATTTACTCAAGATTGGTGGTAACCGTATATTGTTTCCTGTAATGGTAGACAGCGATGGCAAAGATTTGGTAGAGCTAGTGCCTATCAGAGCATCTGCGGGCTACCTTCAGGGTTTTAGTGATGAAAACTACATAGAGAGCTTACCTCGAATCTCCTTGCCTTTTACCGACGTTGGCAAGTTTCGTGGTTTCCCAATTCAGGGCGACTCTATGCCACCGCTGGAGTCTGGTGCTTATGTGATAGGTAAATATGTAGAAGATGTAGCTGATATAAAAGATGGAAAAACATACGTGGTTTTGACCCAAAACGATGGCTTGGTTTATAAGCGATTATACAATAAAATCGAGAAAGACGGCACCATTCATTTACATTCTGACAACAAAGCCTATTATCCTTACCAAATAAAACCCGAGGAGGTATTCGAGCTGTGGAGTTTTGTTTGTAGTCTCAATCCTACCGATAGCCCTATTTCTGATTTAGTTTATAATGCCATTCAGAATATTCAAGCAGATGTAGTAGAATTAAGGCAGAATAGATTGGGTTAAACCTTGGGGGGTATACTGTTTTTTATCAAAATTATATAATCGTAGAAATAAAGAATTGTTACAGTTAAGAAAATTAGCGACACAAACCAAGGCTGAAACCAGAAGGTCTCAAATTGAGCGATATTACCTTTAAGGATTTTAGATTCCCCTTCCATATTGAGGAAAATTGCCAAACTCACCAAAAAAAACCTCACAATATCTTTGCGTAGCATGGCCAAAGCTCCAGCAAACAGCACAAGAGGATGTGAGTAACGTGAGTGCATTTGGGTATTGAAGTAAAAGAAGAAAAGAATAATCAGCACAATGGTCAACAAAACGTTTTCGAAATTAAATTCAACATCAATATGTTTTCTGAAAATATTGAGACATTTTAGCCCAAAAGGCAACAAAACAAATCCCGAGAGGCCAAAGAACACCATGAGACCATAGGAATTATAGCTAAGATTAAATATGCCAAATCCGTCATGGAGCAACTGCGGATTTTTAAATATCAACCACCATACGTTGTAAGCACCCATGCTAACATAAGGATATCTACCCACGCTATCAGTAAACGAATTGATGGCTAATTTAAGGTCGCCCGACAAAATAAAGGGAAGAAAAATAAGCATCTGTAGAAATACAGCGGGTAATAAAGTAGCCAGTATCATCGAAAAAGAATACTTCTTGAGTTCATCAAACAAAATCAGGCAAATAACCGGCAAAAATATAATACCTTGAAACTTGAAATTGATACACAATACCAAAAACAATAAACTCACTATTGGTTTCCTAAGCAATGCATAAGTGATGGAAATAAATGCAAATCCAGTGTGTACGCCATCCATCTGACCGAATAGAAAGTTGTTATACCAAAATGCGATATTCCCTAAAACCAGAAGCGGAAGCCACATTGAATGTTTCAAATCCCTTAAATCCAATATCTTATAAACAAAAAATACGCTGACTATCTCAACAAAAAGTACCAAATATTTCAAGTGAAAAACTTTCAGATAAATACTTTCAGGTGATGCATTTATTTTGCTAAAAAACCAAAGAAAGTAGTGCCACAATGGAGGATAATCTACCTCTAACTTATAAATATTTTGAATACCAAAATGGTTGATATAATTACTCCATGTAATCCAACAATTCCTATCATTGTTGCCCCAGACATAGCTATTCGGAACGAAATAACATCCTATAACAAAAATTATTGCGTATATTACAATTGTTCTATAATCCTTCGAAATTTGCATTTTTATCTGTTAAGCGTTTTTTGATAATAAACAAATTCCTTATTTACACCATCATAATATTGCAAAGTATTTGTTTTATAGTTTGGGAAAAGTAATGATTCGTAATCATTCTCTAATTTAAGCGAATACGACTGCCATTTGTTGTTAGTCCATATACTCTTCCAATTTCCCGATTGATCCAAAACGATAAGAGAATCCGTCATTTCGAAATCAATAACAATCTCAGGATATCGACTTTTACAGTTTTTTGCGGCATCCATACAAGCCATATCTACCCATTTACCTTCTAATTGAAAGGTATTTTGGTGTGATTGACAATTCGTTAATAACAATGCCAAAAAGGCAATAATTTTCGTGTGCATAAAACAAGTTGGGCTATTTGAAGATTTTTTAAATTCAAATTTAAATACAAAATAGCTAGTCTATCTTAGAATAAGATTAGAATTGTATTATAATCAGAAGTTTTTTATGCAACGGTAAATCTGTAGTCAACAATTTTTCACGGCAAAAAAAGCACCATATCTATAAAAAATAAAGTAAATGAAAAAACTTTCAGTACTTTTTGTGACAATCACTACGAAGTCGTATAAGTATAATACAGTAACCAATAAGAATAGCAACGAAACAAACCGCGGCTGAAACTAGACTGTTTCAAACTCAATTATGTCTCCTTTGAGAATTTTAGAAGCTCCTTCCATGTTTAGAAATACTGCCATACTTACCAATAAAAACCTTAGATAGTCTTTCCTCAGAATTGCCAAAGTTCCAGCAAAAAGGACTACGGAGTGAGAATACCTTGCATGCATCTGTGCATTGAAATAGAAAAATGTCAAAAAAATCAGAATAGTAGCGAGTAAGACATTTTCAAAACTGAACTCGAGTTGGTTTTTTTTATTGAAAATACCAAAACTCTTTAGCCCAAGTGGCAGAAGAATTAAACCAGATAAACCGAAGAATGTCAATAAGCCTATCGCATTGAAGCTGAAATTGAAAACACCAATATTGTCGTTCATGATTTCGGGAAGGGTAAATACCAACGACCAAATGTTGTAAGCCCCCATGCTCACAAAAGGATACCTGCCCATACTTTCTGAGAAGGAATTGAAAGCGAGTTTTATATCGCCCGTAAGTATTAAAGGTAAGAAAATTATTACCTGTAGAAACAGAACAGGCAGCACTAAGAACACTAATTATTTAAAACCGTAATGCCTTAATTGATCGAACAAAGTCAAAAATATAATCGGTAAAGATATAATGCCCTGAAACTTCAAATTCACATACAAAATGAAGAAAAGCAAACTTAAGGTAGGCTTTTTAAAAACTGCAAAAGATAAAGAGATAAAACCCAAGGCGGCAGAAACTCCGTCAACCTGCCCAAAAAATACATTATTGTACCAAAAAGCTATGTTAAAAAGAATGACCAAGGGTAAAATATAAGACAATGGGTACTTCCTAGATTCTAATATCTTATAAATCAGATATATACTTAGCATTTTTACAAGTAAGACCAGGTATTTGAACTTGTTGATATTCAGGCAAATCATATCAGAACTGCCCAGTACTTTAGCAATCAACCACAAGAAATAGTGCAACAGTAGCGGATAATCTACTTGAAGTTTATAAATATTTTGGACCCCGTAATGGAGAATGTAATTACATCATGAAAACCAACAGTTTCGATCATTTTTCCCCCAAAACGTACATATCGGAAAGAGGTAAGCACCCAATAATGAATATTATGTTGTATACAGATAATGCCTTTTGGTTTTTAGAGAATTTCATTTTTTTGATGAATTTAGTTTTTTACAATAGATGATTTTTTTGTTAACACCATCGGAGTATGCCATCATATTTTTATCATAGATTGGATATAACAATGTTTCGTAGTTATTTTCTAAAGTTAGCGTAGTGGCACTGTATTTATCACTTGAACAAACGGTCATACTTTTGCCATTGTTATACTGCACCTCTACAGAATCTCCAAGATTACTATCCATTTTTATAATGGGAAATCTGCTAGTACAATTCTCTGTAATGCCCTTGCAAGCAACATCAATTCAAATGCCATCACTTGTAAATTAACTATTTCGGTTTTGGCAGGACGTGAGATACAATAAAGCGGCTATTAGTAAGTGGGGCTTTCTGCTTCCAATAAAGAGAAACATAATTTCCTTACGAATATACTTAAAACCTAAATATCTTTTTGTTTTCGTGCGTGCTTCGTCAGGCGAAGCTGACCTTTTTTATATAATGGCATTCCAATACGTAAAACAAGCAAGGGTCGAAACGCTTGTTTTCGACCCTTATTCTAATGTTTTTTAAAGTTCTAAATACTAGCTCAACAGTGTATTATAGCTCTATTTTTTTCATTTTGGGCACTAAAAAATGCATGATTAGCCATGCCAAAAGATAAGCACCTCCACAAATTAAAAACATGATGAAGTAGGCAGTTTCTATTTGGTTGATGCTTCTATAATAAACAAACATATTCTTTTGTACTGCCCAAGTCAATAAAATACCGCCGAGGCCTCCCATCATTCCTCCAATACCAGTTACTGAAGCAGTGGCCTTTTTGGGGAACATATCAGACACGGTAGTGAAAATATTTGCCGACCAAGCTTGGTGAGCAGATGCCGCAATACCTATTACCAAAACAGCCAGCCACATATTTATACGTCCTGCATATTGTGAAAGTACCACCGGTAAAACACAAAGAGCAAAAATAAACATAGAAGTTTTACGGGCTTTGAACGCAGGCATGTTTCTATTGATAAAAGCCATAGGCAAGTAGCCTCCACCCACACTGCCGATTGTAGATATCATATACACCACGGCCGTCGGAATGGCTATTTCCGTTAGTGTTAGTTTGTATTCGCTCTGCAAGAAATCAGGCAACCAGAAAAGATAAAACCACCAAACTGGATCAGTAAGGAATTTTCCGATTGCAAAAGCCCATGTCTGACGATAAGTAAGCAATTTGAACCAAGATACCTTCTCGTTTTCTGTTTCTTTCTCTATGTTTTCGTCTTCTTTGTCGGAGTGAATATAATCAAACTCAGCCTTGCTCAATTTTTTAGAGTCCTTGGGATTAGTGTAGTGTTTTTGCCATAAAACCAACCAAATAAAACCTATTAGACCTGTGATAATAAATGCCCACTGCCAGCCCCATGCCGCTGCTATAAACGGAACTGTTAGAGGTGCTATAATTGCTCCGATGTTTGTCCCAGAGTTAAAAATACCTGTAGCCAAGGCTCTTTCCTTTTTAGGAAACCACTCTGCTGTACTTTTGATAGCTGCGGGAAAGTTTCCTGCCTCGGTAACCCCCAAAAATGCTCTTGCAATCATAAAACCAAAAGCTGAATTGGCAAAAGCATGACCAACTGCCGCCAAACTCCATAATCCTGTGGCCATGGCGTAGCCTTTTTTTGTTCCCAGCTTGTCCACAACTCGTCCAGCTATGAGCATTCCGAAGCTATAGAAAAGCTTAAAGGCTATTTCGATGTTTGCATAATCACCATCGTCCCATTTGAGTTCATCTGAAAGGACAGATTTTAAAAGGCTTATAACTTGCCGATCAAGGTAGTTTACGGTAGTCGCAAAAAACACGAGGGCACAGATAGTCCAGCGATAGTTTCCGATTTTGTTCTCCATTTTTATAGGGTTAAGATTGAATGAAAGAAAACAATTCCTTCACTTTGGTTTTGAATATTTCGATATCGTTCATGTCTTTAAATAATTGCGAACCCAGCCCTACGGCGTTTGCTCCAGCTCCAAACCACTCTTTCAAGCTGCTTTCTGTAGGTTCTACTCCTCCTGTTACCATTATTTTCAGAGTTGGCATTGGGCCTCTTAGTGCTTTTACATAAGCTGAGCCAACTATATTCCCAGGGAAAATTTTGACCATATTTGCCCCTAAAGATAGTGCCGAGTAAATTTCGGTCGGTGTCATTACACCTGGTACCCATGCTATATTATGCTTTTTACATACATTTCCCACTTGTTCAGTGGTGCCAGGCTGTACAACGAAATCGGCACCAAGGCCTATGTATTTTTCTGCAGCATCGGCATCTACAATAGTGCCAATGCCTAATATCATTCCTAGGCAATTTTGTTTGACAAATGGTTGGATTTCCGAAAACACATTGATGGCATTTTCTCCTCTATTGGTAAACTCAAAAGCTCTAATTCCAGCTTCATAACATGCTTTAATGATATTTTTTGTAATCTCAACATCAGCATTGTAATATACTGGCACCAAGGGTTTTTCTAATATAAGGGCTACGATTTCTTCTTTGGTCATGTTATTGATTTACCAGAATGTTATTCAAAATTTCATTTACGTCTTCCACCGACTGACTTGTGGCATCGCCATATTCGTTTAATTTACCAATGGCCGCTGCGGCAGCAAAGTTAATAATATCTTGCGGACTATGACTTTTGTATAAGCCATAAAGCAATCCAGCCATAAAGCAATCGCCACTTCCTACTTTGTCTACCACTTTTGCTATTTTAAAGTGCGGCGAAATATACAAATGATTTTCAGCAAATATAGTGGTATAGTACTCAATACCTTCTTGTTGGTAGTCAAATCTGAATGTATTGGCTACGAATCTACAATTTTTAAATTTGCTGAAAATTTCTCTTGAAACATTTTCGCATTCGCTCAAATAATCGTCTTTACTGGCGTTGTTAACTTCAACTTCGGGATTCAAAGACGTTCCCAGAAGCTTATTTGCCGCCCAAAGATTACCCATGATGAGGTCACAATATTGGACTATTGCTGGCATTATCTCCATAGGCTCTTTACCATATTTCCAGAGTTTTGAGCGGTAATTGAGGTCCACAGATATTTTAACTCCGGCTTTTCTTGCCTCCACTACTGCCTCTAAACATACATCGGCCATTTGCTGACTCAATGCTGGCGTAATGGCACTTACATGGAGCCATTCGACATCCATGAAAACTTTTGACCAATTTATTTGACCTAAATTTATAGAAGAAAACGAAGAATGTGCACGGTCATAAATAACTCCAGCATTCTTTAAATCTGCACCTTGGGGTAGCATGTAAATACCTATCCTGTCGCCGCACCACTGCATTTTGGAAGTATCGATATTCTTCGATTCTAAATGCTGTGCGATTTCTTCAGCCAATGCATTTTTTGGTAATCCACTGCAATATTGCACGGGAATATTCCAACTTGCCAAAGCCGTGGCGGTATTGAGTTCTGCCCCTCCTACAAAGGTTGGAATGGTAGATTTCCTAATCCATTCACCGCCCATTTCGGGTGATAACCGAAGCAATATTTCGCCAAATGTCAGAACTGATTTCTTCATTTTTTAGAATCCAAAATACGTTTTGGCATTGTTGTAACAAATATTCTGAATCGTTTTTCCAATAAAAGCCTGATCATTTGGAAGTTCGCCGTTTTCTATGTCATTTCCATAAATGTTGCACAATATCCTCCTGAAATATTCATGACGAGGAAACGAAAGAAAACTACGGGAGTCGGTAAGCATACCCACAAACTGACTCAAAAGTCCCATTTGTGAAAGGGTGTTTATCTGTTTTTCCATGCCGTCTTTTTGGTCAAGAAACCACCAGCCCGAGCCCCATTGGATTTTGCCAGCCACCGAGCCATCGTTGAAATTACCTATCATAGTGGCCATCAGTTCATTATCTGCTGGATTGAGGTTATAAATTATCGTTTTTGTCAATTGGTCATATTCGCCCAATTTTCCCAAAAACTTAGACAAGGCCTTGGCTTGAGACCAGTCTCCTATGCTATCCCAACCTGTATCAGGGCCAAGCGTTCGCATGGCTTTTTTGTTGTTATTTCTTAAAGCTCCCAAATGAAACTGCTGAATCCAACCTAGTTCGGCATACATAGTTCCCAAAAAGTGTAGTATGGCAGATTTGAAAACTGCTGCCTCACTTGTTGAAATGGCTTGCTGACTCAAGGTTTTTTTGAAAATTGCATCTGCTTGTTCATCGGTGAAGTCTTCAGCATATATTTCCTCCAAACCGTGGTCAGAAACTTTGCCACCATTGGCAGCAAAGAAATCTGCTCTAGATTTTAGGGCTTTTTGTAAGTCTGAATAATCTTTAATTTCGAAGCCAACTATTCCGCTAAGTTTTTCTATGTACGATACAAAGCTTGGATTTTCTATCAATATAAACTTATCTGGCCTAAATGCTGGCAACATAACTACTTCTGAACCAGCTGGTTTGACTGCCAATTCTTTATGGTAGGCGATGTGGTGTTCCAGCGAATCAAGCGGATCGTCGGTACTGCAAACCGTGGTGACGTTCATCTTTTTCAATAAACCACGCACGCCATATTCTTTTGTGGCAAGCTTGGCTGTACAGTCGTCATAAATTGCTTTTGAAGAACCAGGATTAAGTACTTCTTTTACATCAAAATAACGTTGTAACTCCAAATGCGACCAATGATAAAGCGGATTTCGCATCGTATTTGGAATCGTCTCTGCCCACTTTTCGAACTTCTCGTAATCGGTTTTGTCGCCTGTGCAATAAGCCTCATTTATGCCATTCGTACGCATGGCTCTCCATTTGTAATGGTCGCCATAAAGCCAAGCATGGGTAAGGTTATTGAAATTTATATCGTTTAATATTTGATCAGGAGGAAGGTGATTGTGATAATCGATAATAGGCATTTCTTTAGCATATTCATGATAAAGTATCTCTGCCGTTTTGTTTTGTAAAAGAAAGTTCTCGTCTAAAAAAGCCTTTGCCATATTCGTTTTAAAATTATAAATCTGTAATTATAAACTCACTCCTCTTTTCCAAGGAATAAAGTCATCTTGTCCGTTTGTAACTGCTTTTACTTCTTGAATACCGCTTGCGGCATTGATAACGAAGTCGAGAATTCGGCGTCCAGCCTCTTCTATAGATTCTTTCCCTTGAATGATAGAACCCGTATTGATGTCAATGATGTCTGGCATTTTATCTGCCAATTTAGTATTGCTTGAAATCTTTATAACTGGCACTATCGGATTACCCGTGGGTGTACCCAAACCAGTAGTAAAAAGCACAATATTTGCTCCCGAACCCACCTCCGCAGTGGTCGACTCCACATCGTTGCCAGGGGTGCACAGTAGGTTCAGACCTATTTTTGTTACTTTTTCAGGATAATCCAAGACGTCAGTGACTGGCGAAGTTCCGCCTTTTTTAGCTGCACCAGCTGATTTTATAGCATCTGTTATTAGACCATCTTTGATGTTTCCTGGTGAAGGGTTCATGTCAAAACCTGAACCTACAGCTTTGGCTCTGTCGTTGTAAGTGGTCATCAAATGATTAAACTTTTCAGCGTTTTCTGCTGTCATACACCTATCGCTGAGTTCTTGTTCCACACCACAAAGCTCTGGGAATTCTGAAAGTATAACGGTTCCACCCAAAGCCACCAAAAGGTCTGAAGTAAAACCGATTGCGGGATTAGCGGAAATCCCCGAAAAACCATCCGAGCCACCACATTCTAAACCCAGTATGAGTTTATCTATGGAGGCGGGTTTTCTTTCTATTTTGTTGGCTTCTATTAAACCACAAAACGTCTGGTTTATGGCCTTGCTTACCAAAAGCTCCTCTGTTCCGAGTTGTTGTTGTTCCAAGAAATAAATAGGCTTTTGATTCATTCCGCCACGTTTTTCTATCTCTTCTTGTAGCATGTGATATTGTGCATTTTGGCAGCCCAAACTCAAAACAGTAGCTCCAGCCACATTTGGGTGTGTTATATAACCCGCCAACAGACCACACAGGGCTTGAGCATCTTGACGTGTACCTCCGCAGCCCATGTCGTGGGTCAAGAATTTTATACCATCAACATTCTTAAATATTTTTTCAGTGGCTGAGTTTTCTTTACCATCTATTTCTACGGAGAGAATTTCCTCTATGTTTTTGCCTGCTGAATAGAGTTCAATTAAACTTTTGGCATAGTTTTTATATTTCGTCTTTTTGCCATAACCTAGGTCGTCCACCAAGGCAGATTTCATGATATCGAGATTACGATTTTCACAAAAAACCATAGGTAAAACCACCCAATAGTTAGCTGTTCCTACTTCTCCATTGGCTCGATGATAACCCATAAAAGTACGTTGACTAAACTCGCCTACATCTGGCACTTGCCATTCGGTATTTCTTTCACCCAGATTAAAGTCACTTGCGGCGTGCTTGACATTGAAAGTGGTAATCCACTCTCCTTTTTTTATTTTTTGATATGCCTTTCCCACCAAAACCCCATACATATATATTTCCTCGCCTATTTCGAAGTCAGCCTGAGCAAATTTATGCTTGGCAGGAATGTCAGATGTTAGTTCGTACGATTTGTCATCGTAAGCTACGATTTCGCCTTTTTTGATATCACTTAGTGCGACTATTACGTTGTCGTCAGGATGTACTTTTAATACGCTATTGTTCATATTTTGATGTTTCCTATTGGCAATATTTATTGTTTTTCATGCCTAGCTTTTGGAAATTCAAATCTATGCAGATTATTTAAATTAAAATTCCGACTGCGGCTCTTTTTTTAATACTATTTTGACAAAAACACCACTTGAGGTGGAATTCTAGTGTTATTTTATAATCATTCTATTAAAATTAGAATATTTTATAGAATATATTGAAGATGAAATTAAATATATTTCACAGCCTGTCTGCCCAATAAAACCCAGCCAGATTTATTCTGAACAAATACTAGCATGACTTTTATATTAATTTTTCCTACTTGTTTAGATTTGTCTATGGTTTCACCGTTTAGTAAATGTCTAACCATTGCTGTTTTACCTACAATTTCTATTTTTATATCTGAAAAACTGAGAGCCGTAAAATCCGATGTACCCGTTAACAACGCTTCCATAAATTCTTTTTGGTTTTCTATTTTTCCATTGGAATGGCCATAAGTTATACTCGGATGTGAAATAGCTTTCAAACCTGATTCTGTAGGGTCAATCATCTGAATCCTTAAGGTTTCTAATGCTTTTTGTACTGCTGATATATCTTTGTTTTGTCCAAAGCCTGTGACTGTGGTGAGAACAGATAAAAGAAAAACTGTCAGAATAGACTTCATTTTATTTTCGGTTTAATTGAATTAATAATCGAATCTAATATGAAACTTTGATGGTATCAATAAATACTTCTAAAATATTTATGCAATCGATTTAAAACAAAAAAAACCTCGAAGAAAACCCCCAAGGTTTTTACTAAAAAGAAGTTGCTTCTAATCTCTTTCTATCACACTACCACCGCTGATGTCAGACCTCAGGTCTTTGATTTTGCTAAGCTTTGCTACACTGGCACCATGTGCTTCTACGTTCGCTTTTTCCACCTTTAAACCTTTGGCATCTAGTTGTGATGCTCCAGAAAGATTGACTTGCATAGCAGTTGCTGAACCTTTTACTATCATTTGAGATGCTCCAGATGCACTGATATTTAATAATTTAGAAATAATATCCATAGCCACTTGAGATGCCCCTGACAATTCAATATTCAAATCGTTCAAGTTTTCAAATCCCAATATTTTAGCCTTTGCTGCTCCCGAAATATCAAGATTTTCCAGGATATTAGTCACGATATAAATATGAACTTCTGAATCATGATCTCTAAACGGATCATCATATTCTATCTCCAAGGTACTTCCTTTTACTTTTGCCTCAATGTTGTCCAATTCTTTTTGGTCATTGCTATAAATGTCAATCGATGTTTTGTCACCATGTTTGATTGTAACAATAAAGTTTGACCCAAAATCAATATTCTTGAAGCTTTCAACTCCTACCGATTTGTGGAATTCGCCATGTTCATTGAAATCTTCACCTCCAAAAGAGCCATTGTTGCCATTTCTATCCAAAGCTTCTTTTTCGTCTTCGGTTAGAACTGGGCAATCTACACAGGCAATTTCGCCACTTTCATCCATCAAAAATGTGTATTTCTCGATATTGTCACTGTCAATTCCAAACTTAGAGTCGAGGTTCCATGATTGGCTGTAAACCCTTCTTGCAAACTCTCTAGACATTTTAAACTTCTTGTTTTTCGGAATAAACAAGGTAGCCTCCACTTTCTGATCACGAAAAACATTTTTATCTTTCATGACGAAGTTTTCTGGGAAAATAATTACGGAATCGGTTTGTGCAACTAAATATGAAATATCTTTAGCCAATGCCAATGCTTGTTCTTTCGACCTTCCATGCGAACTATATTTGGTCTTTAAAGTCAGGTTAGAATTTTCAGAAGCCTCAAGAAGTACTCTGGTATTGAACACATCATCTTCATCCTCATCTCTTTCGAGAGCATCCAAATAAAGCGTTCCATTCGGTAAAGTCAAGGCGGTTTCTTCTGAATAACCATTTAATTTTGAGAAGTTTAGTGCGTATTTCGAACCTACAGCACTTACTCCAACTACGCCCATTAGCCACAGTGCAAGCATAGTGAGCCAAAAGTTTCTTTGTCCGCTCAATTGGCCTGTCAATAATTTTATACCTATTAAAACAATCGCAATGGCCGGAATAAACAAGGCAAGGAATCCAAAGAATCCACCCAATGGAGGCAAATCTCTACTCAACATGCCTATAACATGGTCGCCCGAAATCCACTCTTTGCTCGATATCAATCCGAAGAATACGCCTGTTGTAACAATAGCGGCAAAGCCAAAAGAAGCACCGATTATCATGAGCAGTAAGCCAAAAAACATTTTCACCAAAGTGCCAATTGGCCCGAGAATTTTACCTAAGGCCTTCAAAATAATTCCAATCAATCTAAAAGGAAAAAGTAGAAGTTTGGCGATGGCACTCTCTTCATTTGCTGACTCTGAAAGGCTGTTTGTTTTGATTGATGATTCTATATTTTCAATGGTTACGGCTTGTCCTTTGAGTTCCATTTTCTGTGTAATTGTAACCGCATTAGGTGCTACAATCCAGAATATTATATACAAAACAACACCTATAAAGAAAAATCCACTCACTACAAAAAGCACACGCACCAAAACCAAATCCATACCCAAATAAGCAGAAAGGCCGGTAGAAACACCCCCTAAAACCTTGTTTTCGGGATTCCGGTAGAATTTCTTAACATTCTTAACTTCCTCCAAATCGTTTCTTTCTGGAAAAGCTATCCAACAAACAAAATAGGCTATAAAAATAAAGAATCCAATACCAAGGTCAATCAGTCCAAATCCTAAAACTATGAACAGAATTCTTGCCCAAACTACATCAAATTCAAACCTGTGGGCAAGGCCTGCCAATACGCCCGCAAGAGCTTTGTGTTTGCTATCGCGGTAAAATTTCGTTGGAGGTATTCCTGTTTTTTGTGGTTCCTCATATTTCGGCTCTTCGGCACTTTTAAAAGAACTATTTTCAGAAGTTTCTTTGGACAAATCTTCGTCTTCTTTGATGGCCTCAAAGTCAGAGACCGTTCCCATAGACTTGATGATTTTGTCCACATCATCCATTTCTATGGCACCACCATTTTGGTTTTTCTCGAAAAATTTCTCAGCTATTCTGGCCTCAATGTCCTGAGTGATTTCGTCGCAACTTTCGTAACTCGAAAAATACTTTTTTATGGCTTCAAGATATTGGCTGAGTTTGTTGTAGGCATCTTCTTCAATGTTAAAAATGAGCCCACCTATTGTTATTTGTAATGTCTTTTTCATATTTGTTTATTTTTGAGTTTTGGCAATGATAGATTTAACTGACTCTGCAAGTTCTATCCATGTAGCATCCAAGCCTACTAGGAAATTCGTCCCTTTTTCGGTTAGAATATAATACTTACGAGGCGGCCCCGAAGTTGATTCTTTCCATTGATAATCCAATAATTCGGCGTTTTTTAGTCTTGTCAATAAGGGATACAGTGTACCTTCCACCACCATTATTTTTGCATTGAGCAGTTCGTCTAATATCTCAGAGGCGTAAACTTCGCCCCGAGATATAATCTGCAAAATGCAATACTCCAAGATGCCCTTCCGCATTTGTACCTGTGCATTTTCTAAATTCATATTCTTGTTGTTTTAAACTGTTTCTTAAAAAAGAAATTATAGCTTTTTCATAATTGATGATGCAAATATATAGGATAGTACTTTGTTATGCAAGATACTATGTCAAATTTTTTCAAATATTTTCAAAAAACGTGTAATAACTAAGTCAAAATAGTTGTTGTATGAATTATATGTTGAGAATTTCAGAGTATTTGGCGGTTGCTTTGGCGGCAACCATAAAGTTTGTAGGTGGTCCATTGGCAGGAGTGGCTTTTAAACTTAGCTGGTGGGAGACTAGCATATTTTCGTCGTTGGGCATGATGTTCACTGTCTTTCTGGTGGTTTATGGCGGAGATATTATCACGAAACTTATTGCCAGATTTAGAGGCCATAAACCCAAAAAGATTTTTAGCAGAACTACCAGAATAGCCATTAGAGTCAAAAAAAAGCTGGGACTTTGGGGAATAGCCTTGCTAACGCCGTTCATTTTTACGCCAATCCTTGGTAGTTTTTTGGCCTTACATTTTAGATTCAACAAAGTTGAAATCCTTTGGAAGATGTTGTTATGTGCATTATTTGCCGGAGCTGTTCAGACTTGGTTTTTCTATTTTGTTAAAAGTTGGTTTGTGTAAAAAAGCTAAATCCCTTTAACAATTCAGTTTCTCCATAACATTTAATAGTATTACTTTATCTGCAAAAGAAAATAAATTGAGGATTCTTTTCCCCAATTTGGAGCGTTGGCCGTTGCCGATTTGAAAGTCTTGAATTTGGCCAAAGCTTTTTCAAAATATGGCTTGGCTTTTGCCGGACCTCCACCAAATCCTTCCGGCCTGCAAAAAAAATAGTGGATTACGCTAAAAAAGAAATGAGTATTCGGCGAGTGCTCTAATAATTACCAATGAATGGATTTTTCGCACCGATTTACGAATTGTGGAAAAGTGTGCAAATTCGAATGTCCCTAGAAGATCCGGAATTAATTTAAAACTTTCTGATTCCAATGCTTTATTAAATAGCCAAACATACTAGCCAAACTAAATCAAATTCAATTCATCTGGAATTCGCCTGAAAACCCCACCCTACTATTTCGGCATTCTTACAATTTCTAAACAGCAAATGTTTTATAAAAAAAATTACATTAAATTGTCACTTCAATTATCAATCTTAATAAAAATGTTCAAAAAACTCTGCATTTTATTACTCATCAGCCCTTTGGCTTTTTCCCAAAAAATAATAAAATTGTATCCTTCTGTCGCTCCTGGCTCAGAAAACTGGAACTGGAAAGAATCCGAAATAAAAACACCAGATGGCAACACCATAGCATACAATGTGATTGAACCTACCCTTACAATCTTTTTGCCAGACAAAAACAAAGCCACTGGAACCGCCATGCTGGTAGCACCTGGTGGGGCGTTTCATATACTTTCGATGGATAGCGAAGGACACCAAGTAGCCAAAATGCTCCAAGCCAAAGGAGTGGCTGCCTTTGTACTAAAATACAGATTGGTACAACTCAAAACCGATAATCCATTCAGTGAATTGATGGGCAAAATGAAGGATTTCAAAAAACTAGATGAAGAAAATGCCCCAGTAGTAGAATTAGCGATAAAAGACGCACAAGCAGCACTTAAGCACATTAGAGAAAATGCTACTGAATACGACATCAATACCGACAAAGTAGGCATGATGGGTTTTTCGGCAGGCGGAACACTTACGCTTGGAGCTTTCTACGCATCTACAAAAGAAACGAAGCCAAACTTCATTGCCCCAATTTATCCTTATGTGCCAGCAGTAGATTATCTCAAAAATATCCCGAAAGAAAAATACCCGATTTTCATAGCACTTGCCGATAATGACAACCTCGGCTTTGCTCCTGCCAATGCCCAACTGTATCTCGACTGGCACAATGCGGGTCAAGCTGCCGAAATGCACATTTACGAAAAAGGCCTACATGGATTTGGAATGAATAAAAACAAAATACCAACAGATACCTGGCACGAAAGACTTACGGATTGGATGAAACTCCAAGGATACCTGAAAAAGAGATATCCAAACCAATGGGAAGTAGGTAAAACCGATGAACAATTAGAGGCTGAAGCCAAGAAAAATGCCGAAAGAGAACGTAGAGACTGGACCAACCTTGGCAGATATAAAGAGGCAAACGCTAAAATAGGTGCACCCAAAGCTGGGAAAACCAGAGTTGTGTTAACCGGAGATTCTATAACCGATGGCTGGGCATACAACAGTCCTGATTTCTTCGAAAAAAATAACTATGTGGGCAGAGGAATAAGCGGACAAACTTCGCCACAAACAGTTTTGAGGTTTCGTCAAGATGTGATAGACTTAAAACCCAAATTGGTGGTAATCAACATCGGCATCAACGATATTGCTGAAAACACAGGCGACTATATGCCAGAGTTTACCTTGGGCAACTACCGCTCCATGATAGAAATGGCCAAAGCCAACAAAATGAAAGTTATTTTGGCGTCTGTATTGCCCGCGTACTCTTTTCCATGGAGACCAGAAATTAAGGATATTCCTGCTAAAGTAATTGCCTTAAACGAAGGCATCAAAAAACTGGCTATAGAATATGGCGTAGGATATTTAGACTATTTCAACACCCTGAAAGACGAAAGAAACGGCCTAAGCAAAGAAATGGCAGAAGACGGCGTGCATCCGACCAAAGCTTGCTACGCCATTATGGAAAAAATGGTAAAAGCGGCAATAGACAAAGAATTGGCAAAAAAGTAAACAAAGAGAAATCAAAGCGGTCAGACGCTAGTCGGACCTAAAAATGGCAAGTTAATTAGTCAAAAAGCTATTGTAACAAAAGTGGCAGGATGATTCTTGAAAAAAACAAAAAGAACGTTAAAATAATTAAAAATCAAAGAATTGAAAAAAAGAACAATTCAAGCAAAAAAAATTCTTAAAAGTCTAAACAATTATAAAACGGATATTGACTCACGGTTTGACATTAATAAACTTCGAGAAAATAATTGTTTGTACTTTCAAATGGAAGATTACTATGGTTTTACTAAGGACAAACGAGCAAATGGAGAACTAAAACAAAAAACAATTGAAGTTCTTTTAAACATTTTTCATGATTGGCAAAATAAATTAGAAGGCTTAGGTTTTAACTATTACCTAGCCATTTGGTTGTACAATCCGAGAATAAGTCTGAGCGAAGTAGTTTGCGGTATTAATAATACAATTGAGTATTACGAAAATTATGTTTTTTTGCAAAATGATAAAAAAATAAATTTCAACTCTTTAAATTTTGGCAAATTAGACGAAGAATTGAAAAAATTGACTTGGGATTTAAAAATCGATTTGGATAATGTCAGTGATTGGGAAGTAAATTACCCAAAAGAACAATACAAGAACTTAAAGGAGTACAATGTTGAACAACGATACCACAAGAAAAATATCAAAAATGCAATAAAAATAATAGAGGAACCTTCCGGAAGTTTGTACCTATTTCCAGCTGGTGATGTATGGGTTGGACAATTTAAATCAAAAAAGTAGATTCAATTAAACCAGATCTAACATTTTCAATATAAATCAAGCCTTAACATTTAAAATATTCTAAAATTCTATATTTTTGTTATCAAAAACGCATCTAAACAATGGAAGCTACTTTAAAATACAGTATTCCTCAGTCTGTCATGGAATTAGCCGAACTTATTAAAAGTAAGTTTACTGCGAAGGAACAATTGAAATTGGTGCAAATTCTTCAAAAAGAGCCTGAAGAAGATGAGTATGAAGAACCTACCAAAGAACAACTCCTTCAAGAAATTAGAGAAGCTGCTGAGGAAGTAAAATTAGCAAGGCAAGGCAAAATTAAACTTAAAACCCTGGAACAACTTTTGGATGAACTTTAGAATTGAACTTTCCAACAACTTTAGAAGACAATTTAAAAAACTTCAAAAAAGGTATCCATCGTTAAAAATTGATATTGCCAAACTGGGTACAGAGTTGAGAGAAAACCCACAGAAAGGAACTCCACTTGGCAAAAACTGCTTTAAAATAAGACTTTCTATTACAAGTAAGGGAAAGGGGAAATCTGGCGGAGCAAGAGTCATCACTTATGTACAAATAATTGACGAAACCATTTATTTACTCACCATCTACGATAAAAGCGAAAAAGAGAATCTTAATGAGGGTGAAATAGATACATTACTCGACGAGATTTTAGACTAATTGTTACTAATGTTTTAAAGTAGCGGTCAGACGATAGACAAGCCTGATAATTAAAACTTCTCAGTTGAACCAAAAAGCCTAAAGCGGTCTGACGATAGTCGAACCTGAAAGCCCTTGCCAATAAAACTCATCAATAGCATAAATCACAAAACAGATTTATGCTGTTTTTTTCAAGAATAACAACAACCCAAAACAATAAGATTGGATTGTCCTTAATTGAAAACCTACTCCATCTACTAACATATTCCTAAATTATTTATTTCTGTTTTACAAAACGTATCCAAAAATAGCAGCAATTCTGAAATACAATAACCCGCAGTTTGTCAATGAGTTAACCGAAATCATAAAAAGCATGTTTACTGCCAAAGAACAATTGAAAAAGACCCAAATTATTCAAACTGAACCCAAAGAATATACATACTAAGAACCTAAGCCTCCAATGGATAACGAATTATTAGAAAAGATTGCTTGAGTATCATTTTTACCACAAATACACGAATGGAATTCAGAAATTATTCGTGAATTCGTGGCATTG
>CAMCYZ010000009.1 GCA_945885545.1 Spirosoma fluviale
ATTTATCAATTGAATATTGAACTTAATTGAATGAGAAAATAATTATTTAGCGTTTTCTTCTAAATAAGTTATTGCCTGACCTACAGTTTGGATGTTTTCTGCTTGGTCATCAGGAATAGAAACATTGAATTCCTTCTCAAATTCCATTATTAACTCAACTGTGTCAAGCGAATCCGCTCCCAAGTCGTTTGTAAATGAGGCCTCAGCTGTAACTTCTGTCTCGTCAACGCCAAGCTTCTCAACAATAATTTTCTTTACTTTAGATGCTATATCAGACATTTTAAAAATGTATTTTGGTGAAAAACACTGCAAAGAAATAGATTTTAAATGAAACCAGCAAAATGAATCTATTTTTTTTGAATGAAAGATTGTTCGGATATTTACAGAAATTTTTAAAACAAAAATAATAATGACACTAAAACTCATTAAAATAGCCAAATACGACAGAAATAACTTTTTCTTGATGGCGGGCCCTTGTGCCATTGAAGAGCGTGATTTGGCTCTGAGAATAGCGGAAAATATAAACACAATCTGCACTAGGCTTGAAATTCCATATATTTTCAAAGGAAGTTACAGAAAAGCCAACCGCACAAAAGCTGACAGTTTTACTGGAATAGGTGACGAAAAGGCATTGAAAATATTAGAGGAAGTTGGCAAAACTTTTGGAATACCTACGGTTACAGACATCCACGAAACCAAAGAGGCAGAAATGGCAGCGGCTTATGTGGATGTTTTACAAATACCAGCGTTTTTGTGCCGCCAAACAGAGCTTTTGGAAGCCGCCGCCAAAACGGGAAAAGCCGTAAATATCAAAAAAGGACAATTTCTTTCAGGTGCATCGATGGGATTTGCGATAGAAAAAATAAAATCTGTCAATCCTGACGTGCAAGGCATGTTGACCGATAGAGGAAATAGCTTTGGATATTCTGACTTGGTGGTGGATTACAGAAACTTAGTAGATATGAAAGAATTTGGAGCTCCAGTGGTGATGGACTGTACTCATTCTCTTCAAAAGCCAAATCAGACTTCAGGCGTAACGGGCGGAAATCCAAAAATGATTAGTACTATAGCCAAAGCAGCAATAGCGGTTGGTGCTGATGGCCTTTTTATAGAAACACATCCTGACCCTGCGAATGCGAAATCTGATGGAGCAAATATGCTTCATTTGGATAATTTGGAAAAGCTTTTGATGGACTTGGTAAGGATAAGAGAAGCGATTGGTTAATGTGCTAATTTGTTACTTGAATGCACCCCACTTAGTTCAAGCAAAAAAAGCAAGCTTTCTACCACAAGACCAAATTGATATTTCGGAATTAGAAATGATTAAAAACGAAAAAAAATAAATTTAGAAACAATATTTAAACTTAAACTTAAAAACTAACAATGAAAAAAACTATCCTCTTCGCCGTTCTCGCTTCGTTTTCGGCCATTGCCCAAAAAACCTATATCCAATGTGGAAATTTGATTGACACCCGAAACCAAAAGGTGCTGAAAGACATGACTATTGTGGTAGAAGGAAACAAAATAGTGGAAGTAAGAAATGGCTTCCAGAAAGGTGAAAAAACAGATAATGTAATAGACCTAAGCAAAAAGTTTGTCATGCCCGGGCTTATAGACATGCACGTACACATAGAAAGTCAAACTGCAAAAGATCAGTTTCAGAAAAGAATTCAATACAGTGAGGCTGATGTGGCTTTTGAATCACAAAAATATGCCAATATTACGCTAATGGCAGGTTTTACAACAGTCAGAGACATGGGCGGAACCAATGTGAATATTTCGCTAAGAAATGCCATCAATAGAGGTGCTGTGGTGGGTCCGAGAATTTTTACTTCAGGCAAAACTATAGCCACAACCGGTGGACACGGCGACCCGAGCAATGGCATAGGCACAAAACTCACACTAGCAGACGACGCATCAAACGGCGTAATAAACTCAGCCGAAGAAGCCCGTAGAGCTGTTCGGCAGAGATACCAAGACGGGGCAGACTGGATAAAAATAACTGCCACAGGTGGCGTATTAAGTATTGCCAAAAATGGAAAAGGCCCGCAGTTTCAGGATGACGAACTGAATGCGTTAATAGCCACGGCAAATGACTATGGATATGGCGTAGCTGCTCATGCACACGGGGCGGAAGGCATGAAACGTGCACTACGTGCTGGTGTTACTACCATAGAGCACGGTTCGTTTCTTGACGATGAGTGTATTGCTTTGTTCAAAGAAAAAGGTGCGTATCTAGTGCCTACCATCATTGCCGGTAAAACAGCCTCTGACTCTGCAAAGATTCCTGGCTACTATCACCCGTTTGTGGTGAAAAAAGCTTTGGAAACAGGGGTTTTAATTCAAGATGCATTTGCGAGGGCTTATAAAGCCGGGGTGAAAATATGCTTCGGAACAGACGCTGGGGTGTTTCCGCATGGCTACAACGCCAAGGAGTTTATGTACATGACAGAGGCAGGTATGCCCATTATGGAAGCTTTAAAAGCTGCCACTATCACCAATGCTTTTGTGTTAGGTATGGAAAATGAGCTTGGTGCCATAGAAGTTGGCAAATTGGCTGATATTGTGGCCATAGACGAAGATCCCATTAAAGATGTAAAAGCTCTCATGAAAATGAGTTTTGTGATGAAAGATGGAAAGGTGTATAAATCAAAGTAATACTTTTTTCTAACCCAAAAACCCTTCTGAGTATTCTTAGAAGGTTTTTTTTGTGATTTAGAAATTTTCGAACCTACTGTTTGTCAAAGTCTGTTTCAAGCAGCAGTTTTTCGTTTAAAACACCACTCCCCTCTGGTTTAAAGGCCCTCATTTTCTTTACTTCTGCGGCAGTTATTCTTTTAGGTTCTTTGGCGTAGGCGTTTTGGGTAAAAGCTATTATGTTTACTATGTCTTGATCGCTAACCGAAGTGTTATTGAGCAGTGCTGGCATTTCGTTGTTTAATTCATAACGCTTTCCGCCCACGTGCATAGGGCCACTAATGCCATGCAGAATTATAGCCGCAAGTCGATTCATAGAACCATCGATATATTCCGAACCTTTCAGTGGCGGTGCTAGGTTTTCTATTCCGTTGCCATCGGCACCGTGACAAGTAGCACAAATAGACCTAAACAGTTGCAAACCTTTGGTGCGGGTATCCACTTCATTTTTGGTTTTAACAAAAATCGGATTTAACTCTTTCTTTTGTCTGTTGCCAATGGCAAGATTCAGGTTTGATTTCAAATTGTCATTTGGCGTCATTTTAGTGATAAAAATTGACTCCTTGCCGTACAGACTATTCGTTACAGCTTCCTGAAAAACATTATCAGCACTATATTTCTTTTCGATTATTGAAAGCGTAGGCATAAAATTATTCTCAGAAACATTTACCCAAGAACCCAAAGACATGGCCAAATATAAGTCGATGATATCGTTATTTTGAGTCTGTAGAAATGCTACCAAGGTCTTGAATTTTATGACATTTACTTCAAGAGCGTATTTTTCTAATAGCCCCAAAACATGTGCTACGGTTTCAGGTTGTTTCGACTTCTTGGCTATTTCATCCAAAACATTGAAAGAGAGGGCATTGAGGCCCTCTAAAACATATAGGGCATGTATTTCAGTTGCAAATTCGTTGTTTATTTTTGTAAGATTTCTCAGCTCTTTTACGACTGTCAAATCTTTCTTGAGAATCAATAGGTGTTGTGCACGGTCTCTGACCCACCCGTTGGGATGGCTCAATAAATTTACCAAATCCTTACTGTTAGCCTTGACAAAATCAGGCATTTCTAAGCGTTTGGTTGTTTTATGGGTCACCTTTAATATGCGGCCGGCATTTTGGAGTGTATCCAACTTCTTTTTGGCCAAGAGTTCGGTCAAATATTGTGTAATATATGCTTTGTGTTGTATGATTCCCCGGTGCATATCTACAATATACATGGCTCCATCTGGCCCATTATAGAGGTTAACTGGCCTAAAACCTTCGTCTTTCGATGCTATGAATTCTTTCCCAGCAATGGCTTTCTTAGCAGATATTTTAGTGTTTTTTATGTCAAGAACACTCCTCGTAATAAGATTGGCCTCGGGTACACATACAAAAGCATTTTGATTATACGACAACGGAAAAGCCGAGCCACGGTTTACCAAAGGCCCACAAGAAGCCGTAACTTCTTTCAGAAATCCATTCTCGTCTAAAGTACCTTTGGTATAACCTCTATTTACGGCAGTTGCGTGAATAGGGTAAACTCGGTTGTCAGTAATCCTTTGATTTTCAGCCGACTTTGGTCTAAAGTATTTATTTTTTATGATTCTGTTGGGCAACACAAAGTCGCTTTGAAGCTGCGTGCTGTTGTTGTTATAATACAGCCTTCCGAAGTTATCCTTGGTGATTCCCCATTGCCCACGACGCGAGGTAGGTTCTTTGAGCCATTTGCCGTTCTGCAGGCGATATCTGAAATTATAGTCGGCATTGTAAATCCAGTTGTCGATGTTCATCATGAGACCATTAGATGCGTGCTCCACGTTTCCGCCTTCGGCATAAATAGGGTCAACGAGCATCTTTTTGCCCGGTTTGTCGTTTTTTATTTCAACAAACCAAAGCTTGGGGCCATCAACATACAACAAACCACCATAAACCAAAGCCATGGCACGGGGAAGAACCAATTTGTCGAGGAAAACTTTTGAATTATCCACCACACCGTCTTTATCTAAATCTTCCAAAATAGAGATTTTACCAACGGGTTCCTCCTCTCCTATTCCTTCCAGATTGGGCATATAGCCTATCAGTTGCGTTACCCACATTCTTCCTTTATTGTCAAAATCTAATGCTACCGGAGCCTTTATGTGGTTTTCTGACGCAATTATTTTTAGGTCAAAGCCTTCCTCAATGGTGTAGTCGTCCAAAGAAATATTCGGCTCGAAAATTTCAATTTTTTTAAAGCCCAAAAATGTACAAACTGTAAGAAGGAAAACGAATAATGAATAGGCCAATCGCCTAGATTTTAATTTATGCATACCTTATAAAACTGAAAAGGAAGGGTGATGTTTTGTTTGAAAAACGAATATTAGCTCAAAAATAGATTTCAGCAACATATTCTCGACAAAACTATACTTAATGACGCCCAAAGACTACCACAAAAGGTACATATAATGGTAAAATTTTGTCAGTTTCTCGGAGTATTACAGAAATAAAAAATTGAAAATCTTTCTGTAATCACCAATTCAAAGTCCAATCGAACGTAAACCGATATGCTTTTGATATAAATTTCAAAATGAAACAATCATGACTATGACTTTAGTCACACTGAGAAATGATTATTTCTTAGCGTCTTTCAGCTTAAGCGGTAAATTATAAACATTTGAAAAACCCCTAAGAATTCGAAAAATGACATTTTGACAAAAATCAAAAGCTTTAATTTTGGAAATACATACGTCTTATTTTCTTAAAGGAGTTAATCACTTTGAACAATAAGAATAACAAGGAGGTTTGACAATGGAGATCATCAACATTCCTATTCAAAGAAACAAAACATGAATTTTTACGATTTAAGTGCGAAAACACCTTCGGGCAAGATAATAGAGATGGCTGATTTTAAAAATAAAGCTGTTTTGATAGTAAATACAGCTACAAAATGCGGCTTAGCTCCGCAATTTGATGGCCTCGAAAAACTGCACGAAAAATATGGAAAAGAAGGCCTTGTGGTGTTGGGTTTTCCTTGTAATCAATTCTTAAATCAAGAACCCGAAACCAACAAGACAGTGGAAGAGGCTTGTAGAATTAATCATGGCGTTACGTTTCAGTTGACCGAAAAGGTGGACGTAAACGGAAGCAATACCCATCCTGTTTTTAAATACCTCAAAAACGAACTTGGTGGCGGAATTTTAGGTAAATCCATTAAATGGAATTTCACAAAATTTCTTATAACGCCTCAAGGCAAACCATTTAAAAGATACGCCCCTACCACCGCCCCTAGGGAGATTGAGGGTGATATTAGACGGGTGTTAAGGAAATAGAGGAAGTTAAACCTCACCCCCCGCCCTCTCCACAGGAGAGGGGGCTTAACTGATAGAGTATTTTTGAGAATCTTCAAATATTTCAAACTCCACGCAAATAGGGAACTGTTGATACCTCACCCCCCGCCCTCTCCACAGGAGAGGGGGCTATGAGGGAGTCAAACCTCACCCCCCGCCCTCTCCGGAGGAGAGGAAGCTTAACTGAAAAAGTATTTTTGAGAATCTTCAAATATTTCAAACTCTACGCAAATAGGGAACTGTTGATACCTCACCCCCCGCCCTCTCCACAGGAGAGGGGGTTTGTTTGGTGATATATTTTTTACAAACTCTTCAAAAACTGTATGCTTTTAGGCACATTTTCTAGTTCTTTATTACTTTCGTCTTCAATAAAATAATGTTGGATACCTGCTTTTTTCGAAAGTTTAAAAATTTTCTTCCAATCAGCTTGGCCTGTGCCTAACACCACGTCGTTTTCGGCGGGTTCGTGGCCCGACCCATCACCAACAACGCCTTTTCTGAGGTCTTTTACGTGCATCAGTTTCCAGCGGTTGCCGTATCTTTTCAACAATTCTTGTGGCGATGCTGCCCCTCCACCGTGAATAGTCCAAAGCACGTCCATTTCAAATGAAACATATTTGGGGTCAGTGTTTTGGATAATATAATCCATGTAGGTGCCTTTATCATGTGGCCTGAACTCATACCCGTGGTCGTGATAACAGAATATAATTCCGTTTTCGGCCAACACTTTTCCCCCGGCATTAAAAACCTCCACCGCTTTTTTGGTGTCTTCCAGCGTAAAGTCATTGCCTTTGTGAGGAATCCACGCACACATCACATATTTTGCACCCAAGGCTTTGGCTTTGTCTGCCACAGCTTGCGGGTTTTTTTGTAATTCTTCAAAACTACAACCCGTAGAAGGAATACTGATACCCCGGTCATTGCACATTTTCTTGAATTCTTCAGGGGTTTGTCCTTTTTGTGGTCCACCTTCTAGCTCGGTAAAGCCCATTTTCTGGATAATATCCAAGGTTTGTTCTACGCCTTTAGGGAAATGATTGCGGAACGTATATGCCTGTACACCTAGCGGATAGGTATAAAGTTTTTTCTGTGAAAAACCTGGCAGACTAATCATTGAAAGTAAAAAAATAAAACTGAGTTTTTTCATTTTGGTTAAATGGTTGAATTGAGTTTTAAATTTAAACACAAAAAGTCGGAATTGATTTATGTTCTTACTTTTTTTCATCATCTCAAATTTTCAGTTGTCGTGAAGGATTTATTTGTGCGAAGCCAAATTCTCAATTGCACACCGCACAGATTTCCAATATCTTTGTGGCTTAATCAGAAAATATGAAGCCTTTAGTTGAGTTAGTTCAAGAATATTTTGAAACCATAATCGCCGAAACAATAAGCCAAACCGAAATCATTCCCTTGAGTGGTGGCGACAGGCGATATTTTCGCTTTTATACTACCACAAAATCGTATATTGGCTGTTATAATGACAATGTTAAAGAAAACGAGACCTTTTTCTATTACACCAATCATTTCAGAGCCATTGGTGTTTCTTTGCCCGAAATTATCGGAATACATCCTGAGCAAAAGATATATATTTTAGAAGATTTGGGAAAAGAATCTCTGCTGAACAATCTCGAAGCCAAGGGCTTTACGCCTGAAGTTTTTGATTTGTACAAAAAAAGCCTAAATGAATTGGCCAAAATGCAGATTTTAGGAGAAAAAGATCTCAATTTTGACAATGCCCTCACCGCAAAAGAGTTTGGCAAACAGGCCATCATGAGCGATTTGCTGTATTTTAAATATTACTTTGTAGATACCCTAAAGATACCTTATGACAAACAACAGCTCCTCGAAGATTTCGATGCATTGGCCACTTACCTGACCAAAACAGAGTATAAAATGTTTATGTTCAGAGACTTTCAGAGTCGCAATATTATTGTGAAAGACGGCAAAGTGGGCTTCATTGACTACCAAGGCGGAATGCGTGGAGCTTTACAATATGATGTGGCTTCGCTTCTTTGGCAAGCCAAAGCCGACCTCAGCGAACAATGGAAAAACGAACTTTTGGAATATTACATCACGGTAATCAACGAACTTCTGCCCTCTCCTGTGCAAAAGGATGTTTTTGTAAATCAATACAACGGATACGTGGTCATCAGGATGCTACAAGTTTTGGGAGCCTATGGTTTTAGGGGACTTTTTGAGCGAAAAGCCCATTTTCTGTCAAGCATTCCTTTGGCTTTACGCAACCTCAAATGGTTTTTGGATAATCGTAAAGTGGGATTAATTGTGCCTACTTTGGATGGTATTTTGGCACAAATTACCAACCCAGAAATCATCAAACGTTTTGAGCCGCAAAAAGCAGACGAAAACACGCCCTTAATAGTAAAAGTAAAGAGCTTTAGCTACAAAAAGAGTGGCATCCCCAAAGACGAAAGCGGCAATGGAGGCGGTTTTGCGTTTGATTGTAGGGGAATTTTGAACCCCGGGAGGTTTGAACCCTATAAAAAAATCACGGGTCGAGAAAAAGAGGTGATAGATTTCCTGGAACAACAAACCAAAATGCCGGATTTCATGAACAACGTGTACAATATCGTGGACATTACGGTGGAAGATTACCTTGCTCGTGGATTTGATAGCTTAGCCATAAACTTTGGCTGTACCGGCGGCCAACACCGCAGCGTGTATGCAGCCGAGCAAACCGCTCGCCACCTCCGCAACAAATACAAAGTAAAAGTAGAGCTAGAGCATGTGGAGCAGGGGATTAGGGGTTAACCTCACCCCCCAACCCCCTCTCCGGAGGGAGAGGGGGAGTTAATACTCCTTGTAATTGAAAAAACTATGTGTCCTATGTGACTATGTGTTTAAAACAAAAAAAATGACAAAAATCGCAGGATTTATTTTAGCCGCAGGCCTCGGAACTCGCCTGAAACCTTGGACGGATTACCACCCAAAGGCATTGGCGGTGGTGAACGGCAAATCTTTGTTGCAACGCAATGTAGAATATCTGCAAAAATTTGGGATTACAGAAGTAGTGGTAAATGTCCATCATTTTGCAGAGCAGATCATTGAAGCCATAGCAACCAACAAAGGCTGGGGGAGCCATATTAGCATCAGCGACGAAACAGACATGGTACTGGAAACAGGTGGCGGGCTACTGAAAGCCAAAAGCCTTTTGGAGGGCCACGAGAATTTCGTGTTGATGAATTGTGATATTTTGACCGATTTAAATTTGAATTTGTTGATAAACCAACACCAGCAAAACCAAGCTATTGCCACCTTGGCAGTGGCCAACCGAGAAACAAGTCGTTATTTGCTTTTCAACCAAAACCACGAAATGGTAGGCTGGAAAAACATTAAAACCGAAGAAATAAAACTACCAGGCAAACAAAAACTCGGAACCGCCGAACCCACCCCAATGGCCTTCAGCGGCATACATGTGTTATCCAAAGCCATTTTTGACAAAATAAATTTCACAGGCAAGTTTAGCATGATAGACCTCTACCTCGACCTCTGTGCCCACAACAAAATAATAGGCTACGACCACAGCAACGATTTGGTTCTGGATGTCGGCAAGCCCGAGGCAGTTGTGCGGGCAGAGGGGTTGTTTAAGTGACAATGCCTTTGATAAAATTTAACAATTTGTTTATTGCACTTAACGTTTTTGTTTTAAATTTACCACAAACTCAGATTTTGTATGGTTCAAGAGACAATTGTTAACTACAAAAGCATACTTGCGAATCTTCCGAAGGCTATAGCTGTTTCGGGATATAGGAAAGATTATATCGCCAAAAAACTTGGAATTTCGCCTCAATCATTCTCAGCCAAGATAAGCCGCAAATCATTTAGCCCTGAAGACGCGGAAAAGTTATTGAAAGTCATTAATAATGAGGATGTAGAAGAGTTTTTTATGCTTGAGCGAATGCGAGCTTTAAAAAACGACGATAATGTTTCTTATGAAGATGCCAAAAAAGAACTAGGGTGGAAATAATTCTTAAGAAGGAATTTATTAAAGGTAAATGTTCTTTTATAAGTACAAAAAATTAAACTTTTCATTGTAATTTAGTAAAAAAATAAGGAAATGGCTTCAGTAACAATTGATATATTAACCGAAAAATTAAAATATGTTCCGCAAAACATTTTGGATGAAATTAATGGTTACTTGGACTCCATCTCTAAAACCAAAAATGTTGGATATAAACTTAATCAAGAGCAACAAAACATTCTTGACTCCCAGTTAAACTCCGATAAATCTAAATATCAAGATGCTGAGCTGCTTCACGATTCCTTGAAAAACAAATATGCCTTATAAAGTAATAGTTTCAGAAATAGCCAAACAAAACATTGAAGAATCTATTGGTTATTACATCGAAATGGTTAATAAAAAAGTTGCAACTCAATTTTTAAGAGATTTTAGAAAAGTTTATAAAGCCTTACAAATCAATCCATTTTATCAATATCACGATAATAATTATAGATTCTTACCCTTTTCAAAATTTCCATATATTGCCTTTTTTATTGTTGATGAAAAAGATAAAACTGTTTTAATAAATGCAATTTTTCATACTTCATTAAATCCAGCCAAATACCCTCGACTATAAACGCAATCTTTTCCCAAAAATATCTGTTAAAATAAAAAACGCTTAGAATTTTGCTCACAGACAACCACGGACGTCCGATAAACTATCTTCGATTGGCAGTGACCGACCGATGCAACCTCCGTTGTTTTTATTGTATGCCACACGAAGGCATTGATTTTTTGCCAAAAACACACCTTTTGAGTTTTGAGGAAATGTTGCGTTTGATCAGCCTTTTGGCCGAAATGGGCATTTCTAAAGTCAGGATAACGGGCGGAGAACCGTTCGTTCGTAAGGAATTGATGGATTTCCTATGGAAAATCTCGGAGATAGAAGGCATTCAGAAAATAAACCTGACTACCAATGGCGTGCTTACGGCTCCTTATGTGCCCCAACTCAAGCAATTGGGCATTTCGTCCATCAATCTCAGCCTGGATTCTTTGGACAGAAAACGGTTTTTTGAAATGACCCGCCGCGACGAACTGCCGAATGTTCTGAAAACATTTGACGCCATTCTCGAAAACGATATTCCGCTGAAAATCAACTCCGTAATGATGGCGGGCAAAAACGAAGAAGACATTTTCGGTTTGGTAGATTTGGCTAAAAACCATCCCGTTGGCATAAGATTTATAGAAGAAATGCCCTTTAATGGCGAAGGCGAAAAGCCCGAGTATTTTATGTCATACAAAAAAATAATAGAAACCATAAAGGCCAAACATCCAACACTTTATAAAATAGCCGACGAGGCCAATTCCACTTCTTACAATTACAAAATTGAAGGTTTTGAAGGAACAATCGGCGTAATTGCGGCCTTTAGTAGGACATTCTGTGGCACCTGCAACCGCCTCCGCATTACGCCCACGGGCGACTTCAAAACCTGTCTCTACGCCGACAGCCAAATGAACCTCCGCGATATGCTCAGGGCCGGACTGAGCAACGAAAACATCAAAGAAAAACTGCAAGCATCCATCTTGCACCGAGCCAAAGACGGCTTTGAAGCCGAGGCTGCTCGAAAAGATATTATTTCAGAAAGTATGACCACCATCGGAGGCTAGTTTTTGGGAGTATTTTATATTTGCTGGAAAACGGAAGTGAAGAAGATATATTGAGAATCATAGAACTACTATTTTCGGGCGAAATTAGCGTAATCTGTTGACTATGATTTTCGTTGAGCCTTCTGTATTGAAAATTCTATTTTACTGGCTTTGAGACCCCTCTTCCCGATGTCGAAGCTAGATAATGAGGATTTCCAATCCGAATCATAAATTTCCAAGGCTAACGGACCGGTTCTTGTGCCATAATAATCACCACAAAGCTTTTTAAATTGCACTATTCGAGCTCACATTCGGCCCAAAATCTATCAAAATCGGATTGGAAATCCTATTTTATCTAGCTTCAACGTGCCCTGCGGAACATGTCGAAGAGCGGAAGGTTATAAAGCAAGACAAATACGTTGCTTTACAAAACATGTGCTTTATAAAGGAAGACGCGTGCGTTGCTTTACAAAACATGTGCGTTACAAAGAAAGACATGTGCGTTGCTTTACAAAACATGTGCGTTATAAAGAAAGACATGTACGTTGCTTTACAAAGCATGTGAGTTACAAAGGAAGACACGTGCGTTGCTTTACAAAACATGTGCGTTATAAAGGAAGACATGTACGTTATAAAGCAAGACACATGCGTTGCTTTATAAAACATGTACGTTATAAAGGAAGACATGTACGTTGCTTTACAAAACATGTGCGTTATAAAGGAAGATATGTACGTTGCTTTACAAAACATGTGCGTTATAAAACAAGACATGTACGTTGCTTTACAAAACTAGCTAAAAGATGGTTCTACAGCTCTTCCACATCTTCCCGATGTCGAAGCTAGATAGGGAGGATTTCCAATCCGATTAAAGTTCTGCTAATTCAATTGGTCCTTCTTTGTTCCATAGTAATCACCACAACTACTATTTACATATTCTTCCTCTTTTTCTACAATTCCTGCCCGAACAGGATTAAAATGGATATAGCCTGCTGTGCGAAGGCTATTGCCTTCGTACGTGCGTATTTCGGTCTTTGACCGACGAGACACCTACAGTTTTTTACCATTCGTTTATTTCAATTATACTGTTTTGCTTCGTAAAATCAATTATTGGTACTGAAGCGACACAAACATCAATAATTCCTTCATTTCTAACATAATTTGATGCACTTGAATACACGTAATCAGATGCTTTTGTAACCAAACCAGACCTCACTAGGTTCATATGAATATAGCGGAGCAGGTGTTGGGTTACTGCGGTCAGGAGACCGCTTGACACTCGTGCTTAGTCCGAAGACTAAGCACAGCTGGTAAAATCCTAAAATCAAATAATCTTATGAATCCTAATTCAGACATTTATTCTAGCTTCGACATGCCCTGCGGAACATGTCGAAGAGCGGGTTAAACACACGGGTAAAATCCTCAAATCAATAATCTTATGAATCCTAATTCAGACATTTATTCTAGCTTCGACATGCCCTGCAGAACATGTCGAAGAGCGGGCATTTGCACAGCGTGGCGTTGAAAATTTAGGTGAGAAAAGGCTAAAACCTAACCCCAAAAACAAGCATATTCATCTTCTTCTATGAGTTTTATAAGGGCCTTTATGTTTTTAACAGCAGGACATGGCTTATATTTATCCCATTTCAAATTCCCCCGCATCCAATAAACAGCCCATTCATTTTTAGTTTTCACAAACGTTGTTTTTACCGTATCCAAGTGTTGAATTTTCGAAGGATTATCCCAAAAAGGTCTTATTTCAAAAATAAAAATACTTTGTCCTTCAATTCTGTATCCAAAATCTAACTTGCTTCTTATTTCTAGCGGCGGTCTTTTCCTTTCTAGGAAATTTTCGAGAACTTCTATAATATCTAAGGTTTGAAGTGGTTCTAGGCTCATTCTAATTTATTATTAATGACATGAAATTACTACAAATTGAAAATTTTATGCTCTTTTTTGTATAATAAAAATTTTTGTGTCTCGTCTAAAAAATTCAAGTCATTTAATGCCCGATAACAACATTCTACAATTATAAAAACAATTAAAATCGTGACAACAAACCTTAATTTGGCTTGAAAATAAGCTACAATAAATTTTTACCCCTATTTTTACCAAAAAAATTAAAGCCAATATGTCCTCATTCACCCACCTCGACACTCACGGAAATCCATCAATGGTAGATGTTGGCGAAAAAGCCGTGACCAAGCGGACCGCAACCGCACGAAGTATTGTGGTGGTAGCTGATGAAATCATGGAGAAATTTGTTGGAGAGGAAATTCACTCCAAAAAGGGTCCAGTATTCCAAACAGCCATTATTGCTGGTGTTATGGCCGCTAAAAAAACGGGTGATTTGATTCCCCTTTGCCATCCGCTAGGACTTGAAAACTGTCAAATTTTTATAAAAGTCATCGGGAAAAATGACATTGAGATTCTCTGCACCGCTTCGCTTTCTGGCAAAACAGGCATAGAAATGGAGGCCCTCACGGGTGCGAGTGTGGCTGCCCTCACAATATATGATATGTGCAAGGCAATGTCGCACAATATTGTCATCAAAGAAACAAGGTTACTTGAGAAAACTGGCGGAAAGAAAGACTTTAAGCTTTCTGAATACTAAGTGTTTTCGCAAGTTGGTAAGGTGGTAAGGTGGTAAGTTTGGTAAGGTGGTAAGGTGGTAAGTTGGTAAGGTGGTAAGGTGGTAAGTGTTTGATTGAATAAGTTCACGGCTAAGTTTTTAGATATACAGAGAGTTAATAATCTCTTTGCGACCTAGCGTCTTTGCGGTAAACTATAAAACGTTCAAGAACAAGTTTTTAGAAACAGATAAATAATGAACCCTTTGCGTCTTTGCGGTAAACTATAAAAAAATGAAAAAACACGAAAAACACGCCAAATTAATCAAGCCCGAAATTGGATTTTTCGGTAGAACCGAAATCGCATTTCTAGGTGCTCCGTGTGGACTGATTGAAGCATTGGTTGATAAAATCATAGAAAATCTACCTTCAAGTTTAAATGCAATCTATGTCGATGCCGACCATGGAAGCAACGAAATGGAGGTTTTTAGAAAAGCAATACTTCAGGATAAAATCAGCCATAAAAGCTTAGAAAAAAAGAGTATATCGGTTTTTGAACAGAAATTTCTGCTTAATGACCAAGACCTCCTATTGGTAAACGGCAATCATTTTGAGGCAAAAAGTCAGGTCGTTGTTATTCATCCTAAAAAAGAGGCCTCACTAAAAAAGAGAATAGGTCAACTGACCGATATAAAGGCCATTATACTCGATGAAGGCGAAACCGAAATTTATGATTGGCTCGAGGTTTCTCCAGAAATTCCCGTTTTTAATATCGCTGAAACCTCAAAAATATCCGCTTTTATTTCCGCCCAAATAACCCCTGCAGCCTTAAAGGTACTGGTTTTAACAGGAGGAAAAAGCACCCGCATGGGCACAGACAAAGCCAACATTGCATATCACGGCAAACCGCAATATCAATTTTTATATAAAACGGTGGAGAAGATGGGACTCGAAGCATTTATTTCGTGTCGTGATGACCAAAAAGAAGCGTTTGAAGGAAACATTATCAGCGATAAGTTTATGGGATTGGGCCCCTACGGAGCTATTCTTTCGGCATTTCAAACCGACCCTAATGCTGCTTGGCTAGTGATTGCGTGCGATTTGCCCTTGGTGCAAGCAGGCGACTTAGAATTTTTAAAATCAAACCGAAATCCTTACAAGCTCGCCACTGCTTGTTACAACCCCGCCACCGACTTTCCCGACCCACTTTTTACGATATGGGAGCCCAAAGCCTACCAAACACTCCTAAACTATCTGGCTTTGGGGTATTCTTGTCCAAGAAAAGTACTCATAAACTCCGAAATAGAGCTTGTGAATTTACCCAAACCCGAAATTCTTACCAATGCCAACACCCCCGAAGAACGGGCGATTGTAGAAGGAAAAATCACATCGGCGGTTTAACCAAGCTTGTATCGCTTACTAAGGTAGGCACTGTATATCCGCCTGTGTCGAGCTTAATTTTAGGAAAATCAGTCATTTTTAATCTAGAAAATTGCACTTTTGACTGGTACAAATACACCTTTCGTAGTTCATTCAAGCCTTTAATGTTTTCTAGGCCTTTTTCTGTAATGTTGGTGTTGGCCAAATTGAGCATTTGTAAGTGTTCAAGATTTTTCAAAGCGGCCATTCCATTGTCCGAAAAATTGGTTTTGTTAAGATGTAAAACGCGTATTTCATTCAAGTCTTGAAGAATTGTAGCTAAAGCATCCGCATTTTTAATTTTGGAGGCATTCAGCCACACAATCTGTTTTTTCAAAGCCTTGAGTGCTCCTAAATCCTTTTCTGAAGGCTCAATTCCCCGTAAGTTTATGAGCAGGTAATTAGAATTGGTAGCCACAGGCAATGCCAAAATTCCTCCGTTTTTTAGTAAAGCAATACTTTCTTCAGAGCCTTTTTCAACTTCCTTTTCAGGGATATTCGAGGCTGTCGAAACCTCAGCTGCATTTCCAGAACCCTGAAATGTCAACAAGGCCAATTTGATTTCGGGCGTTTGGTTAAAGTTTTTTACCAGTTTGTCAAACGACGCTCCCTCTTTTATCCACCAATCCAAGACTTTTACCTCCGCTTCAGTCAACTGTGGTTTGCCCTTGGGCGGCATGTGTTCCTCTTCGCCTTCGGGCATAAAAATCCTTTTGCTTATCAAACTTTGCTGCGTGTTGTGCGGCACCACACTTTTGCCTTCTTTGCCCCCTGCGAGGATATATTCAGGGCTATCTAGTCTAAGATTTCCTTTCTGTTTTTTTGAAGAATGACAGCCGTAACATTTCTCTTCCAATATCGGCTGTACCAAATCGGCATATACTTTTGCGTTTTGAATGTCGGTTATTGGTGCTTTTTCAGCCTTTTGCTGAATGCTCAAAAAATCCTCTCCATGCGTAAGACTACCGCCCAAATGACCCACAAACATCAAAAGAAGGGTGGAAACTATCCAAGCGGCAAGGCCGAGTTTGGCATTATTTCGAAAAAAATAAACAGCCAATATCAATACCGTAAACACTATCCCACTCCATTGGTGTCTGTCCACCATTTCTATATCATACTCCCCACTTTGCGAAAGCAAAAAGCCAGTAAGTGAAGAAAATGCCGAAGCCAAAAAGCTCAAAATGAGCATAATAGGCAAAATAGCCTCAATAGATTCTTTGTTTTTCCAAAATGAAATAACTTTCAAAACAAAAGCCAAAAGGAAAAATCCGATAGGCAAATGAACCAAAAGTGGGTGAAATTTCCCGATGAACTCCGTAATCATTTGGTATATCTGTTTTTGATGAGATTCAACATGTGTACATTTATATCCCACTGATTGGCAACGGGTTGATTGGTAAATGGTAAGGTTTGCAGATAATTGGGCGGGCCAAATTCGGTCAGAAATGTTATTCTTTTGGCTCCTTCCGCCTCCCGCAATGCTATTACTTTGTCCCACCAGGCCAGGTGTTGGTCGAGGGCATATTTCCACTCGGGAGCACGTGGGTCGTTTACTTGCGGGCCTTCTTGGTGGCCAATACGTGCGTGTATATGGTAGGTGCGTGCGAGAGCTAAGTCCACATTTTCTTTCTGATCTGCAAGCATAGACTCGTGCACGTTTGTCCAATGACTGATGTCGAGCGTCAGTCTCATTTTGGGGTGTTTTTCTAAAAACTCTCTTGTTAGGGGTGCTGAATAACACATTCGGCCTCGGTGGGTTTCGTGCAAAACTTTAATGCCTGTGGCTTCCATGCGTTCTACAGTAAACTCCACAATTTTGGCATTTTGCTCAAAACTGAAATAGTCTTTGCCCGAGTGGCTATTGATATACAAAGGCTTTGTGGCCAAAGCCTCATTCACTCCTTTTTTATATTGGGCAAAATGCTTTTCAAAATCCGGCCCGCTACCTCCACAGAGAAAACCTATCTTGAGTTGATACTTTTCCAAAGCCGCAAAAAGCTCTTTTTGGTCGGCTTCTTTTGTAGGCCACCAAAGTTCGAGGCCGTCGTATCCAGCCTTTTTAACCTTTGCACAAAGAGCATCCACGGAGCCCTCAAAACCCCAGTTTGTGGCTAAAACGATGACTTCAAGATTGGTTTTTGTACTTTTTTGAGCCAAAACCTCTGCTGATGTTGCCATGGCAGCGGTGGTAGCTAAGGTGTTGGTTATAAAATTTCTACGGTTCATTTGGTTTACTTCTCAATAATTATAAAACTTAATACAGGTCTGACCTTCGGTACTAACCTAATCATTAACTATATCACCCCACCAATTCTTTTACCACTTTACCTTCCAAATCCGTCAAGCGGAACGAACGGCCTTGGAAGTCGAAGGTGAGTTTTTCGTGGTCGAAGCCCAACTGATTCATGATGGTGGCCTGAATATCGTGGGGGTTAACTTTGCCAGCTAAGGCCGAGTAACCTAGTTCGTCGGTTTCGCCGTGACTTACCCCTGGTTTTATGCCTCCACCGGCCATGAACATCGTAAATGCCTCGGCATGGTGGTCTCTGCCTTTGAAGGCATTTGGTTTACCGTCACGATTCTCTGCCATGGGCGTACGGCCAAACTCCCCACCCCAAACAATGAGCGTTTCGTCGAGCAAGCCTCTTTGTTTGAGGTCCAAAATGAGGGCGGTTATGGCCTTATCCACACCTCTGCACTTGTTTATTAGGCCAATGTCAATGGCTCCACCAGCATCGGTGCCGTGGGTATCCCATCCCCAATCGTAAAGCTGCACGAATCTTACGCCATTTTCCACTAATTTTCTAGCCAATAGCACATTATTCGCAAAGCTTGTTTTGCCTGGTTTTGTGCCATACATTTCGTGGATATACTGCGGCTCGCTGTTGATATTCATCACTTCGGGTGCTGAAATTTGCATTTTGTAAGCCATTTCGTATTGGCTTATTCTGCTCAAAATTTCGGGGTCGCCGTATTCCTTAAATTCGGCCTGATTTATCTCGTTTATGGCATCTATGGATGCCTTTCTAATATCGCGGCTGATGCCGTTGGGGTCTTTGATAAACAATACCGGGTCGCCTTCAGACCTGCATTGCACGCCTTGATATACCGATGGCAAAAATCCGCTACCCCAAACGCTTTTGCCAGCATCGGGATTATTTCCACCTGATGTAAGCACTACAAAGGCCGGCAAATTGTTGTTTTCAGAACCCAAACCGTAGGTTACCCACGAACCCATACTCGGGCGGCCTAGCCTTGCACTACCTGTTTGCATCAACAATTGTGCAGGAGCATGGTTAAATTGGTCAGTGGTTACGGCTTTCAAGAAACTTAAATCATCGGCGACAGTTGACAAATGCGGCAGGTAATTGCTAATTAAAGCTCCCGACTGTCCATGTTGCTTAAAAACAGCTTGAGAAGCGAGCATTTTAGGAACTCCACGAATAAACGCAAATTTTTTGCCTTCTAGAAACGACTGCGGACAGTCCTGCCCGTCGAGTTTGGCTAGCTCAGGTTTATAGTCGAAAAGCTCTAGCTGCGAAGGTGCACCCGCCATGTGCAAATAAATGACCGACTTGGCCTTGGGAGCAAAATGTGGCGATTGCGGAGCCAGTGGATTCTGAGGGTCAAAAATGTTATTAGCTGTTTTTGAACCCGAACTACAACCCATCATAGAACCCAGAGCCAATCCGCCCAAACCCATGAAACTACCTTTCAGGAAATTCCGTCGGGTTTCTTTTTCCAATTGCCTAATCAATGCTTCTTTTAATATTTTTTCCATCAGCTTTTTGTGATTACTTCATCGAGATTTAAAATAGAATTACATACCAACACCAAAGCGGCCAGTTCAGGATTTGAATCGCCCAAAAGCTCCTTGCTTTTGTTTGGAGTTTTTTTGTACAGCGTTAAAGTGTTTTGATAAAGTTTCAAAAGAATATCAAACTTCTCCTTTTTTATTTCTTTTCCAGTGGCAAAGACATAAGCCTTTTTTATACTTTCCTGGAAATTGTTCTTGGCTAATGAAAGAGATTTATTGGCCAATTTTACCGATAAATCTACATAAACAGAGTCATTTAAAGTCACCAAAGCCTGCAAAGGCGTGTTGGTTCGGATTCTGCGAGAAACACAAATTTCTCTCCCCACGCCATCAAATGACATCATAGACGGATAAGGACTCGTGCGTTTCCAAAAGGTATACACCGCACGTCGATATTGGTCTTCATTTGTGGACTTAAGCCATTTGTCGCCACTGTAAGGCGAGTTCCAAATACCCTCAGGCTGATAAGGCATTACGGGCGGGCCGTACATTTTGGTGTTGAGTACTCCACTGATAACTAAAGCTTGGTCACGAATTTGTTCGGCCGAAAGCCTTACTCTTGGGCCACGAGCCAAATATCTGTTGGATGGGTCTTTTTCAAGGCCTTCGGGTGTCAGTTTGGAATCTTGTTGATACGTGGCCGAAAGCATAATTTCTTTGATGAGCTTTTTAACCGACCATTTATAGTCATTCATAAATTTATAACTCAAGTGGTCCAGCAAAGCCTGATTGGTGGGTACAGCACCTTGCGAACCGAGATCTTCGAGGGTTTCTACCAAACCCATCCCGAATATTTGCTCCCAAACCCTATTGACCATCGTTCTTGCCACCAAAGGATTTTCTTTTGATGTCATCCAAAGGGACAAACCAAGTCTGTTGGAAGGAGCATCTTCAGGTAATTTTCCTAAAGCAGCGGGTACTGCGGCAGAAACCTCATTGCCTTGAGAAAGCCAGCTTCCACGCTCAAAAATTCGTGTTTTCCTTGAAAAATCAGCTGGATTTTCGAGCATGATGGGTGTTTGTTCTACTTGAGCATTGAGGAGATTCCAAAAAACCATTTGATCTTCAGGGGAATTCTTGGGTAGGCCTTTTGTAAAATAAAAATAGTCAAACATAATCCCATTCACGTTGGGGTCCTTTAATTCAGGGCTTTTAAAAGTAAAAAATAAGTCATTAACACCAGAAGTGGCATTAATCGGCAATTCTATAGTTCGCCAAGCCCCTTTGTCTTTTTCAGGGCTTAGTTTATAGGAGCCCACCGTTTTTCCGTTTAAACCGCCTGTTTTTATCTCAAAAACACCTTTTACATATACCTTAAAATGCATTATGAGATTTGTTTTTCCTTCTAGATTTACCGATTTCAAGCGTGCCGAAGAATTGTTTCTCATGGCCAACCACTTGGTATCGGCCAAGGCCGCATTCACCATCTCGTCGCATTTAAGGGAGTTGTGCGAAGGTTGTAGTGTTTTTAGAAAGTTAACAAGTTCTTTCTTTTCATTGGCTGAGACTGTTTTGGCCAACCAACTGTCTACACGAGTCAAATCTGCCCTTTGTTTTTCGTCAAAATGCCTTAAAACAGGATATTCTGAGTAGGTGTCTTCATCGCGACTGTTGTTGAAAAAGGCTAGAAATTTATAATATTCCTCAAATCTGATGGGGTCATAGGGGTGGCTGTGGCATTGCACACACGAGAAGGAGGTACCCATCAGCGTTTCCCAAGTAGTGTTTACTCTATCTAAAACGGCTGCCGTCCTGAACTCCTCGTTGTCTGTTCCGCCTTCGTCGTTAGTCATGGTATTTCGGTGAAACGCTGTGGCAATCAGTTGATTTTCCGTAGGTTCTGGAAATAAATCGCCCGCTATTTGTTCTTTTAAAAACTGATCGTAGGGCATATCGGCGTTAAAAGCATTTATGAGCCAGTCGCGGTATCGCCAAATGTTTCGTCCTGCATCTCGCTCATAGCCTTTGGTATCGGCATAGCGGGCCATGTCTAGCCACATGGAGGTCCATTTTTCGCCGTAGGCCGGTGAAGACAGCAGACTATCAACGTAGGTTTCGTATTGATTATTTTTTAGGAAAAGAGCCTTGGTTTTATCTGTGGCTGGAAAACCAATGATATCCAAAGCGGCTCTTCTTGCCAAATCTTCTTTAGGTGCCATTGCCGAGGTTTTTAATCCTTGTTTTTCGGCATTTTCGAAGATAAATTTATCGATATCGTTTTTAGCCCAATCGTTGCTCACTTGAGGAACTTCCTGCTTCTGCACCGGCACAAAAGACCAATGTTGTTCCCACTCTGCACCTTGGTCAATCCATTTGGTGAGAATGTTTATTTCATCGCTAGAAAGTGGGTCTTTTTCGTGCGGCATCCTTTCTTCAGGGTCTGAAAGCGTGAGTCTTCTGATAAACTCACTGCCTGCGGCATTGCCAGGCACAATGCCAATTTTGCCAGACTTGCCTTTGGCAAAAGCCTCTTCTTTAAATAGCAAGCTATAGCCTCCTTGTTTTTTTACGCCACCATGACAGGTAATACAGTTTTTATTTATGATGGGCTTAACCTGCGAACTGTAATCAATTTTTTCCTCAAATACACTGCAGGAGTATAATCCGAGCATTAGAAAGGCTCCGACAAAATAACGCTGAAAAGACATTTTATGTAAGGGTTGAAATTCAGATTTAAAATTAGTAAAAAAATTACTAAAAATAGATTTTTAGATAACAATCTTAAGAATTCTAATTTTCAAGGCGTGGCACTCACCCACACTTCGCCATCTTCAAAATACTCTTTTTTCCAGATCGGAACGGTTTCTTTTAATGTATCAATGGCATATTGACAAGCTTCAAAGGCGGCGGTGCGATGTGACGAAGCAACTGAAATGATAACAGGAATCTCTCCTATTTCTAAAGTTCCTAGGCGATGATGAATGGCAATTTTTTGAATCGAAAACTTTACGATGGCTTGCTCAGCAATTTTACGCATTTCCGAAATGGCCATGGGTTCGTAGGCCTCAAAGTCAAGTTTAAAAACGGCTTTGCCTTTGGTTTCGTTTCTCACCGTACCAACAAAATGCACCAATCCGCCGGCAGTTTCTGAGGCCACAAATTCGGTACAATCATTTAGTGAAAGTACCGAGTTCGTCAACTTTATTTGTATGTTGTTATTCACCATATTTCAATAAAAATTCAGGATTTATGGCCTTGAAACTTACCCGGGTATTTCCGCCGGCTTCTTGCAGTAAAAAATCGTTAAACTCTTTCATAGGCCTTATAACTATGCCCTCAGCCCACACTTCTTTACACAGTTGGCTTTTGATAACACTACGTTTTACGATGGCTTCTATGTCGTTCTCGAGCTCATATTCTGTTGTAATTATAGGAACCACAGGCAAATCCAGAACTTTCATTACTTCGCAGAATTTCTCAAAATCCAGATATTCATATTTGTCGATATCAAAAATATTGAAAACATAAATGGTTTGGGCCTTGAGTCGGAGTTTGTTGCTTTGAATTCCTTCACCCATCAATTCACCCTGAATGGCAAAATTTCCTCCCAAAGTCCTTAGTTTGTTCTCAATATCAAGTTGGCGGGCCACTTTCCAAAAGCTATTCTCCTCGTCTTCAATCAGCTCGAGATTTCGGCTGCAAACAACAAATTCTCCGTCTTTAATATAATAAGTAGTAGAACTACCGTCGAGTTTTTCGCTGATGTAGCATTTCTGACCTTTGTACTTATCCAAAATCAGCTGTAAGACCTGCACACGGGTTTCGTCTGTTTTGGAGATAAAGGAAGGAAATTTCCCTTTGGCTATGCCGTTTAAATTTGCCGGAACTGGCGGCTCGTATTTTATAATTCCGAGTTCGTCGGTGCAGTCAGCGTCTTCCACAACTGGAAAGTTGTCGGATAAAAAACTAAGCGGAAAACAGATACCTTGCGACACCTGCCCGCGTAAACGGATTGTCCGAACCCGCATTCCCCGTGGTTTCATAAATTCGAATTCCGGCCTTTCGGGCAGTAGACTGTCTATTTCGCAATAAACCATAAGGTCGCCTACCTGATATTCACCTTTTTTAACGACCAATTGCCAACCCAAAACCGTAGCTTTTTCGATGGCATCGGCACCCTCGATAGGCTCTAGTGCCTTAATTCTCTGAATACTTGCTAGTTTTCTCATATTGTGTTTAGTAATTTAAACCTATTATCCGCCGCTTACTGGCGGAATCAAAACTACTTCGTCTCGGTGCATTAACTCCAAACTTTCTTCTGCGTACTCCTCATTCACAGCTATTCTTAATGAATTTAGTTTTTTTAAAGCTGGAAATTCTCCCTCCAATTGCTCCTTGAAGCTTTTCACCGTGCTGTTTTCTGGCAGCTCAAAAACTTTCTCAAATGCCCCAATCATTTCTTTGGTTATACCAAAACAAAGCAATTTTATCGTCATCGTCTTTTATTCTTTTAAAATTTTGAGGCAAAAACAAAATGCAGAAAACTTCTTGTTTAAGTCTTAATATGCTTTTCTTTTCCACAAAAATGACCAATTTTTGTTCCTCCTCAAAAAAAATGCGGAAATTGGTCAATTATTTAGCAAAATGAAGGAAATAACCAAAATCATAGCCTTTTATGAACGTCTGAAATCAACATCTGATACAGCTTGTGCATTGGCTGTGGTGGTGTATGTCGAAGGTTCGTCTTACCGAAGAACCGGTGCGAGGATGTTGGTTTCGGAGGATGGATTTTGGGAGGGCGGAATTAGCGGCGGATGTTTGGAAGGCGATGCCCTGAAAAAAGCCAGAATGTCCATTCTGAAATCAAAACCTGAAATGGTAAGATATGATACAACCAAAGACGATGACAGTCAGATTGGCGTAGGCTTGGGCTGCAATGGCGTGATAGACGTACTGTTTATTCCCGTAGATTTTGCGGATAGCCACAATCCAATAGAAATACTGAAAAATGGGGTAAATCAAACCAAAGGGCCTTTAATCACCATCACAAAATCAGAAAATAACGCCAGGCTTTTGGGGAAAATGTTTTATTTTGATTCAAAAGAGAGTTTGGCTTTTTTAGAAAACCAAACGGATGTTTCAAGTTTCTCTGATGAAATTTCGAATTTGGAAAAGTCTAAAAATTATAATTTTGGAAACGAACTTCGGCTTTTTGTCGAAATTTTGCCCAAACCCATCACGGTTTATCTTTTCGGAAATCAGTATGACATTTATCCACTGATTGAGCTTTTGAAACTCATGTATTGGGAGGTTAGAATTGTTTCTGAGCCCCACAAGGTACAGAATAGAAATGACCTGAGAATCATTGCCCCGAATGATTTTCTCGAAAATGATTTAGATGAAAACTCGGCAGTGGTGTTGATGTCGCATTCGCTAGAAACTGACAAGAAAAATCTGCAAAAACTATCTGGGTCCAAAACAAAATATATTGGAATGCTTGGTCCAAAAACCCGGTCTGAAAGAATTTTGGACGAACTAAGTGCCGAAGGAATAAAAATAGAGACGCAAAATATCTTTGCTCCTACTGGACTGGATTTAGGGGCATCTACGCCTGAGGAAATTGCCCTATCGATTGTTGCTGAAATAAAAGCAGTTTTCAGTAGCAGAAACGGTTCTTTTCTTAAAGAACGAGACCTACCTATCAATGAACGAAACCAAGAAATTTTTAAATTTAATTGAATGATTTCGGTAGAAACCGCCCTTGATCTTATTCTTGAAAATAAGCTTTCCTTAAAAAAAGTGGCCGTTCCATTCGAAGAGGCCTTTGGAAGAGTGCTGGCTGAAGACCTCATTGCTGACAGAGATTTTCCGCCTTATGATAGAGTCACCATGGACGGAATAGCTATTGATTTTACGGCCTATCTAAACGGAACTAGAGCGTTCAAAATCCAAGAAATGCAGGGTGCGGGCGATTTGCAAAGCACACTTCAATCGCCAGAAAACTGTATTGAAATAATGACAGGCGGGGTTTTGCCCAGAAATACATCCACGGTTATTCGATATGAAGACCTTACTGTTGAAAACGGGCTGGCCACGATAAACGCTGAGGTGAAACCAAACCAAAACATTCACACCAAAGGCCAAGACAAAAAAGCGGGTGATTTAGTTTTAGAAAAAGGAGTTCGATTGAATGCTTCGCATTTGGCCCTTGCGGCGTCGTTGGGAAAACAAAAACTTGAAGTGTTGGAGCTACCCAAAGTGGCTATTGTTTCATCTGGAGATGAGTTGGTAGAGATTTCTGAAAACCCACTTCCGCATCAGATTCGCAAATCTAATGTTTATGCTGTAGGTGCTTTGTTACAAAAATTAGATGTTTCGGTTGAATACTTCCATATAGCAGATGATTTAGAAAATTCCATTAAAAAAATTGCTGAGCTTCTTCAAAACTTCGATGTGTTGATATTCTCTGGTGGTGTGTCAATGGGCAAAAAAGACTTTATTCCTGATGCACTAAAAGCCAATAGGGTTGAGACCATTTTCCACAAAATAGCCCAAAAGCCTGGGAAACCAATGTGGTTTGGAAAGACTGCAAAGAATCTGGTTTTCGCTCTTCCAGGAAATCCTGTTTCTACCTATTTGTGTACCATCCGTTATGTTTTGCCTTTTTTTGAGAAGTGCTTGGGTATTCCAAAAGACGATTTTCAAAAAGTCATTCTCGGCGAAAGTGTCGTCTTTAAACCAAAACTTCGCTATTATTTACAAGTAAAGATTAAAAACGAAAAAGGTGCTTTGTATGCATTTCCATTAGAACACAATGGATCGGGCGACTTCATTAGTTTGGTTGAGGCTGATGGTTTTGTAGAATTACCAAACTCGGAAAATGAACTGTTTGAAAGGGGGCAAATTGTGAATTTCTTCGCTATTTAATCAAAAAAGAAACAAACTGTGATAAAAAAAAATATCAGAACGCATTTTAAAAGCTCAAGAAACGCCCTAAAATTGGAGGAAATTGAAAAAATGAGCATGAAAATACACGATTTGTTATTCAGCCAATTGATGATGCACCGTTATTCGCCAATTCACTTGTATAAACATATAAAGAGAAATAATGAGGTAGATTCGCAGTTGATTTTTAAGACACTTCGCCGAGATTTTGCCCCTGATATATTTATTTCTAAAAGTCTCGAAAATGGCGAATTGCTCCATGTAAAATTTGAGGCTACCACCGAGCTAGCAACTAACCGATGGGGAATAGACGAACCCGTAGATTTAGCCGATTCCCTAAGCTCCGAAGCCCTCTTTGAACAATATAAAACCGAGGATATTCTGATCTTTGTGCCGCTTTTGGCTTTTGACAAAAAAGGAAACCGGGTGGGCTACGGCAAAGGTTATTATGACAGATTTCTTCAGCATGCCACCAAAGACACCACCATCGTAGGTCTTTCGCTTTTTGAACCCATCGACCTGATTGAAGACACTGACCAATTTGACATAAAAATGCATTTTTGTGTTACACCTGAGCGGGTGTGGGCCTGGTAAATTGATTTTGAAAAATGCAAAATGATTTTTTAAAATCGTTATCGGCTTATTTTTATAGTTTGGCTTGTTGCATCCTTCCAAACACTACTCCTTATGTCATTGTGATTTGTACTTCTTTCTGTAAAAAGCATTAAAAATGGCGAAGCATCTCTTTTTATAAAACGCTTATGTTTGGAAAAATGTGGTTGATTTTTTACGATTTTTCCAAATATAAAGTCATGTTTGGAAAAATGTAAATATTTTTTGGTGATTTTTCCAAATATAAAGCTATGTTTGGAAAAATGTGGTTAATTTTTTGTGATTTTTCCAAATATAAAACTACATTTGAATAAATTTTTTGTAATGGTTATAGGCAGACACAAAGAAAAACAAATATTTCAACGCCTTCTTACGTCAGATCAGGCAGAACTACTGGCAGTTTATGGACGAAGAAGGGTAGGAAAGACTTATTTGATACGGGAGTACTTCAAAGAAAACATGGTCTTTGAATTTACTGGAGCATACGAGGCCGACACCCAAATTCAGCTCCATAATTTTTTTAATGAGTACCAAAAAGTAGCAACAGACACAAACCTTAAACCTAAAGACTGGACCACCGCTTTCAAATATCTCAGCGACTATTTATACACCTTAGAAAACTCTCCTACAAAGAATGTTGTATTTCTTGACGAATTGCCATGGCTTGATACGGCTCGCTCGGGGTTTTTATCGGCATTCGAGTATTTTTGGAACCAACACGGCTCCAGAATGAAAAACCTGCTTCTGATAGTTTGTGGCTCGTCTGCATCTTGGATAATTCAAAAACTTATAAACGCAAAAGGTGGCTTATATAACCGAATCACCCAAAGAATAGAGTTAAAGCCTTTCAACCTGGCCGAAACCGAAGAATATTTGGTATCTCGAAATTTAAAATTTACAAGATATCAAATCATACAATTATACATGGCAATAGGGGGCATACCGTTCTATCTTAAACAAATTAATCCTAGCCTGTCTGTCAATCAGGTTATAGACCAAATGTGCTTGATGCATGGCGGCATACTTACCAATGAATTCAAACCCCTGTTTCAATCCTTATTCAAAAATGCAGACGCACACATTTCTATAATAAAATCCTTAGCTAAATCGCCTTATGGTTTAAACCGAACCAAACTTTTAGAAACCACAAAAATACCAAATGGAGGAACATTTTTACGTACCATAGAAAACCTCGTAGATTGCGGATTTATAGTTGAGCTTAAACCTTTTGGCAAAAAAAACAAAGACACAATTTTCAGATTAATAGACTTCTATAGCCATTTTTTCATAAAATTTATAGACGGTAAAGTCAGCAACAGACCAAATGTTTGGGAAGGCCTTTCTAACAGCCCAGAATTCAAAGCTTGGACAGGATATGCCTTTGAAAACCTGTGTTTAATACATACCAATCAGATTCATAAAAAACTTGGCATTGACGGTGTTTACACCGAACTGTCATCGTGGGCATTTAAAGGAAATGAGGAAATTGACGGAGCACAAATTGATTTAATAGTAGACAGAAAAGATGGCATTATACACCTATGTGAGGCAAAATTCACCTCTTCCGAGTTTGTGATTTCAAAAGAATATGCATCAAAACTAAGACAAAAAAGAGCGATTTTTGGTCATGTTACCAAGACTAAAAAATCAGTGGTAAGCACGCTACTAAGCACCTATACAGCCACACAAAACAAATACTATTCAGAAGAGATACACTCAGAAATTAATTTGGAAGATTTGTTTATTTAGTGTTCTGATAGCGACAAAAAAGGACCTTCAAAAGCGTTCTAGAAAACGTTTATTTCAAAAAAATTCTTATTGCAAAAATATTTTTAGCTGGAAACGATTTCAAAAATCGTTCTACTTAAATCCCCAAGCTATTTTTATTAAAAAATCTTTTCCTTAATTTTGCAGCCCATTTACACCCATCAATACCTTTAGAAACGTTTCAACAAAAAGAGAATAGACCTCTCTCTTTATCAATAATTTAAATACCCTGCCATGGGTCGGGGGGTAAGATTAATTATCATGAAAGTTGCAGTAGTAGGAGCTACCGGTCTGGTGGGTGGCGAAATCTTGAAAGTATTGGCGGAAAGAAATTTCCCAGTTACAGAAATCATCCCAATCGCTTCAGAGCGTAGTATCGGAAAAAAAATCAGTTTTAAAGGCCAAGAATTCACGGTTGTGGGTTACGACGAAGCCATCAAAATGAAGCCAAATGTGGCCATTTTCTCGGCTGGCGGCGGCACTTCGCTCGAAATGGCACCCAAATTTGCAGAAGCCGGCATTACGGTTATCGACAATTCATCTGCGTGGCGTATGGATCCTACCAAAAAATTGGTGGTGCCAGAAGTAAATGCTGATGTGTTGACCACAGAAGACAAAATCATTGCAAATCCAAACTGCTCCACCATACAGATGGTGGTAGTGATGAAGCCTTTGCACGAAAAATATAAAATCAAACGTGTGGTAGTATCTACCTATCAGTCGGTTACGGGTACTGGTAAGGCGGCTGTTGACCAACTTTTTGCTGAAAGAGCGGGCGACGATAGCGTAGCGAAGGTATATCCGCACAAAATAGACTTAAACGTATTGCCTCATATCGACGTATTTCTTGAAAACGGTTATACCAAAGAAGAAATGAAGATGATAAAGGAGACCAACAAAATCATGGGCGACGATAGCATCAAAGTTACGGCCACTACTGTTCGTATTCCCACTATCGGTGGTCACTCCGAAGCCATTAATATTGAGTTTGAAAATGACTTTGACCTTACAACTGTTCGTGAATTACTTGCGGCTACTGAAGGCGTGATTGTGCAAGACGACCCAGCCAATTTCCTTTATCCAATGCCTATCACAGCACACGGCAAAGATGAGGTTTTTGTAGGTCGTATTCGAAGAGACGAGTCACAAGCCAACACACTCAACCTGTGGTGCGTAGCTGATAACCTCCGCAAAGGAGCGGCAACCAACGCTGTTCAAATAGCTGAATATCTAATGAAGAAGGGAATGATTTAATTTAGAGATGAAATGAATATAGGAAAATCCCGCTGAGCAATTGGCGGGATTTTTTTGTTTCAAAAAAACAGACAAAAAGTATAATTTGAATTCTTTCAAAATCAAATAGTTTTTAAATCTTATAAAAACTTTAATTTTAGGTAAAAATACATAAATGAGAAAATTTTACTCTTTACTAATTATTCTGCTTTCTATGAGGTCTTTTGCTCAAACCACAGACTTAAATGAACAGTTTTCAGAAATCGTAGGAGACAAAAAAGTAAAAGTAGGCATCTCTGTTTACGATTTCAAAACCAAAAACTCCTTTGGGATTAATCTAAAGGAACATTTTCCGATGCAAAGTGTTTTCAAGTTTCACATTGCTTTGGCTGTTCTGGATTTGGTGGAGAAGGGAAAATTAAGTCTTTCGCAAAAAGTTTATATTTCAAAAGAACGAATGGAAGCGGATTGGTACAGCCCTTTGCGAGATAAATACCCAAACGGTAATGTAAAACTCACAATTGCCGAAATCCTGAAACCCACGGTTTCTGAAAGTGACAATGTAGGTTGTGAGGTTCTGCTTGACCTCATCGGAGGCCCCAAGAAGGTGGACGATTATCTTAAAAAAATAGGCATGAAAGATGTTCAAGTAAAACATAATGAGACCATTATGCAGGCTTCTTGGGAGCCACAGTTTGAAAATTACTCTTCTCCCAACTCAGCTGTTGAGCTTTTGAAAGCTTTACACAATGGAAAAATATTATCTCCGAAAAGTAGAGCTTATGTTCAAAAAATGCTTTTAGAAACCTCCACTGGCCCAAATAGATTGAAAGGATTATTGCCAAAAGGAACTGTCGTTGCACACAAAACGGGAACTTCAGGAATCAACAAACAAACTGGCGAAATAGCTGCGGTAAATGATATCGGAATAGTGACTTTGCCAAACGGGAATCAGTTTGCAATAGCCGTTTTAGTGAGCAAATCGAAAGAAAAATCGAAACCAACGAAAAAATAATTGCTGAAATAGCGAAAGTTAGCTACGATTATTTGAAATGAGCGAATATCAAGATTAGTCCTAGCTATGGCCTGATTTAGAAACTTTTATAGCAGAAATGAATTAGCCTGAAAAGCAACTTGAGTTAACTAAAAATTACTTTTAAACTCTCCTTTCCTCTCAAAATATTTGATGATTTCTTCTTCTATTTTGGTTTGTTTTATAGGTATGTTTTGCTTCCAATAAATGGGATTGTAGGCAGTTTCGTTTAAGATTTTAATATCCTTCAAAACAAATGCAGGTCTAGAATCTTTAATTTCAAATTCCTGGGATTCATTTATAAAATAGAACCAAATTTTATCCTCGTTTTTATAGTTCTGTAGCCTTCGGTTGGCTTTATCTGAAATAAACAAATGGTCGAAAACAGAATATCCTTCCTTACTTTCTTTGAAATTGATATCAACATCAGTGGTTATACGCAATCCTTTTTGAGGTTTTTGGAAGTATGTACCATTTATTCTCCCCAACAAATCTTTTTGAGAATTTACCACAACTTCTCCTTCAAACTTGACTATGTTGATATTAGATTTTGAAGGTTTGCACTTTATTACCACTAATTCATCTGGTGTTCCGATATTCAAATAGTGCTTTATCGAAAAGTTATAATTGGAGCTAATGTCAATAGCATTTAATGGAAAGTTTTTGTGATTTTTAAAAACAGCTGAGTAGAGAAACGGGACTACAATCATATTTTGAGGAAAATGCCTTTGCCTTTCTAATTGGCCATATCTGATATTCAAAGGTTGCCACCTTTCTACTCCCAACTGACTCCATGCCACGTTTGTAAAAAGCTGCTGAAACTTGGTGTATTTGCCATTGAAATACGACACTTTCTGATAAAATGCCTTGTAATGTGTTTGTTTGCCGAGTCGCTTACGGCCTTTCGAATAACGGCATTTAATATTGCAACGGCTGGATTTCCGGTTTGAAATTCAGGAAGTTGAATAGCTGCGATGGGCAGATTTACTTTTATAAAATCACTTTTTCTTACGTCCAAAATTCTTTTTTTATAGGTCACATGGCTTATGAGAAGCTTTCCAGGTATATTTTCCAAGACAATGCGAAACTGCCCCTCCTCATTTGTAATAGTTCCTTTTCCTGTTTTTGCGTCTGAAACACTTACACCTACGATAGGCTTTTGCGTTAAACTGTCGAGTATTAATCCCGAAATTTGAGTTTGAGCATTACTTTTAAACGAAAAAATAAAGAGCAGCGTAAAAAGTTGGATATGGCGTAATATCATAGTTTTATTTAGCGGGTTTTTTTCTAAGTAAAAAACTAATCTGATTAAAAAATATTGTTTGAATAATTCAAATTTTTCAATTCTAAAATTGAGTTACAAAAACTTTATCCTTAACTGATTCAAGAATTAAATTCAGGTTTGAATTTTTCCCCGAAATCCCATAAAGTTCCGAATAAAGCAATTTTACCAGAGACTTTATCTCTTCCCCTGAAAACTCACGTTTAAAATTTTGGGGAACAAGCAATAATATTTGTTCGGTATGTTCAGAACCATCCAACGCCGGCAAAATATACTTTATGTCTTTCAGCCAAAGTGCACCATTTTTTTGGTAAAAGGCTGTTCGTTTAAGTTTTGAAGTTTTATCCTCTCCAAATTCGGGATCATCCACTTCCATCAAAAGATGCTTATTGTGACGCTTGGAATAGCTTTTTAGAAATTCGAAAAGCTGCTCTCCTATTTGTTTGCCACGATGATTTTCCTTGACCGCCAAGTAGTCTAAAAGCAAAAAATCAGACCCAAGTAAATCAAACAAGAACCCAATGCCAACTATCTCATTTTGAAATTTCGCCGCAAAAAGTACTTCTTTGTTTTCTTTAAGTCTGATTTTTAATGTTTCTAATGTTTGCCGCTCGTTGGCTGGAAATGAATTTTGATAGATTTTGAAGACCTCATCAAGAGTTTCTTTTTGGTCTAATTCTATCTTAGTTATTTCCATTTTTTATTCTGTCACAGAGTTACAAAGAGGTTTCTTTTTATTCACTTTGCGATTTTGAATTTCACAAAGTTTTAGCTTTTCACATTTTGGTTTTTTAAACACATAGTTAACATAGAATATTACTGCCTCCATGTGCCTTAATGCCTCATTGTCTTTGTGCCTAAACCTCACTCAATCCCCTTTCCAGTGGCTGCCCAGTAAATGCCCCCATAGATGTGGTCTAGGAAGGTTAGGTCTGAAAATGTTGCTGGAATATGTCCCAAGGCCGTATAAAACGCTCTTCCGCCGTCATAAGGGTGATACCAGCTGATGGGATGAACGGCTCCCATGCCTTTGCCTTCGTTTGGTCCCCATTTCGCAGCAGGGTTATAGGTTTTTTCGTCAACGGTTACCAGAATTTTCAAATCATTCGCTTTTGCGGGTGTTTGAAACTCATACCATTCGTCGGTCCAAAGCAGTTTTTTCGGGAAACGCTCCATGCCTGGGAAGTTGCTGTCCTGAACTCTCAAATAGGCCGTTTGGTTGGCTGGATGAATTTTGAACATCATGCCCACCATTTTGGTGTACCAAGGCCATTCGTATTCGGTGTCTGAAGCAGAGTGAATGCCCACCCAGCCTTTGCCCGACTGAATAAACTTCTCCACGGCTTTTTGTTGTTCATCGTTCAAAACATCGGCGGTGGTGTTTAAGAAAATAATCACCTGATATTTCTCCAAGTTTTTTTCGTTGATAAACATGGTATTTTCCTGCCAATCTACATCGAAGAAATGTCTCTCGCCCATTTTTCTTATGGCCTCCACCCCTTCGTGAATAGACTCATGGTGCCAGCCGGCGGTTTTTGTGAAAAGTAAAACTTTGAATTGCTTTTGAGAAAATACCGAAATGCTACATAAAAACAGCACGGCAAAGGATAAAAAATACTTGTTTTTCATAAGATATTGATCGGTTGAATATTTGCTAATCAAAAATACGAAAAGATTTGGTAATTGGTGATTCTGAAAATCAAAAGACCTTTGAGGCTATGCCCAAAGGTCTTTTTCTATAGATTAATTGCAAGAAACTAAAATATCATTTTTTGCAACAAAAACACGCCTATCCCGGCAAAATATCCTATCAAAGCCAGCCAACTCATTTTTTTGAGATACCAGAAGAACTCTATTTTGGCTATTCCCATGGCGGCTACGCCGGCGGCCGAGCCGATGATTAATATACTACCGCCTGTGCCAGCACAAAAAGCCAAAAGCTCCCAAAATGTGTCATCCATAGGAAATTGCTCCAGGCTGTACATTCCCATGGCGGCCGCTACCAAGGGCACGTTGTCAACAATAGCTGAAAGCAAACCTATAATGGTTACGACTACCGTTTGGTTTTTAAGATTATCGGTAAGCCACGTAGCTACCGAAGTTAGCATTCCCATGGTTTGTAATGCTCCCACGGCCAACAGTATTCCAAGAAAAAACAAAATGCTTGGCATATCTATTTTTTCTATGACTTTGAATACAGAAAGCTTACTCTTGACGTCTTCTGATTTGCTTTTAATCATCGTTTCGGCTACTGCCCAAATAGTGCCTAAAGCCAATAACATCCCCATAAATGGAGGCAAATGTGTAATGGACTTGAATACAGGAACAGACAATAATCCTAAAAGACCTACCCAGAATATGATGTTTTTGCCAAAAGTAACCTCTTCAGATTCCACTTTTTTGTTGCTTTCTGATTTGACTGGTAATGTGCCTTTCATTTGATACGAAAGCACCAGTAAGGGTATCAACAAACTCACAAGTGATGGTAAAAACAATTGTGAAATAATATTACCCGTTGAAATTTGTCCTCCAATCCAGAGCATGGTGGTGGTAACATCACCAATAGGCGACCAAGCACCACCAGCGTTGGCTGCGATAACTATCATTCCTACATACATCAACCTCAATTTACTATCATGTACAATTTTACTTACCAACGTGGCCATTACAATTGTTGTGGTCAGGTTATCCAAAAGTGCCGACATAAAGAATGTAATAATGGCGATAATCCACAACAAACTTGATTGGCTCTTGGTGGTTATTCGGTCTGTTATTATTTCAAAACCTCCATAGGTGGCTATGAGCTCAACGATGGTCATGGCTCCCATTAAAAAGAACAAAATGCCCGCAATTTCGCTCAGATGCTCATTCAAATGGTGCAAGGTTTCTTCTATGTTGGTCGATACCAAAGCCACTATGGTCCAACAAAGTACACCTGTTAATAAGGCCGACGCCGACTTGTTTATAGACAACTTGTGCTCCAACACAATGGCTGCATAGCCTACGATAAAAATTAGAACTATTAGTCCTTCCATACGATTCCTTCAATTTTTGTATCTCAAAAATAAGGGGTTTATGTTTATACGTCTTTGTGCACTTTGGTGTTTTGATATAAACCCTCACCCGAAAATTGAAATAAGTATGTTTTTCCAAAGAAAAATTATATTATTTTAAGTATTCAGGCATTTATGAGGTTCCATTCTTGGCGGTAAGGCCTCCAGAGCATTTTGTTTGCCTTTTTGTTTTTAATGAATTTCTCAGTTTCAGGATTCCATTTTAGAGATTTGCCTAAACGATAAGAAATCAAGCCCAGATGCATCGGCATAGTCATATTTCGGGCATATTCTAAGTTACTCTCTGGCTGTTTTCTGCTTTTTACGGAATCTATGAAGTTTTGCTGATGTCCAAGCGAACGTATTATTGAAATCGGCACTTCAGGAACATCTAGCATGGTGATGCCGTTTATTGTTATTTCCTTTGAGCCATAATCGCATATTAGCGTTCCTTTTTCTCCTTCAAAATATGCCCCAATACCTCTAGAAGCAGCTCCAGGGACGTTTGGAGGAGTAGATGTCCATAAAATTTTCAAATCGTCAAATTCGTATTCTATTTCAATGGTCTTTGGTGCATCTCCTACTCCGTCGGGTTTTTCGCCATTGGCAGTCACTTTTCGGAGATTTTGTGGGTTTAATGACATCCAAACTACATCTGCAATGTGGCACCAAAAATCCTGAAAAACTCCTCCCGAATAATCTAAGAAATAACGGTAATTAAAATGCACTCTTTCTGCCGAATATTCGTGATAGGGTGCCGGCCCGAGCCACATGTCGTAGTTGAGATTGGCAGGTGGTTTTTGATAATTAGACGGCCCAAGTACTGGCGGAAGGCCTGTTTTCCAGAGTCTAACGGTATTTATTTTACCCAAAACATTCGACTGTATGATTTCCTGCACACGGTGGTAATTGTCTCCGGCGTGAATCTGCGTGCCTAATTGAAATATCTTATTGTGCTTTTTTTGTGCCGCCAACATCATTTGGCCTTCTTTCACACTGTATGAAAGTGGTTTTTCGCCGTAAACGTCTTTGCCTGCTTCAAAAGCCATAATAGCCAATTGGGCATGCCAATGATCAGGCGTAGCTACCGTAATGGCATCAATGTCTTTTCTATCTAAAACCCTCCTGAAATCATCGAAAAGCTCGAGTTTACGGTCGGGATATTTTGCACCATATTTTTTGGCGGTGCCGTTGAGATGTTCTGAGTCCAAATCGCAAATGCCCACCACATCAACTTCTGGCAAGGCTGCGAACCAATTGAGGTGTGCATTGCCCATGCCGCCAAGGCCGATATGTGCTACACGAACTTTGTCGCTAGCCGCTACTCTTTTTGCAAAACTCGGAAAAGCAGCCATACCAAGGGTGGCCAAGGCTGTTTTTTGAAGGAATTCTCTACGAGAAGTAAGATTTTTCATGTTTGAAAATAGGGTTGAGTTATTCTGGATATGAAAGTACGTGATTTTTGACTTGGGTAAAACAATTTTCCTAAATTGTTTACAAGACCAAATTGTTGAGGCCAGATAAGTGAGAACGGAAAAGTTGAATCCGAAGACGTATTTTAGCCCCGAAAATATACTTTTATAACACCGTTTGAAGGTTTCATAACTTTGATTTTTTAAGAAAAACCAATATCACTACTTTTGAAAACATAAATCACTAAAAAATGAAAGAGCTGTATTTGAAAATAAAAAACTCGGTGTTTTGGGAAAAATGGGGGGTGTGGGTTTTGGTATTCTCGTCCTGTATTTTTTACTTTTTTATGGAATCCCAAGAACTAATATCTGGCTGGAATGCTGGTTGCAATAACGAATTAGATAATAACAAAGTCAGTTTAGAATTCTCAAATAGATTAATTGTCGGACTTTTTGCATCTCTATTTATACTTCCAATTTTATGGATTATTTATTTGTTAGGCAATATTCATTATTATCTTCTATTCAAGCCTATTTTATCAAAATCCAAAACTGAAAATTATATACTTTACATTATTCTTTCTTTGGTCCTTTATCAAGGAATTCTTAAAACATTTTTTTTCGTAGACGTCTTAAATATTTTTGATTGGAAAGCAGAGGCTTATAGTGGGTTAATTTGGGCATTTTCTTTAGCTGGTGCATTATTAATTTCCTTCAATGAAAATAAAGAGAAACAAACTGCCCAAGAAATACAAAAACAAAAGCTAGAAATAAAAGCCCTGAAAGCTCAAATAAATCCACACTTCCTTTTCAATACGCTCAACAATCTGATGGGTACGGCTATATCGGAAAATGCTCCACAAACTTCATTGCAGATTCAACAGTTGGCCAGCATTATGCGGCATGTGGTAGAGGAAACACAAGCTGAATACACCCCAATAGAAAAAGAACTCAAATTTTTGGGGGACTACATCGAACTTATGCAGTTGAGAGTACCGAAAGAAGAAAATATAAGAATAAACGTCCGGATAGATTTTGACGAAAATTCGTTCTTGATTTCGCCGTTGATATTGATCACTTTTATAGAAAATGCCTTCAAATACGGCATTAGTATTAATCAAGCGTGTTTTGTGGATATTTTACTGACCATAGAAAACAAAAAAATAGACTTGGTTTGTAAAAACGCTATCGGGAACGTCGAAAACTCTACAGAAACTGGCCTAGAAAGTGTTAAAAAAAGACTTGAACTGACCTATCCTCAAAAACATTCATTAGAGATTTCTAAAGAAAATAATGTTTTCGAGGTGGTTTTTAAACTAGATTTGAGCCATGAAAATCCTACTGTATGATAAAATGTATTGCGATTGACGACGAACCTTTGGCCCTTGAGGTTATCAAAGATTATGCCTCTAAAACACCTTTTTTGGACCTGAAAGCCACTTTTGTAAATACCCAAAGTGCTTTAAAGTTTTTGTTAGAAAACGAGATTGAGCTGGTTTTTCTGGATATAAAAATGCCTGACATTTCGGGATTGGACTTTGCCAAAATGATAGGCAACAGGAAGGTTATATTCACCACGGCCTTTGCCGAACACGCTGTGGAGGCATTTACACTTGACGTGTCAGATTATCTTCTTAAGCCTATTTCATTCAATAGGTTCTTGATTTCTTGTCAGAAAGTTTACGAGAAAGTTTACAGCTCGCTCCCCGCCGTCAGTCATATTTTTGTGAAAGACGGCTATAATCTTATCAAAGTAAATCTCGACGGACTCGATTACATTGCCTCAGAGGGCAACTACCTGACCTTTTTTGAGTCAGGCAAAAAGACATTGTCTCGAATGACTTTTAATGATGCCTTTGAGATTTTGCCAATTGGCAAATTCTTGAGAATCCATAAAACCCATGTGGTAAACTTAGCCAAAATAACCGTTGTAGAGAAAAACAGCTTGAAATTACAGAATGGCATCGAACTGCCTATTGGCCCCAACTACAAAGACGAACTTTTAAAACAGCTGTAGTCCTTGTTTTTGAGGGAAACATAAAATGATGAATAACATCTTAAGCTTTCCTATTTTACTGTGCTCAATTCATAAAGCTTTGTAGGTCTGACCGTTGCTTACTTTGCAGGTCCGACCTGCGGTCTAACCTTAGCTTACAAACTTTCCGCCAATAGCTCGGCTAAGTCATACACCTTCACCTCGTATTCTTTTTCCTTATTTTTCACACCATCAGACATCATCACCATGCAGAATGGGCACGCTACGGCTATGGCTTTTGAGCCGGTGGCTAGGGCATCTTCTATGCGTTCGATGTTGATGTCTTTTGTGCCTTTTTCGGGTTCTTTAAACATCTGTCCACCACCCGCTCCGCAACAAAGGCCGTTGGTTTTACATTTTTTCATTTCTACCAACTCGGCATCTAAAGCTTTTATCAATTCTCGTGGAGCTTCGTAAATGTCGTTGGCTCTTCCCAAGAAACAAGAATCGTGATAAGTTATTTTTTGGCCTTTAAATGCTCCTCCTTCCACTTTCAGTTTTCCGGAGTTTATCAATTCCTGTAGGAAGGTTGAATGATGGATCACGTCATAATTTCCTCCTAATTCAGGATATTCATTTTTGAGAGTATTAAAACAATGCGGGCAGGCAGTTACTATTTTCTTTACGCCATATCCGTTCAAGACTTGAATATTCTGCTGAGCCAGCATCTGAAACGTAAACTCGTTGCCTGCTCGCCTTGCGGGATCGCCCGTGCAAGCCTCCTCGGTTCCCAAAACAGCAAATTTTATGTCCAAATGATTCAAGATTTTTACAAAAGCTTTGGTCACTTTTTTATATCTATCATCAAAAGAACCCGCACAACCCACCCAAAACAGTATTTCGGGACTTTCTCCGTTGGCGGCCATTTCGGCCATGGTTCTTACTTTGTTTTCCATATTGTCTTTCTATTTCTAACAAAAATAGTATGCTTGCATAACATTTGCAAATTAGATTTATGATTTAATCTTTAAAAATTATGAGTTATCAAATGTCAATGCCTAAATAACGTTGACCGTTTTTAAACTATTTTTAATATCATTTTCAGAGATGATATCTTGATTCCGAGATTTGTTTTGCACTGATGATTGGGGGCTGTTGACCCCCAAAATCAGATCTTTTTCGTCGATTGACTCTG
>CAMCYZ010000010.1 GCA_945885545.1 Spirosoma fluviale
CCAATTTCACACCTGTGTGGTAGAAAGGACCGTTACCGAACATGTTCGATAGAGAATAGTTAAAGTTTACAGGAGCATCAATCACCTCATAACCAACGTTAGTACCATACTGACCGCCTGTCAATGATACCTTGTCTGACATTTTCCATGTCAAATAGGCTTGTTTGATGGCAAAACCTGTACTTCCAAACTCAGCACCGAGAGGACTGATTGGATTTCCATAATTTCCTAAATCTCCATGATTACCAAAGGTGAGATCAATTACACCCGTTACTTTCTCTGTTGAGTAAGTAGTTTTCAGTTGAGCCAAACCAACCTGGAAGTTGTTGGCTTTTTGATCAAAAATTCTTTCAAAACCAGATGCACCCAAGTTAGATTGCACTCCATTGAAGTTTGCGAAGTAATACGTATCTACGTATCCACTAAATGTTAGTGGGCTCTGGGCTTCCTCTACGACAGCTTTTGGAGCCTCTACTACTACTTCCTCCTTTTTACTTGGTTTTTTATCACCTTTGCTTGGTTTTGTTGGGTTTTCGGTTGCCGATGCTGCAAGAGCTGAAACAAGACCGAAAATTGCAAAATACACTTTTTTCATAATTTTCTTTGGTTTGATTAAAAAATAGGTATGTTATATTTTTTAACAAACTTCTTTCAAAAAAATACCAAAATCAAATTTTTAAGTGTAAATTTTAATACATTTATTTAAAAAATATATAAATTCTTGAAAAAATGATATAAAAATTGATGACATTTTAAGATTTTATTACTTTTTATCCAAAAATACATTTATTCGGCAATTTGTAATATTTGCAAAATATTATTTTGAAATGCAGTATTCAATAGAATTATATAGAGGAATTCTCGAGTTTGTTCTAAACTCAAAATCGTAACCATTTGATTATTGGGCAATAATGGCCAAGTGGGTAATTGAAATAAGTCTTTTGTGTATTTTAGACTTCTACTTGTGTATTATTGACGGAAGATTTGGACTTATAATAAAATGAGAGGAACAAAAAATTAAGTAGAATTGGCTATTCCCAAACCAATTGGTGGGAATTAAAGCGAAGAAGGGAATTTATAGAGTTAGTAATTTTATTTTTTCAAGAATAACTGATTCAAAAACCCTAAAAAAAAGCCGCAAATAAATTTGCGGCTTTTCATATTTTACTCTCCGTGAAGCCAAGCCTTTTTGGCTTGAAGTGTTTCGAGGTCTTCCACATTATCGGGGTCAGGTACACAACAGTCAACTGGACACACGGCCGCACATTGTGGTTCTTCGTGAAAACCTGTGCATTCCGTACATTTATCACTTACTATATAATAAAACTCATCAGAAACAGGTTTCATGGTAGCCGCACCTTTAATAATGGTACCATCCCCAAAGTCAACTTCTGAGAGTTTTGTGCCACCTCCATAGGTCCACTCAATGCCGCCTTCATAAATAGCGGTATTGGGGCATTCGGGTTCACAAGCTCCACAGTTTATACATTCGTCCGTTATAATAATTGCCATCGCGATTGAATTTCTTTTTGATTTCAAACTAAATAACAAATATAATTCTTCAAAGTTTAGCATCCTTTGTATTTTTACATTGATTTTAGAAAAGAGGTATTTTTTTATAAAAAAAAATGAAATTAGAAGAAAGAATAGTACTATTTAGGGACTTAGGAAAATCGCTTAGTCAAAAAATAGAAACAGAGGAGTTTAATGAGCTCTTGGCCTTTGCTAAGTCAAAAAATAGCTGGTTTACGATAGATAATTTAAAAAAATCTATCCAGACAATCGTAGATAAATATTTAAATGAAAGTGAGTTAAGAAATTTTGTAGCACTTTATCCTAAAGAATACTTCGAACCTAAAGAATCTAAAAAGGTGGGTATAGTTGCCGCTGGAAATATCCCGTTGGTGGGTTTTCAAGATATTATACACGTCATAATGACTGGCCACGTGGCAGTTTACAAAGCCAGTTCACAAGACGAAATCTTGATTCAATACATCCTTAAAGACTTAAAATCTATCAATCCTGATATTGAAAAGGCTTTAGTCTTGGCCGATAGACTAAACAACCTGGATGCCTACGTCGCTACCGGAAGCGGCAATACTTCAAGATATTTTGATTATTATTTTGGCAGCAAGCCCAATATCATTCGTAAAAATAGAACTTCTGTGGCTGTTTTAACCGGTGAAGAAAACAAAATAGAGCTGTCTGACCTTGGCAACGACATTTTCTCCTATTTTGGACTAGGCTGCAGGAATATTGCCAAATTGTTTGTTCCCGAAGGTTATGACTTCACTCCTTTTTTTGAAGCCATTGAATATTGGAATACCATTTCGATGCACTCCAAATACAACAATAACTATGACTACATGAAGTCCATATATTTAGTAAATGGAGTTCAACATTTAGACAACGGCTTTTTGTTAATTAAAAATGACGAAAACCTGGCCTCTCCTATTTCTACGCTTTTCTACGAAAATTATACAGACTTGGACAGCCTTAGAAAAAGATTGGAATCTCAAAAGGAAGAAATTCAAGTAGTGGTTAGTAAATTGCCTATTACAGAAAATAGCTATCGTTTCGGAGATAGTCAGTCTCCAGGTTTAGCTGACTATGCTGACAATGTGGATACTATTAAGTTTTTAGCCACAATTGCACCTTAACCTTCAAAGGGAAAAACATTAACATTATGCTTTTATTTTAAACTAAAAACCCATTCTAAGAAATCAGGAAAAGCGTTTTTCCATGTATTGAAGTTGTGTTCTCCTCCTTCAATTTCTACATATTCTATGTCGTTTTCGGTGTAGCCTTTGGTTTTAAGTTCTGTGATAATATCCAAAGTATCTTCTATTGAATCTATGATGCCGTTGTTATTCCTATCGGCAGTTTCGTCAGCAGTACCACATTCAAGCCAAAACTTAAGTCCTGATTTATAATTAGAATTTCGGATTTTTTTGTGCATGATTCGGTCTAGGTCGTCTGTATAGCCTTCCTCATAACTTTTATCTCTCCACCAGAATGAACCGCTAAAAACTCCTACTTTCGAAAAAAGGTGGGGATTTTCCCACACTATGTCCATTGCGGATAATCCTCCAAGCGAAAAACCACAAAAAATATTCTCAGAAGCTATTGATGAGCTGTCGGTTTCTTTTCTGATGTGCGGTAACAATTCAGAAACAACAAAATTCATATAATCCGTGGCCTTTTCTCCTCTTTTTTTATAGTCAGGCTGAAAAGCTGTTCCATATTCCGACAATCGCCTTTCGTTGGCGTGGATTCCTACGAAAATAAACGCTTGTCCGCCGCTTTGATAGTGATGGCCAATAGTTTTTAGAGCCTGCAATTGTTCGAAATCTTGCCCATCGTTCATGTAAATGGTTGGATAAAGCGTGTCTTTATCCATATTTCTTGGTAAAACAAGGTCAAAAATCACACTTCGATTCAGAAAAGCCGAATTAATGATTTTGTTTCTAAATACTTCAAATAGTTGCTCTTTCAAATTCTAGCATTTTGCTCATTTCTAAAAAAAAATGAATGTTTATTTTGATTAGTAGAAAATTATTGAGATTTTAATTTTTCAAACTAAATACAAATTTAAGAAACAATGCAAGAACGACATATAAATTTTTATTCCCATACAATTGGAAAGTCGCTCGATTTGTTTGTAACGGGCCATTGGGGTCAACCAATTTTGATGTTTCCGACTTCGATGGGAAGTGCTCATCAAAACCGTGACATGGGCCTTTTGGGCAGTGTTCAAAATTATATAAATCATGGAAAAGTTAAAACTTACAATATTAGCAACATTGATTTTGAAACTTTTTACGGAAAAAATATTTCACCACAAGACAGGGCCTACAACTATGAACTTTACACCAGATTTCTTGCTGATGAGCTCATACCCGAAATTCAGAAAGAAAATAGTGTCCATAGAATTGGTTTAGCGGGTTGTAGTTTTGGTGCCTATCACGCCATGAATCTGGCATTTAAGAAGCCCGATTTGGTAGATTTTGTAATAGGAATGAGCGGTTCTTATGATATTAGGACATTTATGGAGGGCTATTTTGACGACAATGTCTATTTTAATAATCCAGTGGATTATGTACCGAATGCCGAATCATGGACGTTTGACCACATGAAAGTCATTTTGGGCACCTCCGATTGGGATATTTGCAGAAACGAAACTTTTAGGTTTTCTCAAATTTTGAATAATAAAAATGTAAACCATTGGTATGATGAAAAAAAATGGGCCAGTCACGATTGGCCACTTTGGAATCAGGCCTTCCCAGAATATTTATCAGCAATACTTAATCACTAACATCATGAAAAAAATAGGAATATTATTTGGAATGGAAAATACATTTCCATGGGCATTTATAGATAGAGTAAATCAAAAAACGGGTGGCAGAAGAATTATTGCAGAACCTGTTTTGATTGACAAAGCCGAACAAGGCGTGGCATCGGAATATGCGGTAATTATTGACAGAATAAGTCAAGACGTGCCGTTTTATAGGTCTTTTCTGAAAAACGCGGCATTGTGTGGAACGGCGGTAATAAATAATCCATTTTGGTTTAGTGCCGACGAAAAATATTTCAACAATTGCTTGGCCGTAAAACTCGGTGTACCAGTTCCCAACACCGTCCTTTTGCCGTCAAAAGAAAAACCAGATGACACTGGAGATCAATCATTTAGAAACCTCAAAATGCCTTTAGATTGGCAATATATGTTTGACAAGATTAAATTTCCGGCATATATGAAACCACACTCTGGCGGTGGTTGGAAAAGTGTTTACAGAGTTGATAATGCTGATGATCTTTGGCAAAAACATGGTGAAACAGGTCAATTGGTGATGATGCTACAAGAAGAAATTGTTTTTACAGATTATTATAGATGTTATTGTATTGGTGGCAAATATGTCCATGTAATGCCTTACGAACCACGTAATCCGCATCATTTGAGATATGCCACGCAGCCCAAAACTCAGGGTGAGGAACACAAAAAACTGATGGCCACCATAACAGACTATGTTTTAAAACTAAACCAAGCTCTTGGCTATGATTTTAATACCGTGGAGTTTGCTGTTAGAGATGGAATTCCTTACGCCATAGATTTCTGCAATCCAGCACCAGATGCAGACGTAAACTCTGTGGGCCAAGAGAACTTTGAGTGGGTGGTTGAAAACGTGGCAAATTTTGCTATCGAGAAAGCCGAAACTCAGGTATTTGGTCAAAACAATTGTACTTGGGGTACATTTGTTATAAATTCAGCTGTACCGCACATTGAAACTCCAAAACCAAAGAAAACCGAAACCATAAAGAAAACTAAGAAATAATGGGATTATTTACGCTTGGAATTGAGGAAGAATTCCAAACTATTGACCCTGAAACAAGAGAGCTGAAATCGCACATGTCAAAAATAGTTGAAGGAGGCAAAACTATTTTGCAGGAGCGTATCAAGCAAGAAATGCATCAGGCGGTTGTAGAAGTCGGAACCAATATTTGTGAAAATATTCAAGAAGCACGAGAAGAAGTTACTTATCTCAGGAAAATGCTCTTGGATTTGGCACAAAAGCAGAATCTGCATATTGCGGCCGCTGGCACTCATCCATTTTCTGATTGGCAGCATCAGCTCATTACGGAGGATGACCGCTATGATAAGTTGATTGATGAAATGCGAGATGTGGCTCGTGGTAACTTGATCTTCGGTCTGCATGTGCATGTAGGCATAGAAGACCGCGACGATGCGATCAATATCATGAATCAGGCGAGATACTTTTTACCCCATATTTTTGCTTTGTCCGTAAATTCGCCATTTTGGCGTGGAAGAAATACTGGTTTTCATTCTTATCGTGCCAAGGTTTTTGATAAATTTCCTCGCACCGGCATTCCCGAGCATTTCAAATCGGCAGCAGAATACGATTCCTACCTTAATTTACTTATTAAAACGGGCTGTATAGATAATGGAAAGAAGATTTGGTGGGATTTGAGACTTCATCCGTTTTTCCCTACAATAGAATTTCGAATCTGTGACGTTCCGATGCGGGTAGATGAGACCATTTGTTTAGCCGCCATTATGCAGGCCTTAATTGCCAAACTTTACAAACTTCGGCAACAAAATCTTAGTTTTAGAACCTACCCAAGACATCTCATCAACGAAAACAAATGGCGATCTGGGCGGTATGGTATCAACTCGAAATTGATAGACTTTGGAAAAGAATCAGAAGTGCCGTATGATGAACTGGTAGATGAGTTGTTAGATTTCATAAAAGACTCGGCAGAGGAATTGGGCTCTACGCAGGAAGTAAATTACGTACACCAGATACTAAAAAATGGAACTGGAGCAGACAGGCAGCTGAAAGTATTTGAAGAAACAAACGACTTAAATGCTGTGGTAGATTACATAGTAAATGAAACAAAATTCGGACTTTAAGAGTAATTTGACGAAATTTGCGATCATCTTCAAACAAACGTATGTCAGATTTTAAAATAGCCATATTGGATATGTATGACGACGCACCTAACGAAGGGATGCGTTGTATAAAAACGCTGGTCGAAGGTTTTCTTCAATCCAAAGGTATAGATGAATCAAGCTATTCAATATTTAATGTTAGAAAAGGAGTTCCATTGCCTTCAATCGCTAATTTTGACGCTTTTATATCAACTGGCGGACCCGGAAGCCCGATTTTAGAAAATATAGATTGGGAAAAGAACTATCTTCAACTTATTGAAGAGCTTTTGGAACATAATAAAAAGTCTGAAATAAAAAAGGAACTATTTGCCATTTGCCACTCATTTCAGTTGCTTTACCAATACTTTGAATTGGGAATTATTACCAAAAGGAAATCGACATCCTTCGGTGTTATGCCGATTCATAAACTTGAGCCCGCACTACACGAAAATGTATTTTATGGCCTAGAAGAGCCGTTTTGGGCAGTGGATTCTCGTGATTTTCAAGCTATTATGCCAAATAAAAAGAGATTTAAAGAAATAGGGGCAAAAATTCTTTGTATTGAAAAAAACAGGCCGCACGTGCCTTTGGAAAGAGCGATAATGGCGATTAGATTTACGCCAGAGATAATAGGAACCCAGTTTCACCCTGAGGCCGATGCTGAAGGTATGCACCGGTACTTTAGAACTGAAGAAAAAAAACAAGCCGTGATAACCAATTTTGGCGAAAAAAAATACCACAGCATGATAGAACACTTGGAAGATCCCGACAAAATTATGCTCACAGAATCTGTCATTTTACCCAACTTCTTGGAGCATGCCTTCCAGCAAAAATATGAAATCATTCTAAACTGAAACTATGGTAAACAAGCCAAGACAATATTATAACGATTCTTTTTCAATTGAAAAATACAAAGCCATGTTGGCTGAGATTGAAAATGAATTTCCGAATACGCTAGATTTTCGCATAGCCGAATCACCAATATTTGTAAATAAAGAGCTTAAAATAAAGATTCTAAGTGCGTGTGGCTCCATCATCGATGAAATAAAGAAAGAAGGTTTCAAAGAAAAAACCAATCGAGCCATACCTGCAGAACATTTTGTGCCAAACGAAAACCAGAGGCCAGATTGCTTAGCAATAGATTTTGCGATTACAAAAAATGCCGAAGGCGAGTTTGAACCACAATTAATAGAACTACAAGGATTTCCTTCTTTGTTTGCCTATCAAAGTTATCTTTCTAGCAAATACAAAAAGCATTTTAGTGTTCAAAAAGGATACAGCGAGTTTTTCAATAGATTGAATACCATGACCTACATGCAAGAAATGCAGCAGTTTTTTTTGAATGGAAGTCATCCGAAAAATACGATTTTGCTTGAGGTATTTCCAGAAAAACAAAAAACACGATTAGATTTTTCTTTAACGAAGAAGTTCTGGGGAATAGAACCTGTTTGCGTAACGAAGCTACGTAAATCAGGTGAGGACCTGTATTATGAAAAAGACGGAAAGAAAATAACTATTGAAAGAATTTACAACAGATTGATTTTTGATGATTTAGATAGAAATTTTTCAGACATAAAACTGGATGTAGATTTAAAAGAACCACATTCTGCCAAGTGGATTTCACATCCCAATTGGTTCTACAGAGTTTCGAAATTCAGTCTGCCATTATTCAAATCTAAGTATATACCAGAATCAAATTACTTATCTGAGTTTGTAAAAGCACCAGATGATTTGGAAAATTATGTATTAAAACCTCTTTTTTCTTTTGCCGGAGCAGGAGTTAAAATTGATGTAACCAAAGAAGACCTCGACAAAATCAAAGACCCTGAAAATTATCTCTTGCAAAGAAAAATAGCCTATGAGCCTTGCATAAAAGACTTGAATGGTGAAGGTGTAAAATGCGAGATAAGAATGCTTTACATTTGGCCCGAAAACGCAAGTCATCCTAAATTGGTTACTAATTTGGCACGTTTGAGCAGAGGAAAAATGATAGGTGTAGATTACAACAAAAACTTTGACTGGGTGGGTGGAAGTAGTGCTTTTTTTGAAACAAATTGATAATCAGTGGACAACAGACAGTTATTCCTAAATAATCTTGCTCAAACTTCAGACTTTCCATTGGCTTTAGAATTTACCTATGCCGAAGGAAGCTTTCTTTTTGATAAAAATAATAAAGCTTATCTGGACCTCATTTCCGGCATTTCAGTAAGCAATGTTGGGCATCGGCATCCGAAAGTTGTAAAAGCCATCAAAAAACAAGTGGATTCTTACTTGCACCAGATGGTTTATGGCGAATATATACAAAGCCCGCAGGTTCAGCTTGCTCATGCTTTGGTAAAGACATTGGCTGGTTTTGGCACTTTGGCTGGTGAAGAGATAGACAATGTATACTTTACAAATTCTGGCACAGAAGCGGTCGAAGGTGCCTTGAAATTGGCCAAAAGATACACTAAAAAAAGTGAAATCATCGCTATCAAAAATTCTTATCATGGTTCTACGCATGGAGCATTATCTTTGGGAGAAGAGCACTTCAAAAGAGGTTTTAGGCCTCTGCTGCCGGGTATAAAAAAGATTGAAAGGAATAATTTAGAAGATTTAGAACTCATTACAAATCGAACAGCTTGTGTAATCATTGAGCCAATTGGAGCTGAAAGTGGGATTATTGAAACAGAACTTGTTTTCATGCAAAAACTGGCCAAAAGATGCCACGAGATGGGTTGTATTTTGATTTTTGATGAAATACAGACAGGTTTTGGACGCACTGGTACGTTTTGGGCTTTAGAACAATTTGGCTTTGCACCTGATATTTTACTTTCGGCAAAAGGTATGGGTGGCGGAATGCCCATAGGAGCATTTATGGCACCTCAAAAAATAATGGGCGTTTTGAAAGACAATCCAATCCTCGGTCATATTACCACCTTCGGCGGTCATCCGGTGAGTTGTGTGGCTTCTTTGGCTACGCTCCAGATAATTCAGGAGGAGATAAATTACATGGATCTGCTGCAAAAATCTGAAAGAATAAAATCCATTTTCTTGAAACATCCTTTAGTGAAATCTATCAGAGGAAGAGGGTTTATGCTTGCTGCCGAATTTGAGAATTTTGAAATTCTCAAAAAGACTATTGACGGATTTATAGAAAATGGACTGATCACCGATTGGTTTTTATATTGCGACAATGCCATGAGAATTTCCCCACCCCTAAATATCTCAAAAACTGAATTGGATTTAGTAGAACAAATTGTACTTAACTAAAAAAGACCTTAAAGTTTTAACCTTAAAGCCTTTTTTATCAATATTATACGATTAAATTAGAGTGCTGCCTCAAGCTTTTGAGCCAAAACGTGTTTTGGCACTGCACCTACAATTTTATCTACCATTTCACCATTTTTAAAAATCATCAAAGTAGGTATAGAACGAATACCTAGACTTGACGGAGTAACACTATTTGCATCTACGTCCATTTTGCCAACAATGGCTTTCTCTAAATATTCACCTGCCAATTCTTCTACAGTTGGTCCAATCATTTTACAAGGTCCACACCATTCTGCCCAAAAATCAATCAAAACTGGCTTATCCGATTTTATTAATTCTTGAAAATTGGCATCATTAACTTCTATTGCATTCGCTCCCATTTACTTATTTTTTAGATTATAAATTACAAACATTCCTTTGGTTTTAAATAGTTCCTAATCGTGGTTCATTTTTTAATTTTTTGCCATCACAATTAAAAACAATTTCGCCTAATAGTAAAAAAGCCGTCTTGAAAGTATCAAGAACGGCTCTTTCTGAAAATAACATTAATAAAATTATTTTGCGTTATCAGGATTCAACAAATCATAAAATTGATCCAATTTAGGCATCAAAATGATTCTTGTTCTTCTGTTGATAGAACGTCCTTCTTGGGTATCGTTAGATGTCAAGGCATTGTTCTCACCCCTACCTGCTGCAATAAGTTTGTTAGGATCTACCCCAAACTTGGTTTGAAGCGTTCTAACTACTGAAGTTGCTCTTTTCACACTCAAATCCCAGTTGTCATCAATACAATCTGTGTTGATTTTAACATTGTCGGTGTATCCTTCCACCATCATTTCAAGATCTGGTCTTGCTAACAACATTTTGGCTACTTTCTCTAAAACAATGTATGCTTTTGGAGAGATTTTATAACTTCCAGATGTGAACAACATTTTATCTGAAAGATTTACCATCACTACTGTTTTGTCAACCTTTACTTCTATGTCAGTATCATCTAAGCCATCGTTAAGAGAAGATTTTAGATTTACAGCGAGAGCTAGGTTCATTGAGTCTGCTTTTGATTTGGCGGCTTGCAAAAGACCAATGTATTTGTCTTTTTTCTCTAATTGTGCTAAAGTACGATTGATGTTCTCACTTGCAGTTTGATTCAAAACAGTTAAACCACCTACTTGTTGCATTTGAGTATCTCTAACTTTTTGCAAGTCAGTGATTTGAGCACGCATATCTCTCATTTGCTCTTCTTTGGCTGCCTGAGCCGCTTTTGCAGCATCTTCAGCTCTTTGTTTCTCTTGTTCACAAGTAACTAGCTTGTTTTTAAAATCGTTAACCATTTCGCCACGACGCTCAAGGTCGGTTTTTGTACTGGCTAGTTCTGTTTGCAAGCCTGCAAATTTTTTCTTCGAAACGCATGAAGAAAATGCAACCGCTACCGCAACAGAAAAGATAATTTTTTTGGCATTCGTCATAATAATTAGAAATTGATGTTTAAGGTCCTAAATGAATATACAAAAGTAAGCTTTTTAATAAAATATTAAAACACTTATTAATTTAACTTAAAAAAAAATGGCCATCTCTTAAAAAAATCAAGTTCTTCACGCTTTTATTGTAGAAATAAGCATTGCATTTGACGGATTCTTTGTTACCGATCAGAAAACACTCCGTTAATTTTCTAATATAGAGTGAGTGAATTACATTTTCTGGAAAATAATCTTCGTATTCATCTAATTGCTCCAAAAGGTCGGTGTTATTTTCTATTCTAACAACTTCACCATAAACCTTATGATTTTCAAGAGCTGAATTTGACACTAATGCAGGGTAATAATCGACCAAAAAAAGTTTTCCATAAGTGTAGGCCTCCCCAACATAGCTAGTATTTCTTTCCAAAAGTAACCTGAATGGATTTTCTGGAAAATTCCTCATTAAAGTGCCATAAAGAAAAAGATATTCCATTGGATTAAATATTCAACTGAGAAAGTTCCAAATGTAGTTTTTTGGTTAATCCTTTTACTACCAAATCGTAAGACTCGCTGATGAGTTGCCTAATCAAATCTTTTTTAGTGCTAAAATCGATAATCAGGTTGTTCCAATGCGTTTTGTTCATGTGAAAAGCTCCCACAATATTGGGATATTCGCCCCTAAGTTCGATGTTTTTTTCTGGGGTGTTTTTGATACTAATTCTAACATCTTCAACATCTAAAGGCAACAACAGAAATATTTTTCCCATGACTTTAAAGACTACAGTATCCGGCCCAAATGGCATTTCTTCTGTGACACCTTTGAATTTTAGGCAAAAATCTCTGATTTCCTCTAGATTCATTCTCTAGTAATTGCTCTAAAAATCATGACGATGACCGCTATTAAAAACAAAACAATGGAAATTTTATTAATTCCATGCATCATTTTAAGATTGGTGCTTGCCGGATATTTTCCGTCTTTATCTTTTCTAAAAACCCTACCGAAATAATTAAAAACTGGCCCAACTTTGAGCATTTCTTGTAATTTTCCCATTTTATTCTTCTATTGTTTCTGGTTCGTTCCAGTTACCGTCTTCTTTTATTAAATTAATCAATTCGTCAACAGCATTTTGGGAGGCAACAGATCGCTTTACCACTTCCTGACCACGATAAAGCGAAATCTTGTCTTTGCCTATGCCTACATAGCCGTAGTCCGCGTCGGCCATTTCGCCAGGCCCATTTACGATACAACCCATTATGCCAATCTTTACGCCTTTGAGATGATCTGTCCTTTTTCTAATTAGAGCTGTCGTTTCTTGAAGGTCAAAAAGTGTACGACCGCAAGATGGGCATGAGATATACTCTGTCTTTGAAATTCTTGTTCGGGCCGCTTGTAAAACCCCAAAAGCCAAACTATTGATTTCCTTTGGATTATCATTAACCGAGAGCATTATTCCATCTCCAAAACCATCTAAAAAAGCACCGCCAATATCTGTTGCAGCGTGAAGTTGAATTTCTTCTAAACTCAAATCTCCGTAGGCTTTTCTGAAAATAACTGGATTTTTAATTCCTTGGTTATCAAATTCTAATAAAACTTTTCTGAAATCTACATAAGCATTCGCTCTATCCGAATTTAAAATTATGGAAACCTTGTCATTTATTTTAAGTTTCTCTAACACTGCCTCGTTCAATTCTTGCGTACTTGTATTCAGAAAATTTAGATTTTCTGATAATGTAGCATCGGAAAGAAACTCTATTTTGTTAATTAAAGGGAAAGTATGGGTTTTGTTCTCCAAGGTTTTCCAAACCTCATAATCTAAAATTTCTTTTAGGCCGTTTGGAAGCATAAATGAGATTGGTTTTTTGCCGGAATAGACAAAATCAACGCCTAAATCATTCATTTTCCATTTGTCAGGAAGTGGCAAATAGAAATGTCCGATACTTTTTAAATCCTCAATTTCTATGTTATCTCTGTTTGAAAAATCGGCCATAACCCTGGGCACATTTTGAAAACCAATATTTGCCACCTCGAACGATTTTCTTTTTTTGTAAGAAAACGGCTCAAAGCCGGTAGTTTCTATAGGTTTTATTTCAAAATTGCTCGGATTCGGCAAATATCTATCAATGAGTTTACGAGCCACTGGAGATTCAAATTCAGGGTCTTCGGTAAGACTGACCCTAACCGTATCGCCTAATCCATCTTCTAACAATGTCCCAATTCCCATTGAGGATTTGATACGACCATCTTCCCCTTCTCCGGCTTCGGTAACTCCTAAATGTAGCGGATATGGCTTCATTTGTTCGTCATTTAGTCTTTTGACCAAAAGCCTGTAGGCATGCACCATCACTTGTGGGTTGGAAGATTTCATGGAAATAACCACATTGAAGTAGTTTTCATCTTCGCAAATCTTTAAAAACTCTAATGCAGACTCCACCATTCCGGCCGGTGTATCGCCGTATCTGCTCAGAATTCTGTCTGAGAGCGAACCATGGTTGGTACCAATTCGCATGGCAGTGCCATATTCTTTGCATATTTTAACCAATGGCAGAAACCGCTCTCTAATCCGTTCTAATTCAAGGGCATAAGATGCATCGGAATAATCAATGACCTCAAAACGCTTTTTATCGGCATAGTTGCCCGGATTTACCCTCACTTTTTCAACAATTCTTGCTGCTAGTTCGGCTGCATTTGGTGTGAAATGGATATCGGCCACCAAAGGAGTATTGTAACCCAGCAATCTCAATCCTTTTTTGATATTCTCCAGATTTTGAGCCTCTTTGACACTCGGAGCAGTGATTCTTACTATCTCACAACCGCTCTCAATCATCCTAATGCATTGTTCAATAGAGCCTTGCGTATCCATGGTATCTACAGTGGTCATAGACTGAACTCTAATGGGGAAATCTGAACCTAGACCCAAACCACCAATATTTATTTGATTGGTAATGCGTCGTGCATACGAGGTCAAAGAAGGACAATACAGCGGAATATAGGCCATGAAAATGCTTTTTTTATGCAAAAGTAATTCGAAAAATTCTTTTGTGAGCGTGAAAAACAAAATTGCTTACAGTAGATAACACTAAACACTAATTTTCTGTTTAATTTTGTATTGAAATGCAAGAAATAAAAATGGATTTATCAGAAAAGCTGCCTATCATGGAGGCTTTTTATACCTTACAGGGTGAGGGTTTTCACAGTGGAAAGGCCGCTTACTTTATCAGGTTGGGCGGCTGTGATGTGGGCTGCGTTTGGTGCGATGTGAAAGATTCTTGGGATGCAAATGCCCATCCAAAAGTAGCTGTGGGTGAGCTTTTGAATAATGCCAAAGATAATCCTGGTGCTTTAATAGTCATTACAGGTGGTGAACCTTTGATGTATAATTTGGACAATCTCACAGCTGTTTTACAAAAAGAGAATTTCAAGACGAATATAGAAACTTCGGGTGCTCATCCTTTGTCGGGAAGTTGGGATTGGATATGTTTTTCGCCAAAAAAATTCAAAGAACCTTTGCCCGAATTTTATGAAGCTGCTCATGAATTGAAAATTATTGTTTTCAATAAATCTGACTTTGATTTTGCAGAAAAACACGCCGAGAAAGTCAATAAAGATTGTATTTTGTATTTACAACCCGAGTGGGACAAACGCGAGCAAATGATGCCTTTGATTGTAGACTATATCAAAGAAAACCCGAAATGGCGGATGAGTATTCAGACACACAAATATTTAGATATTCCTTAAAAGACTTATTTTCAATACCATGGAAATCAGAAAAGCCCAAACAAAAGACATTCCGAGCATTCAGAAGATTGCTTTTGACACTTGGCCGAGTGCTTATGGCGATATTTTGGAGCAGTCGCAGATAGATTATATGTTGGATTTGATGTACAACAAGGCTGTTTTGGAGCAACAAATGAATGAGTCCCAAACGTTTCTGATTATCCAAGATGACGACCAAGATTTGGCTTTTGTGTCTTTCCAAACAGACTACGATGGGCAAGCACAGACCAAAATTCATAAAATATATATCATGCCAGATGCTCAAGGCAAAGGCCTAGGCAAAATATTAATAGAAGAAACCGAAAGTCAAGCCATTAAAAGAAGAAATAGTAAGCTATCACTCCACATAAACCGTCAAAACAAGGCGAGATTTTTCTACGAAAAACTCGGATTCAAAATTGCCTACACGGAAGATATAGATATAGGAAATGGATATTTGATGAAGGACTATGTAATGGTGAAGGAAATTGAGAGAGGTGGTGGGAGGTGAATTAAAAAGTAGTTTACAACCCCAAAAACCTACCAATTTTGTCCTTCAAAACCGTATTTATTCTATTGTAAGATTCAAAAGTCCAGCCGGCAATGTGTGGCGTGATGATAACGTTGGGATGATTTATGAGATAGTCGAAACTTTGCTGTTGGCTTGTTGAAAGCTTATTTATTTTCTCATTTTCTAAAACATCCAAGCAAGCCCCTTTTACTTTTCCGGTCTTCAATGCATCCACCAAATCGTCTTGAACCACTAATTCTCCACGGGCTACGTTGCAGAAGTAAATGTTTTTTGAGAACTTATCAAAAAACGCTTTATCTACCATTTTGTTGGTTTCGATTGTAAGTGGAATATGTAAACTTAGAATATCGGCTTCTCGGAATATTTCATCCAGTGTTGATTCGGTAACAAATTGATTACCAAAACCATATCTGTATTTATCGTAGGCCAATATTTTACAACCAAACGCCACTAAGCGAGAGGCAGTAGCTTCACCGTTATTTCCAAAACCTATGATGCCAACCGTCTTTCCAAATAGCTCTTCTCCCCTATTTTCTTCCCGTTTCCATTGGCCGTTTTTGATTTCTAAATGCGATTTTTCTATTTTATTGAAAAGACTTAAAATCATACCGATAAGATGTTCAGCCACCGCAATTCGGTTTCCTTCATTGGCCGCAAAAATCTCAATATTGCGTCTTTTACAGGCATCAATGTCAATCAAATCCAAGCCTGCTCCTGCCCTACCTATAAATCTTAGTTTGGGTGCATTCTCAAGAAAGTTTTCGTCTATAAAAAACTTGCTTCTTATAATAAGCCCTTCATAATCAGCTACTTTATCCAAAACTTCAGACAATGCAATGTTCGGAAAATAATCTACTTCCAGACCCAATTCCTCAGGCATGTGGACTATAGACTCATGCATTTCGTCAACGATTAGTACTTTCATACGCTTAATTTTACCGCAAAGGCACTAGATCGCAAAGGATATCTTTTTTCCTTTGTCAAATGCCATTCCTACCTATTTTATTCAGTTAAATATAAAAAAAAGATTATTCAAATAGTGAACCCATCTTTAGTTCTTCCCAATTAGAGCCATATAAAACCCATCAAAACCACTTTTGGCTGGAGAAACTTTGTTTTCTTTTATCAGAAAATAGTCTGGATTATTGGCCAAAAACTTCTCCACCTGTTTTTCGTTTTCAGACGGAAGGATGGAACAAGTGGCATACACCATTTTTCCTCCCGATTTTAGAATTTTAGAATAATCTTGCAAAATAGTCGCCTGAACTTGCTTGATTTCGTCTAAAAACTCTGGTTTCAGTTTCCATTTGGCATCGGGATTTCGTTTTAAAACTCCTAAACCTGAACAAGGTACATCCAATAAAAGCCTATCTGCTGTATCTCTCAAACGTTTGATAGTTTTTGACTCTATCAGTTTCGGTTCTATGTTGCTTAAGCCATTTCTTTTGGCTCTACTTTTGAGTTCTACAAGTTTGTGTTCTTCTACGTCAAGTGCAATAATTCTACCCTTGTTTTTCATGATGTTGGCCATGTGGAGGGTTTTGCCTCCTGCTCCAGCACACGCATCTATTACACGTTGTTCAGGCTGAATATCTAGTAGCTCAGAAATCATCTGACTACCAGCGTCTTGCACTTCAAAATAACCTTTCCTGAACTCTTCCAAAGAGAAAACATTCATGCGTTTTTTTAACAAAAGTGCAGATTCAACACCTTCAACCTCAGAGACTTCCACATCTTTTTCGTTTAAGGTTTTTATAAGCTCTTCTTTAGAGATTTTGGTGGTATTTACTCTTAAAAAAACCTCAGCTTGGTGGCTCAAGGCTTTCAATTCTACTGGCCAATCCTCTCCTATTTCTTCCGAAATTTTTTCGTCCATCCAGTCGGCTACCGAATATTTTATTCTTCTGTCTTTTTCAGCCTCTTGTTTTCTTTCATTGATTTTTTTAATGTCAATTTTTCCAAAAATCGAACTATCCGACAAGTCATATCCTTTGAAAATCAACCAGATACCTATTAGTTCTCTATAAGTGCCAGTCAGTTTATTATTGACATCGTCTTTGCCGTAACAATAATTTATTAGACGCCAGTTTCTGACCATATCGTAGGTGTTTTCAGCAATAAATCCCCTATCTCTAGAGCCCCATTTCGGATTTGACTTTAATATTCCTGAAATTGCTTTATCTGCTTTTCTATTTTCAACAAAAATCTCTACCAAAGCCTTTTCGATGGCCTCTATTAAAGGTGGAAATAATTTTATAACTTTACTCATTATCTAAATTTTGTGCAAATTTACCAATAATAAGCTGTTTTATTCCTCTCAAATCTCAAAATGATTTTGTTTGGTATCGATTCAAAACTAAATTTGCTAAAACATCAACCTCTATGATTTCTAAAAAAGCCAAATACGCACTGAAAGCACTCACCCGACTTGCTGATGGGTTTGAAGCTCATAAACCCTTGTTAATTAGCGAAATATCAGAAAAAGAAAATATTCCAAAGAAGTTTTTGGAGGCGATACTTCTTGAGCTGCGAAACAACGGAATTCTGCAAAGTCAGAAAGGGAAAGGAGGCGGCTATTTGCTTAGAATTCCTCCTGAAGAGGTGACACTCTCGAAAGTCATTAGAATAATTGATGGCCCCATTGCACCTGTATTGTGTGTATCATTGAATTTCTATGGGAAATGTGACGACTGTAGCGACGAGGAGAAATGCAAAATAAGACCTGTTATGGCCAGAATTAGAGATGCCAATTTATCTGTTTACGACAATGTGACTTTAAAAGATATGCTGAATGACGTTTAAAAGTATAAATCCTTCAAATGGTGAGGTTATAGCGAGTTTTGAGGAAGATGCAGATTACGCTTTAAAGATAAGATTGGGAGAAAAGGCTTTCGGACGGTGGAAAAACACAGTAATTCAGGAAAGAATAAAGTTGATGCTGAATCTCGCTGAAATATTAGAAGCCCGAAAGGTAGAATTGGCGAAAGAAATAAGCCTAGAAATGGGCAAAACTTTGAAATCGGCCACTGCCGAAATAGAAAAATGTGCCATCACGGCGATGTATTATTGCCAAATAGCGGAGGAACAACTGAGAAGTATAGAAGTCAGTAACTACGCTCAAAAGGCGTATTATAAATATGAACCGCAAGGTGGTATTCTGGCCGTAATGCCATGGAATTTCCCTTATTGGCAGGTACTTAGGTTTGCTATCCCGACTATATTGGCAGGAAACGTGGTTTTGCTAAAACATGCTCCGAACGTATTTATGTCGGCCTCGAAATTGGAAGAACTCTTCACCGAAGCTGGATTTGAGAAAGGTATTTTTCAAAATCTTTTTGTGGATATTGACAAAATAGAATCTATTCTGGCCGACCATTTCATCAAAGGCGTAACCTTGACCGGAAGCAATTTGGCGGGTTCGTCATTGGCTAGCTTGGCAGGTAAATATTTGAAAAAATCAGTTTTGGAACTGGGAGGATCTGATCCTTTTGTGGTATTGGCAGATGCAAATATCGAAAATGCCGCCACTTTTGCCATAAAGTCTCGTTTTCAAAATGCAGGACAAACTTGCATTGCAGCCAAAAGGTGGATTGTTGCAGAAGAGGTTTATAAGGAATTTCTAATTAATATTTCCGACAAAATAAACAAACTTAAAGCTGGTGATCCGTTTGATACAGAAACCGACTTTGGGCCAGTGGCAAGACTGGATTTGGCCGAAAAAATAGAAGGACAAATTAATTTTTTGGTAAAAAAAGGAGCAAAAAAACTAATTTCTGGTGAAAGGAAGGGTTGTTTAATTCCGGCAACACTTTTAGAAATAAGCAGGGAATTGAGTTATTCATTCACTGAGGAACTATTTGGACCTGTGGCTTGTATAATCAAAGCCAAGGACACCGCAGAAGCCATTGAAATAGCCAATGAGACCAGTTTTGGACTTGGAGCGAGCCTTTGGACACAAGATTTAGAAAACGGAGAAAAGCTACTACAAAAACTCAATGCCGGCAATGTCTATCTCAACTCAATGGTAAAATCCGATGCTTCCATGCCATTTGGTGGCATTAATCAGTCGGGATATGGCCGTGAACTTGGCGTTTATGGGCTGCTTGAGTTCTGCAATGTAAAATCATATATTCTAGAAAAATAAAATCTTTTGGTGATTACTAAACTTATACCTAATTTTAATTTTCATAACTTAAACCTTATCAAAATATGGAAAACATTAGACCTACATTCCTTACTGTTTTATGTGTTCTGACCTTCTTGGGTAGTGCATTTGGTATTTATAATGCCATTACTACATATTCTGCGGCTGGTATGACCACCGGCCTTACACAAGAAGCCATGGAAAATGCCAAAGATCAAATTGACGAGCAAGCCCAAGATGAAAAATCAGCTGAAATAGTAAACAAAATAATGGACTCGGTAAGCAATGATCTATCTGAAGAAAAAGTCAGGAACGGAGCTTTGGCAAGTGGTATAGCCAATATTCTGACCTTAATAGGGGCAGTTTTGATGTGGGGATTGAACAAAAAAGGCTTTTTCATTTATATAGCTGGAACATTGGTAGCTATAATAGCTCCATTAGTTATTTATGATGGATTCTTGGGCTTTATTGGTAGTGGAATGATAGCTTTTGTAGGTATTATTTTTTGCGTACTTTACTTCTTGAATATTAAGTATATGGCATAAATTATTAATAGATTTTTTCTTTTAAAGCCTACTAGTTAGGCTTTTTTTATTTTTTCAAAATGGCTAAAATACTTTCTTTCTCCGAATTACTCGCCGAAAACTTTAAGCACACGCCGACCCCAGGTCAAGCGAAGCTTTTTAGTTTGCTTGAAAAATTCATTGTTGACGATGAAGAGAGGACAGCCTTTGTATTGAAGGGTTTTGCGGGTACAGGTAAAACTACCATTTTAGGTTCGTTCATCAAAAGTTTACCCAGTCATGGCTGGAAATACGCCCTGTTGGCACCTACAGGCCGTGCGGCCAAAGTTATGGCCAATTACACAGGCGGTAAGGCACAAACCATCCACCGAAAAATATATAAACAAAAAGAAGACGGAAATTCTGGAAACCTGGTTTTCGAACTACAACAAAACAAAGACGAAGGCACGATTTATATAGTCGATGAGGCCTCAATGATAGCCGACACTCGGGAATTCGGAAGCCATGGACTCTTGCATGATTTGATAAACTTCGTATTTAGTGGTACCGAAAACAAAATTATGCTCATTGGTGATGAGGCTCAGTTGCCACCAGTCTCTATGCCGCTCAGTCCGGCCTTGGATGTAGCTCATATTCAGGACTTTTACTTTACCAAAGTCTACACCACTACACTTCGGGACGTTATGCGGCAAGAGGCTAATTCTGGTATATTGACCAATGCTACGCTACTTCGTGAGCAGCTAGGTCGAGAAAAACCAGAAATTCAGCTGATAACCAGAGGTTTCAAGGACATATTTAAGATGACAGGTGAAAAATTGGAAGATGGAATCCGATATGCTTACGACAAATATGGCGTAGAGAATACCATCATTCTGACACGTTCGAACAGGAATGCTGTGCAATATAACCGACTGATTAGAAATCAGATAAACTACTCAGACTCCGAGCTGGACAATGGTGATATACTAATGGTAGTGAAAAACAACTACACGGTTTTGGGCGATGACTCTGAGGCTGGTTTTGTGGCGAATGGTGAGTTTGCGATAGTTAGGCGGATTGGTCGAGAGGAAGAAATACACGGTTTTCGTTTTCAAAATGTCACGCTCCAATTATTGGATTACCCCGAAGAACCTACTTTTGAGACCTTGATAATTTTAGATACTTTGTATTCGAACTCGCCTAGTTTGACACAGGAAGAGAATAAAAAACTCTATGAAAGTGTAGCCAAAGATTATTTTTGGGTGAAATCGAGAAGAGAAAAAAGCAAAATGATAAAGGAGGACAAATATATGAGTGCCCTACAAGTGAAATTTGCATACGCTCTCACCTGTCATAAAGCACAGGGCGGACAGTGGAACGCTGTATTTATAGATCAAATATATCTTCCAAACGAAGAAATAGACATTGAAATAGTACGGTGGCTTTACACCGCCATTACTAGAGGTATAAGTGAGGTATTTTTTGTAAATTTCCAGTCGGCTTTCTTTTTGGAAAACAAATAAGTCGCCTAAATTCTAAAGAAAACTCCTAAGTGTTTTAAATGCGTTTGAATTAATTAATTTCCTAAATTCCTGTTTATTGTGTTTTGATATATGCTGTTTAAGATTCTTACAGAATCGTTTTAAAAAAATCCTTATTTTTGTAAAAAAATATAATAGATGGAACATCGCCTTAAAGGAGTTGGGGTGGCATTGATAACCCCATTTAATGAAGACAACACGGTAGATTTCGCTGGTTTGAAGAAACTTATCGATTTTAATGCGGAAAATGGTACGGATTATTTGGTTGTAAATGGCACAACCGGCGAGTCTGCCACTACCACAAATGAGGAAAAAAACGCCATTCTAGACTTTGTAAAAAAGAACAACTCCCAGCATTTGCCCATAGTGTATGGCATAGGCTCTAACAATACGGCAGAAGTGATAAACAAGCTAAAAATAACTGACCTTTCGGATGTTGACGCTATTTTGTCGGTTTGTCCTTATTACGTTAAACCTTCTCAAGCGGGCATTATTGCCCATTTTACTGCCATTGCCGATGCTTCACCGCTTCCAATAATACTTTACAATGTGCCCGGAAGAACTGTTACCTCGATGCAAGTAAGTACGGTGATGGAGCTTTCAAAACATCCCAACATCATTGGTTTGAAAGACGCATCGTGTAGCATGGAGATAGCCTTGGAACTCTCCAAAAAGCTGCCATCAAACTTCTATTTGGTTTCAGGAGATGACAACTTGGTCACTCCACAAATCAGTTTGGGTTACAGAGGTGTTATTTCGGTGATTGCCAATGGTTTTCCAAAGGAATTTGCAGAAATGGTTCATTCTGCCTTAGAAGGTGACTTCAAAAAAGCATCGAAAATACAAGAGCGTTTTCTAGATTTTGATACACTTCTATACGTGGAATCTAACCCAGTGGGTATAAAAATGGTTTGTGAAATTCGTGGAATTTGTGATGGCAGAGTGCGACTACCACTCGTAAAAGCCACCGATGGGCTAAAAACACAGCTCATAGATTCTATGAAAAAAGAAGGATTTTTAAATTGATGAAGAGAACACTTACATTCCTATCCATGCTGTTGTGTTCCCAAGTTTTTGGACAAAATGTCGATATAAACATTTTGAAAGAAATCAATTTAAACAGGTACAAAGGTGCAGATGATGGAATGAATTTCTTAACCAATACCTCTGATTTTGTGGCAGTTGGTACACCAGTGGCGTTATTAGCAATAGGTTTTATAAAAGATGATGCAGCCTTAAAAAAAGATGGTTTCAATGCAGCAGTGGCAGTAGTTGGCACCTATGCCGTAGGGTATGCTCTCAAGAAATCTATAGATAGGAATCGTCCTTATGTCACATACCCTTTCCTACAAAACTACAAAGTAGAGAACGATAGTTCATTTCCGTCTGGAAGCACTGCCGTTGCATTCTCGGCAGCAACCTCATTATCCTTGAGTTATCCAAAATGGTACGTTATAGTACCTGCAGCAATTTATGCTACCGGGGTCGGTTATTCTAGGCTACATTTAGGTGTTCATTATCCATCAGATGTGGTTGCAGGAGCTGTTATGGGAGCTGGCTCTGCTTTAATATCACGTAAGTTGAACAAAATTTTGATAAACGAGTTTAGAAAAAGAAAAGTAAAAAAGTCAACTTTCTGAAAGAAGAATATTGTTGAATCTATATAAATGGTAAAAAGAGCTAAAATAGTAGCATATCTTAAAAAACTAGGTTGGGCTGGTTTTTTCTTTTTCTTAATAAAAGGACTTACGCTATATGTCCTATTGCCATTTCTTATAACCAAGGGTTTAATTAACTGTGAATAAAAGCCTTACAAGCTTTGAGATATGACAAAGCATGAAATATTCTTTTCGACAGGCATCAAAGAAAATCTTCTTGAAACTTTAGATAAGCAAATACCTTTTCCTCATCAGCTAGGGCATAAATCCCTGATTATTGAGACCGATGAGCTCAGTGATTATCTGGCAGAAGCCGTTAAAATTCTTAAAACGAATAAAGTAGGCTTAGAAACAAAAAAACAGAGTTTCAAAGTTTTGGGATATAGCTGTGCATCCTGTGCCCATAGTGCCGAAACTGTCCTGAAATACGTTGATGGTGTTTATGGTTCATCTGCAAATTATGCCAATCACTCAGTCACTGTTGAATATCTACCTCAGCTCACCAATCCAGATATTTTCAAAAGCAACCTCAAAGAAATTGGCTTTGATTTGGTTCTTGATGATAACTTTGAAAGTGCCAACCAACAAAGATTCGAAACTCAGAAAAGGAATTTGATTTTTGCGGGATTTTTTGCCATTCCGTTGTTTATAATGGGCATGTTTTTGATGGATTGGGCTATAGGTCAATATATTATGTGGGCTTTGAGTACACCTTTGGTATTTTATTTTGGGAGACATTTTTTTATAAATGCCTGGAATAAAGCCAAAAGATTGGAAAGCAATATGGATACTTTGGTGGCTCTCAGCACGGGTGTAGCATATATTTTCAGTGTTGTCAATTTACTCTTTCCACACGTTTTTCATCAACAACATCATGCTCAAATCTACTTTGAATCAGCGGGAATTGTTATATTTTTCGTGTTACTGGGTAAATATCTAGAGGATTCAGCCAAAAATAGAGCTTCAGATTCAATAAAGAAACTGATGGAATTGGATGAGAAAAATGTAAAAATCTTGGTAAATCAGCAGATTGTTGAAAAACATATTGATGAAGTTAATCACGGTGACACCGTAAGGGTTTTGCCGGGACAAAAAATACCATTAGACGGGAAAGTGATTGGCGGCACTTCGAGCGTCAATGAAAGCATGATTACGGGAGAGCCACTTCCGAAAACCAAAAACCTAGACGACATGGTTTTTGCTGGCACCATAAACGTAGAAGGGGTTCTTGATTTTGAAGTAACAAAAGTACATTCAGAAACCTATTTGGCATCCATTATTACTAAAGTGGAAGAGGCACTTTCATCAAAAGCACCTATTCAAAAGAAAGTTGACAAGTTTTCTAGCATTTTTGTGCCTATTGTCATTTCTGCCTCGATTTTGAGTTTTATAGTTTGGTTTTTTGTTTTTAACAAATCAGAGATGGCCTTATTGAGCTTCATAACGATATTGGTGGTAGCATGTCCTTGTGCTATGGGTCTCGCAACACCCACCGCCTTGATGGTGGGCATAGGCAAAGGTGCTCAAAATGGCATTTTGATAAAGAATGCAGAATCGCTCGAAAAAACTGGTAAAATAACCGACTTGGTTCTTGACAAGACAGGAACAATCACTACAGGTAAACCCAAAGTGTTAAAAGTATTTTGGAATGATGATTCAAAAAAATCTATATTAGCTGCGTTGGAAGCGAATTCAAGTCATCCTTTGGCTAAGGCAATAGTTGATTTTTTACCACAAAAAGAATTTATAAATATTCAGAATTTTCAAAATATTCCCGGCAAAGGAATAAAGGGCATACTTGAAGGCAATCTTTATTTGGCTGGAAATAAGCAATTTGTATTACAGAATAACATTGAAATATTCAAAAACGATTTTGAAGATTCCGAAAATTCCATGGTGTATTTTGCGAATGAAAAAGAATTATTGGGAATATTAGAAATTGGAGATGAGCTCAAGCCTGACATTGCAAAACACTTGAAAGTCATTAAAAATCAAGGCATTAAGATACATCTGCTTTCTGGAGATAATATTTTCGCTGTAAAGAAAATAGCTAAGAAACTAGGAATTGAAAACTTTAAAGGAGAAGTTTTGCCGGAGCAAAAAGCAGACTACATCAATTCTCTTAAATCAGATAAAGCCGTGATTGCGATGGTTGGTGATGGAATAAACGATACTTTGGCCTTTACGCAAGCTGATGTTTCCATAGCTATGAGCGACGGTGCCGATGTTGCTAAAGAGGTTGCCGACATTACTATTCTTGGGCACGATTTGTCAAGGGTTAAAAAGGCTATAACTTTGTCGAAGAATACATCAGCCACCATCAATCAAAACTTGTTTTGGGCATTTTTCTATAATGTTCTTGCCATTCCGGTGGCTGCTGGAGTATTGTTTCCAAGTACAGGTTTTCTGATGCAACCCATGTATGCCAGTGCCGCCATGGCCATGAGTTCGATAAGTGTGGTGGCCAATAGTTTGAGATTAAAAATGAAGAATATATAAATTGATTAGAACACAGATGACACGGATTAAACTGATATGCACGGATTTTTAAATAAAATTTTTTCTACGGTCTTCTTAAACAAACAATCCGTGTCAAATCCATGCAATCCGTGTTCCAATAAAACAAACAAACAAAATGAAATTCAAATCAAATATCAATTGCCAAAACTGCGTAGCAAAAGTAAAAAATACACTTGACACGCTGGTAGGTACCGACGCTTGGAAAGTGGACACTGAAAATCCTGCTAAGATTTTGGACATTACGAATCCAGATATTTCAGCTACTGAAGTGGTAAATAAACTTAAAAGAATTGGTTTTACGGCCGAATTGATAGACTGAAATCGATAAAAATCAGTCTTTATAAAGCAAACAAACGGCGTGGGCTTCCAAGCCTTCTTTCTTGCCAACAAAACCCATGGTTTCGGAGGTGGTGGCTTTTATAGAAACGTCATCTGCCTCAATGTTGCAGCATTGAGCTATGGCAACTTTCATTTCGGGTATATACTTGCCTATTTTGGGTTCTTCCAAAATCAAGGTACTGTCTATATTCCCAACTTTGTAGCCTTTCTCCGCTATCATTTCGGTTACTTTAGTCAGAAAAACCTTGCTGTCCATACCTCGCCACTGCGGATCCGTATTTTTAAAATGTTTGCCAATATCACCCAAAGACAAAGCCCCCAAAAGAGCGTCACAAATGGCATGTAGCAACACGTCGGCATCAGAATGCCCCATAGAACCTACCGAATGCGGTATTTTGATTCCACCCAAACTTAACTCATACCCTTCTGCCAACTGATGCACATCGTAACCGTGCCCTATTCTGAATTTCATATTTTCTTGTTTTAACCGCTAGGACGCCATGTCGCAAAGTTTTTTTACGTTTAACGAAATGCTCCTGAGTAGTTTCTTTTTATTTTTTTATCACAAAATTAGCCATAAATTTACACCAAATTAAAGTATTTGATGATTCAATTCCAACATTTCGAACTCAACAACGGCCTAAAAGTTTACGTTCACGAAGATCCAACCAGCCCAATAGCCGCATTTAACATCTGCTATAATGTTGGCTCTAGAGACGAAGACCCTGATAAAACAGGCTTTGCACACTTGTTTGAGCATCTGATGTTTGGAGGTTCTAAAAATATTCCTTCATACGACGAACCCCTCCAAAGAGTTGGTGGAGAAAACAATGCTTTTACCTCTCCTGATATAACAAACTATTACATCACTCTTCCAGTTGAAAATCTGGAAACGGCATTTTGGCTTGAATCTGACAGAATGATGAGTTTATCTTTTGACCCAAAAGTGCTTGAGGTTCAGCGAAGTGTGGTGATTGAAGAATTCAAACAACGCTACTTAAACCAGCCTTATGGTGATGTATGGCTAAAACTAAGGCCTTTGGCTTATCAAGTGCATCCATACAAATGGGCCACCATAGGTAAAGAAATTAGCCATATTGAAAATGCCACTATGGACGATGTCAAGTCGTTTTTCTATTCGCATTATTTGCCAAACAACGCGACTTTGGTGGTGGGCGGAAAGGTGACGGTAAGCCAAATAGAGAAGCTAGCCAAGAAATGGTTTGGAGATATTCCATCTGCTGTAATAGAACCAAGAAACTTGCCAATGGAACCTTTACAAGCAGAGGTAAGAAGACTTGAAACCACTGCTAAGGTACCTTTAACTGCTATTTATAAGACCTACCATACACCAGGCAGATACCATGACAACTATTATGCGGTAGATTTATTGAGTGACGTACTGGGAAGGGGGAAGTCTGCTAGACTTCATCAAAAATTGGTAAAAGAAACCAAACTTTTCAATAATATCTCCGCCTACAGCACAGGTTCTTTAGACCCAGGAATGTTTGTTGTCAGCGGTAATCTTAACCAAGGAGTTGACTTAAGAATTGCAGAAGATGCTCTAAATGAAGAACTTGAAAATATTAAGAACGCTAACATTACAGAAATAGAACTTGACAAAGTAAAGCACCAAGCACTAGCCACAGTAGCATTTGGAGAGGTAGAGCTTCTTAACAGGGTGATGAACATCGCTTTTGCGGCCAATGCAGGTGATGTGAATTACTGTAATCAAGACAAAGACAAAATTGAAGCCATCACTGCCGAAATGATGCACAAAGAGGCTATTGAAGTTTTAAGAAGTGATAATTGCAGTACTTTGATTTATGGAGCGGAGTAGAATCCAGTGACTAATCAGTTTGAATCATTTACTCAAATTCAATATTTCAAAAAAATAGAGACACTTATTAATTCAAAAACGTACTGAAATACCAGTTGTGAGAATTTCATAATTCTTAAACTTAATTCTGCAACAGTTTTACCTCCGCCAAGCCCGACCTTTGATTCAAAACTTAAACTAACCAACTCTATGTTTAAATATCAATCAATTAGTGTTTACGGATTTTTGATTATTTTGTCGGGCGTTTCTTTATTGATAAAATCGGGTTCAGACATCAAAATTCACGCTCTCGTACTCTCATTAACTCTGATTTTAAGTGCAATTATAGCGGGCGTTGCCGCTTTAAAAACGTTGACCAATAAAGTGCAAAGTCGTTATCATACTCTTCATGCAGTCGGTTTACTTTTTTATGGTATTTTTCTATTTTTCTACCCCAAAACTGTTTCTGAATTCTCAGATATCACCGCACTATTTATCATCTTTTATGGTTTTTCGGAGATTATATTTTGCTTTTGGTTATTCAATTTAGAGGCTAAAATCAGCATATTCCAATTGGTTCTGAGACTTGCCTTGGGGTTTGTTTTTTTTCTCAGCTCAATACTCATGATTGGCTTAAGACATCCCTATCAGGCTGCTGAATTAATAAGTGCGGGAGTGATTTTTATCATAATTGGTACACAAGTGGTTCTCACGGTTCCGATTGTTACAAAATTAAGTACGGTTTAAAATTCACTATTTTCAAATTTCACCAAAGCAACGAACATATATTCCAGCATTTTTTTGCCATAATAACCTCAAAATTTGGAGTTAAAAAAATAAATCTGCGAATAAATAAAAAGTCTGAGGTAAAGATTCAAAAAACGCCAAATTTGGTTTAACAAACAAACCCTAAATTTTATGAATACTAAAAATTTCTTCACACTTTAGATTATCAACTGTATAGTGTTCGGTATCGCTCTATTCTTTTTCCAAGATTTCCTTGTTAAAGAATACCATTCAAATGCTGATTGGAGAAACGAAACCTCAAAATTGGTTATAAAAGGTTATGTCTCCTTCTTCTACAGCAGAAGCTATTTCCGATATCACTGTTCGGAAAGAAAAAAGTATTTTGAAACCCCTCATTTTCAAACCATTGAGAATGAGGGATTAGATTATTTAAGAAAAATGGCTTTTTGCCTTTATCACTTTACCATTTCCTGGAGCTGTAGTTACCGAAAACACAAAACCGGGATTGACGGCATAAGCACCATATTCTCCATTTTTGTTCAATGCTATCAGCCCTACTTGAAAATCTCTGGCTTTTTTCGGATTAATTTTTACCAATCTGTCCACTGCCATTTTACAGGCCGCTTCAGGTGATTTGCCTTGTCGCATAAATTCTACCACCATGGCAGCTCCTGCTATCCGTATCACTTCTTCGCCTTGACCAGAACCTGTGCAGGCACCCACTTCGTTGTCCACATAAAGACCAGCTCCAATAATTGGAGAGTCGCCTACCCTACCTCGCATTTTGAATCCCATCCCCGAGGTAGTACAAGCACCCGAAAGGTTTCCGGAATAATCCAAAGCCAGCAAGGCCATGGTGTCGTGGTTAAATTCACCGTTTTCCAACATCTGTGGTGCAAATGGGCCTTTGCCTTTTTGCATGGCTTTATTTTGCTCCAATTCTATGTTCTTAATGGGTTTATATTCCGATTTTTGAAGCCAATTTTTATAAGCATTCTCGGCATCTTTGGATAGTTTGTCTTCTTCTACCTTAAAACCTTTTTCTATCGCAAACTGTCTTGCACCATCGCCTACCAAAAGCACGTGAGGCGTATCTTCCATCACTTTTCTAGCTACCGAAATGGGGTGCTTGATATTCTCCATGAATGCAACACCACCGCAATTCATTTTTTCGTCCATTATGCAGGCATCTAGGGTCACTTTACCTTCCCTGTCGGGATTCCCGCCCAAGCCAACACAGCAGTTGATGGTATCTTCAATATTGTTCGCTCCTTTTTCAACGGCATCTAATGCTCTACCATTTGGTTTTTTCAAAACCTCCATAGCGGCTTCGTTTACGGGTATTCCGCTATCCCAAGTAGAAATTACAATGGGCTTTTCCCTCACCATTGGTGCTGCAAAACTCTTCGGAAATGACATTGTAACTATGCCTAATAGGCTTCTATTCAAGAACTTTCTTCTGTTATTCATGTTTAATTAATTATCAATTCTACCAATTTCTCTTCTATTTTTTCCTTCTTTTTGCGTCAAAGCATCACCCAAATCTTCTCTTGCATTGTCCGCAATCTCGTTCAATTGTTTGGTAATTTCAGGATAATCAAACATTAGATTATACCTCTCGCCTGGGTCTCTTCTCAAATCATACAATCCTCCTGAAAAATTATGATTTTCATTGGCTCCTCCCGGCATTCCGTCTTTTCCTGGTGAAAATCCTTCATAAGTTCTGCCGGGATGAGGAAATACTAATTTCCAATTTCCATACCTTACTGCCTCAAGATTATTTCTTCTGTAGTAATACAAAAAAGTTTCACGAGGCTCAGCATCTGTTTTACCATTTAATACTTCCATCAAACTTAGGCCATCTATTCTTCTTTTTGGCATTTTGGCACCTGTAGCCTCAACTATCGTAGGCAAAATATCTATGGCTGAAGATAAACTACTACTCACCAATCCGCTAGGAATTTTTCCTTTCCAAGACATCAAACAAGGTACTTTTTGTCCTCCATCATACGTTGAGCCTTTTCCTTCTCTCAAGCCGCCTGTAGAGCCAGCGTGGTTGCCGTAATTAAACCACGGCCCGTTGTCGCTGGTAACTATCACCAAAGTATTATCATCTAATTTAAGTTTTTTCAATGTTTCTCTTACTTGGCCAAGGCTCCAATCTAGCTCCATTACTACATCTCCATAGAGGCCTTGTTTGGACTTCCCTTTAAATTTGGATGAAACTCCCAAAGGTACATGGGGCATTGGATGAGCCAAATAAACAAAAAATGGTTTATCTTTTTTTCTAGTAATAAAATCAAGGGCTTTCTCTGTAAACCAGGTCGTAAACTGGGTATTATCAGGATTGGTTTCTATGGTTTCATCATTTTTAATCAAAGGTAAAGCTGGATAATAATTCTTTGTTACAGGATGATTGGGCCACATATCATGAGAATATGGGATACCAAAAAATTCATCGAAACCGTGGTTTCTAGGAAGGAATTTGGGTACATGACCTAAATGCCATTTTCCGAAAGCTGCTGTTTCATATCCTTGGTCCTTCAATAATTCAGCGATGGTTTCTTCGTCGGGATTTAAACCAATTTTGGCTGTATGGTCTATGGCTCCGCTAAAACCCAATCTATTTGGGTAGCAACCCGTTAAAAGTCCGGCCCTTGAAGCAGTACAAACTGCCTGCGGGGAGTAAAACTGCGTGAAAGAGATGCCCTCAGCTGCCATTTGGTCAAAATTTGGCGTGGTGTAACCCTGTGCTCCATATCTTGCAATATCTCCATAGCCCATGTCGTCTATATAAATCAGAACTATATTGGGTTTATCAACTTTAGATTTTTTAAAACTCATTGCTAAAACCCCAAAAAGTGCTATTGCTAGAACTAGAAAATGTTTGTTTTTCATATTTCAATTCCGTTTTCTTTTAAAATATTTTTTATTTCAGGTTGATTATCAAAGTCTTGGTAAAACTCTTTTTGGTTTATTAATTCCTTTTTTAAAATCTCAATTCTCTTTTTGTATTTCTTGTTCGAGATTAAGTTATTGTTCTCCTTCGGGTCATTTTTTAAATCATAAAATTCCCAACCTGGAGGATATTTCATTTTACTTCGCTCTGTATCAAGTCTATTTTGACCGTAAAACAAAACTAATTTATATCTGTCTGTTCTAATACCCAAATGTGCCGGACGTTCAGGTTCATTACTCCAATATCTATAATAAATAGTTTTCCTCCAATTTTCTGTGCTAGAATCCTTCAAATTTTCTCTAAAACTTTTGCCTTGAAAATTCTCTGGAGCCTTTATTCCTGCAAAATCCAAAAATGTTGAAGCAAAATCAATATTCATAATTAAATCAAAATTGCTGCTGCCTGCTTTTATTTCTTTTGGATATGAAATAACAAATGGCATTCTGAGCGATTCTTCATAAATAAATCTTTTATCAAAGAAACCATGTTCACCCAAAAAATAGCCTTGGTCGCTGGTATAAACTACAATGGTGTTTTCGGTTAGATTATTTTGGTCTAAATAATCTAAAATCTTACCGATGTTTTCATCAATAGTTGCTGCTGCCCGCAAATAATCTTTAAGAAATTCTTGATAAATTTTTATCCGAGATTCCTCTTGATTTAATCCAGATAAATTAAATTTTTCTCCAGGATAAGAATCTCCTTTTGATTTTTCGTATCGTTTTCCCAAAATTTCTAAGGGCCATCCATCATGGGTTCTTCCAGAATTTGCAGCAGAAAAATCCATTAAATTTTGAGGAATTGGTAAAACATCATCTTTTAAAAAGTCCCTTTGTCTTTCGGGATAATCAAAAGGCTCATGCGTAGCTTTAAATTGCGTACATAGAAAAAACGGTTTTGATTTATCTCTCTTGTCTAACCATTCTAAAGACATCTCCGTAATTGCATCATCACAGTATCCTTTGATAACTTTTTCACCTTCTTTTTCAAGACTATATTCACCTTTTTTTATCATTAAAGGGTTGTGATACCTGCCTTGTCCTGGCAATATGGTGTAATCCCCAAAACCCATAGGCTCTGCATTAAGATGCCATTTGCCGAAAAGAGCCGTTTTATAGCCATTTTCTTGTAATTTTATGGCTACTGTTACTTTTTCAGTCTCAAGTGAGCCACTTAAATCATAAACATTGTTTTTATGGCTCATTTCACCGGTGAGAATAGAAGCTCGGCTTGGCGTGCAGATTGAATTGGTGCAAAAAACATTTTGGAGCAAAGCCCCATTTTTCGCCAAACGCTTTATATTATCGTTTTTTACATAGTCTTTCAAAATTCCGCCGTATAAGCCCCATGCTTGGGAAGTATGATCGTCAGACAAAATGAAAAGTATATTGGGCTTTTTTTGACCAAAAACACCCATATTTATTAAATAAAGTAAAATGAAATACTTGAATTTTAATTTCTCAAATTCTAGAAAGTTTATTGCTTTCATTTTTTTTAATTTTTTTAAAATAAAAAACCCAAATTAATGATTTTTTTTATTAAAGTAAATTATTCTTTCCCCATAATTGCTTTTAAATAGAATTAAACAAGAATGAATGCTGAACCAAGCATAATATTTTTTGTAATTTTGTAAGTGATTTTAACCAAAAATATTAATATTTTGAACAAGAAAGTAATTTTAGCGATACTAGATGGTTGGGGCATACCAAAACCAGGAGAAGAATGGAGGTCGGCCATTGAAGCCGCAAATGTGCCATTTTTTAAACATTTAATGGCTACCTACCCCAATAGCACACTTGAAGCATGCGGCAGAGCAGTAGGCCTACCCAATGGACAAATGGGCAACTCTGAGGTGGGTCATACCAATTTAGGTGCAGGTAGGGTGGTTTATCAAGAACTTGAAAAAATAAACGTAGCGGTAGAGGAAGGAAAAATTGCCAAGGAGCCCGTTATGGTAGATGCTTTGGCTTATGCCAAAACCAACCATAAAAAAGTACATTTTATAGGATTATGCTCGGATGGTGGCGTACACTCGCACATCGAGCATGTGAAAGGTCTTTGCAAAATAGCTTCCGAAGCAGGGGTGAAGGATGTTCTTGTCCATGCTTTTATGGATGGCCGTGACTGCGACCCGAAATCCGGAAAAGCTTTTATAGCTGATTTGCAAAATACTTTAGACCAAACGGGTGGCAAAATAGCTTCCTTGACCGGCAGATACTTTGCGATGGACAGAGACAAACGTTGGGACAGGGTAAAACTAGCCTATGATGCCATGGTAAATGGGATTGGAGAACTGCAGGTTTCGAAAGATGAAATATTAGACAGTATTCAAAAGTCCTACGATGCAGATATAACAGACGAATTTTTGAAACCAATTGTGGTAGTTGAAAACGGCCAACCTATTGGAAACATTAAGGCTGGAGATGTGGTAATGTGTTTCAATTTCAGAACGGATAGAGGTCGTGAAATAACGGAGGTTTTAACTCAAAAGGATTTTCCCGAACAAGACATGCAGGCACTTGACTTGTATTACATCACGATGACCAATTATGATGAAACTTACAAAAATGTGAAGGTAATTTATGACAAAGACAATCTGAATAATACGCTGGGAGAGGTTTTGGAAAAAGCTGGTAAAAAACAAATACGCTCGGCTGAAACTGAAAAATATCCGCACGTAACCTTCTTTTTCTCGGGTGGAAGAGAGGAACCTTTTGTGGGTGAAACCAGGTTATTGTCGCCATCACCAAAGGATGTGGCTACCTATGACTTGAAGCCTGAAATGTCTGCAAAAGATCTGGCCAATAATTTAGTTCCTCAACTTCAGAAAGGCGAAGTTGATTTTGTTTGTTTAAATTTTGCAAATCCTGATATGGTAGGTCATACTGGTGTTTTTTCGGCAGTTGTAAAGGCCGTTGAAACAGTGGATGAGTGTTTGAAACAAGTGGTAGAAGCTGGTTCGGCCAATGGCTACACCACCTTGGTGATAGCCGATCACGGCAATGCAGACTTTATGCTCAACGACGATAAATCGGTAAATACGGCCCATTCATTAAATCTTGTGCCGTTTATTGTAGTGGATGATACTTACAAAGGTCAGCCTAGAAGTGGTAAACTTGGCGACGTGGCCCCTACTATTTTGAGTATTATGGGACTAGACATTCCGAAAGAAATGGATGGGAATGTATTGGTCTAAAATAGTTTAAACTATATAAACGAAAAAACTCTTGATTGCTCGGGAGTTTTTTTTATGGCTTTCACTTTAGGTTAAATATTATAACTACAAATTAGAATCAATACCATTAATATGTCGAACGATTTTAATAAGGTCAGAAGGATTTTGCAGGCTCAGGTTATTCTTCTCGGCAAATGCTTTTGCCTTGCCTTCGTTTTTGTCAAAAATCTTGAATTTCTTACCTACACGCTGCATTTTGTTTTGATAGTTAATAAAAAAAGTAGTTTCTTTCACAAAATATCCTTCAAAACCATCCCTAGTTTGCTCGTAGCCATTTTTATCGCCCTCCGTGGCAGGAACATATTTACATATAATATTTTTAAAGAGTTCTAATTCACCTTCCACTAGCTTTTGATAATATAAAATACCTGCACCTGCGTATTTATTTCGATAGTTTCGAAACGTAATACAATTGATAGTAAACTCTAGTGGCCTCAACTCCATGGCTTCTTTGTCTGGTCCAATCGAAAAAACAATGAATTTGTGACCAAATTAAAGGCCATATAACCCTTTGAAATTCCACCACCAGCCAATGAAACCGACCCATTAAACCATCCATTATTGAAAAAAGGAGTCCCTTTGTAAACTCTAGCAAAATCATTTCTGCTTTGAAGTTTGATGTTGGGATTCTTATATTCTGAAACCAATACGGTATCATTTCCAATTATTTCAATTTTACAATCAGATGCCAAGATAGAAAGCTGGTCAAAGAAAAACAAGGGAGCATTACTCTGACCAAAAGTATCCAATTGCGTAAACGCAATCAAAAAGGCTGAAATTAGGTAATTCTTCATCAGACTTTTCATTTTGTGCTAAATCCCCATTACTACCTAAAATAAGTATATTTATTTCAATCTTATTCAGATTTCTGCAAATAAAAACACAATTTTATTTTCTCTTTGCGATTTTATGAAATTAAAAAGAGTATCAAATCAATTTGTGTTTAACAATACTTGTGAACCTTTGCTATTTCCCATGATAACAATTTTGGTATTTGGAGAAGCCGCCAAGTCTTTCTGAGCCTTTATTTGTTCATATTGCAGCTGTTTGTCTGTTAAAGTAGAAGTTATAATTGGCTGATAATCGGCAATACCTTGTGCTTCCACCCGCTTTCTCTCGGCCTCTTGCTTTTCTTTTTGAAGTACAAATTGCATCTTTTGAGCATCTTGCTCTGCATTAATTTTAGACTTTATGGTCTTCTTAACAGATTCTGGCAAGGCTATATTTCTCACTAAGAGTTGTTCTAAAACCAAACATCTGTCCTTAAAATCCTCTTCAATAGAATTAAATATACGTTTTTGGAATTCATCTCTTTTGGTCGAATATAAGGCAATAGCATCATAGTTGGCTGAAATATCTCTGATGCGGGTTCTAGAAAGTGGCCTCACGACAACGTCCACGTAGTTTAAACCAATCTGTTTGTAAATATCTGGTGCTTTTGCTGAAACTATCCTAAAAAAACCGTAAAGTCAATAGTAACTTCAAGGCCATCAGCTGACAAAACCTTTATAGCATCATCGCCAGACTTTGAACCCTCATCATTCACGCCAGACATGGTATAATTCTGGGTTTTCAAATCTAATTCTTTTATATCAGCCATCGGATTTACGAAATTCAAACCACTGAGAGCGTTTCTTTTTTTACATTTCCAAAAATCAACTGAACACCTACCTTACCCGCATCTATTTGCACCACACATTTGGAAAGAACACCAAAAACAACTACAACAATACCAATAATCCGAATTAAACCTGCTCGCCCTGAAAGTGGGCTATTCACTTTTTTAAGGTTATGTGCCAACAACAAAAATGCTATACCTACAATAGCAATACTCATTCGTTTTTGAGTTTATTAGAACAAATGTATGCCTAGTTTATGTCATTTCTAACAAATATTTATGAATGGGATATTGGACTACAAATACGTCCTAAAATTTATTTGGTGTAAAGGCAAAAAAATGCCCGAACAATCTGCTCGGGCATTCTACATACTGTGATCATTTTTTAATACCCAGGATTTTGCTTTAACGTTTCTTTACCTGCAAGCTTACTATTTAAAATCTCTTGCAAAGGAATTGGATAATATTCGTGTCTTCCTTTGATAAATGAAACTCCATTAAAATAAGCTCTTTTTTCCTTTTCTTTGGCATAATAGGCATTCAAAGTGACATCAGCAATGCCCCAACGAACCAAGTCAAAATAACGATGACCTTCCATAGCAAGCTCAATTCTTGTTTCAAACCTTGTAGTTTCTCTTGCAGCCACCTTGTCTGTCCATGGAGCAGAATATTCTTTGACAACATAATTGGCTGCAGGTTTACCGTCCGATGCCATAACAAAACCATCAGGATTTGCCGCACGTCTTCTTATCTGATTAACTAACTCACGTGCTTTTTCTAATGAGCCCACCTCAATCTCACATTCAGCCAACATAAGCAGGACATGAGAGTAGCGAATCAATCTATAATTATTGGCATTCAAACGTGGATTAGGTCCCGTATTGATACCAATATCTGAGCGATATGGCAAGTGTTTCTTCGGTGAATAAGGGCCTGCATACGCTTGATCACGAATATAACCCGCTCCTGTATGAACACCCCAATCCAAAAATGTAATTCCTCTACGTCCAACTGTCCAGTCTAAACGAGGGTCAAAAGTACCTGCATCAGGAGTGTATGCATCGGTTACCTTTAGCCCTTGGTCATTCTTAACATCTACATCATTAAATGTTTTTAGGAGAGGAAGTCCATCGGCATCGGTTTTAAATGAATTTACCAAATTTTGGGAAGGTTGGTAAAAACCACAGCATGTGGTTACACCTCCAAACGACGGATAATTTAATGTTGCACCTGTATTTCCATTCTCATTGCCCGGTGCACCGTCGTTTACAGAAAATTGAATAGAAAATACTGATTCTGCATTGTTGTTAGTTACAGCTCTAAAATTATCATGATACTTTGGCATTAATGAATACTTCTTACTATCCACAATAGCCTGGAGGATAGGCATGGCCAAGGCAAATTTTTGTTGGAACATATAAGCTTTGGCTAACATAGCACCTGCTGCCCATTTGGTAGGACGACCCGGTTGAGCCTGATTAACGGGAAGTACATCATAAGCAGCTTTTAAATCAGCTTCTATATTTGGCCAAATATCCTTATCATTTGGTAGTTTTGTACTTGCAAAATCATCAGGATTATAGGTTTTTTCATCGATGTAAGGTACCATATTAAACATTTTCTTTAATTCAAAATGATAATGACCTCTTAGAAACCTAACTTGAGCATTTACTTGTGCTTTCTCAGCCTCTGTCATATCCGTGGCTTTTGCCATAACCAATAGAACGTCATTTGACCTAGCTATTCCATCGTAACAAGCCGACCATTTTCCCCTGAAATGATTATTGTCTGGTAAAATATTCTTTTGTTCTATAAAAGATATTTCGGGTTGGTCACCTGAGGTGGTTCCTTTGTAAGCATTGTCAGCTGAAACCTCACCATAAATCCAGTTATCTGCCGAACCATGCCAAGACGAAAACCCAGCAACGTTGTTAGTACCTGTTCCATCGATTAATGAATATGCACCTACCAACAAAAAATTAACTCCAGCCTTATTGGATAATGTGGCTAAAGATTGTACGCCTTTTG
>CAMCYZ010000011.1 GCA_945885545.1 Spirosoma fluviale
TTACTTTTACAAAACCAACTTCAAATACATATTTCTAGAAGACGAAAAGTATCAGTTATTCCAGTAGTTGAAGACTATTTGGCCAACAAAAACGAATAATTATTCTCCTTTCTCAGCTTCTTAAATCAAAAAAATCTTCCAAAACTAAATTTGGAAGATTTTTTTAATTTGCAATTAATGATGTTCCAGCTAGGCTCTATATAAACATTTCAAACCTCCTCTACTATCAGCTTTATACCATCTATCTTTTTAATGAGCACCTTCGTACCTTCCTTAATCAACTTACCATCAGCTTGATAGGCAATCCAGTCAGACCCTCTGTAAAAGACCTTCCCCTCGCCATTGGCTGGTATTTCTTTTGAAACCTTGGCGTATTCGTCTATTATTTCTTTAAACTCTGAGCTGTTTTTTGTAAAAAGTTCCAGTATTCTTTTTCTAAAAAACAAAAGACTAACAATCGAACTCAGAACAAAAATAATAATCTGCGTAGACAATTCTTCTGCTAAACCCAAATATACAAACAAGGAGGTGACTAATGCACCAATTCCGAAAAATATGGCATAAAAAGAGGTAGTGAAAATCTCTAAAATAAGCAGCACTACGCCCGCAATTACCCAGATATTTATACCCGATATTTCCATTTTACTTGGTATTTTCTTGTTTAGTACTTTCCTGTTTTATTACGTTCATGGCTGTGGCTATAATGCTCGAAACATCGGCCAAGTTCGATGGCAAAATCATGGTATTGGTCGTTTTAGCCAATTTGCCAAACTGCTCAATATAGTTTTCAGCTACTTTCAGTTGCACAGCCTGCATACCACCTTTTGATTGTATAGAATCTGCTACCAATCTGATGGAGTCTGCGGTAGCCTCAGCAACCGCCCTGATGGCATTTGCTTCACCTTCGGCTTTGTTTTTTTGCTGTTGCATTTGTGCCTCCGACTCCAAAACTACACGCTCTCTTTCACCTTGGGCCACATTTATGGCAAACTGCTTTTTACCCTCCGACTCCAAGATAACCGAACGTTTCTCTCTTTCGGCTTGCATTTGCTTTTCCATGGCCTGCAATACAGTAGTAGGAGGTGAAATATTTTTTATTTCATAACGGAGCACTTTAACACCCCAACCAATAGCGGCCTCGTCTATGGCAGCCACAACAGCAAGATTGATGACCATCCTCTCTACAAAAGTTTTGTCGAGGTCTATTTTACCGATTTCGCTTCGCATAGTGGTTTGTGCCAGCTGTGTTACCGCAAAAACGTAGTCATTGATACCATAAGACGCCTTCTGAGGGTCAATAACTTGGAGAAAAATTACACCGTCGACACGCACCTGCACGTTGTCGCGGGTGATACATATCTGTTCGTGAATGTCATAAGCCTGTTCTTTAAGGCTATGCTTGTAGGCAATTCTGTCAAAAAATGGGATGACAAAATTGATCCCCGGTTGAAGAATACCGTTGTATTTGCCTAGCCGTTCGGCAATGTAGGCGTTTTGTTGCGGCACAACTTTTACGGCCATCATGATGACAACGACAATTAAAAGCGTAATGGCGATAAGTGAATACATATTTGTTTTGTTTAAAAGTTTAGATAAATAAATATAACACCTCAAAGTTAGTTTTCCCAACAAATCTCGAAATAAAAATTGGATGAACCAAGGCAGAATATGTGGGATTGGATGTGGGATTGGACAAACGGTAATTGACATATTCAAGATAAAATATAAATATACATATCTAAGTTTAAGTATATCAGCGGTTTAAATTAACTTTGCACAAAATTACAGTAGTGATATTGCAACATACATGAGAAAAAGAATTACAGAAGGTCGCAACAGCGACAGAGATTCGAGCAAAAGCTCGTTTGGCAAATCAGATTTCAAAAGAAAAGAAAGTGGTTTTAGCCCAGAAAAAAGAAGTTTTGACAAGCCATCTGCAAAAAAGGACGGTTTTTCGAAACCAACAGGTGGAAATGATAAATTCCCTAAACGAGAATTTAAACCCAACAATTTCAGTAAATCAGAACCAGGAAACGATAGATTTCCAGAGAAAGATTTCAAGCCAAATACTTATGGTAAGCCCGAAGGTGGCAATGACAGATTCCCGAAAAGAGACTTCAAATCAAGCACTTACGGTAAACCAGAAGGTCCTTCAGAAAGATTTACGAAAAGAGACGTTGAAAACTTAGGAAACAGATATTCTGACAGAAACTCCCCAAGAAAAGACGCCAGACCAGATGCTGCACGAACTACGGACAGATTTCCAAAGAAAGAATTCAAACCCAATAGTTACGGCAAAACAAACGCAGGTTCTGCAGACAGTAGGTTCCCTCGCAAAGACGACCGTTTCCCAAGAACAGGAAATCGTTCTGAGGGTTTTCCGAAAAGGGAATTTGGAGTTAGAAACGAAGGTGGGTACAAACCAAGAGAAGAAAGCAGAGATGGATTTGAAAATAGAAGCGAAAGACCCAATTTCGAAAGAAAGGCTTTTGATAGAAAAGAAAATACATCAAAACCAGAAATTAGTAAATCAAACTACGGCAATAACAAAAACGCCAGACAGGCCATTCGTCCCAACTATGAAGAGGACGCACTAAAAAGTAAACTTCCACCAAAAGTTAGAACGAAAGTTGAAAGTAGTGAGACTTTTACGCCAACCATTCGTCTTAATAGATATTTGGCAAACGCCGGACTTTGCTCACGCCGCGATGCTGATGAGTTTATAGCAAGTGGACAAATAACTGTTAATGGAGAAGTTATAACCGAAATGGGCTACCAAGTGCAAGCCACAGATGTTGTAAAATACGGTAGAAAAATATTGAACAGAGAGAAATTGGTTTACGTATTATTGAATAAACCAAAGGACTTCTTGACAACAACAGACGATCCCGAAGGTCGAAAAACAGTTATGGATTTGGTACAAAAGGCTTGTCCTGAGCGTATATACCCTGTTGGAAGATTGGATAGAGCAACAACCGGCCTATTGTTAATGACCAACGACGGCGAACTGGCCGAGAAACTTTCTCACCCATCTAATGCCATGAGGAAGATTTATCAGGCGGAGTTGGACAGGAAAATGGAGCAAGAAGATTTTGACAAGATTTTGGAAGGCATAGAATTGGAAGATGGAAACATAAAGGCTGACGATTTGTCTGTAATAACACCTGACCGCCAAGTAGTTGGTATAGAAATACATAGCGGCAAAAACAGAATTGTGAGGAGGATTTTTGAGCATTTGGGATACGAAGTAACCAAGTTAGACAGAACCACTTATGCTGGCCTAACCAAGAAGGACCTTCCGAGAGGAAACTGGAGATTCCTAACTGAAAAAGAGGTTATTAGATTGAAGTATCTAATTTGATATTAATTAAATTTGTAGAAAAATAAACAGTAAACTAAAATAACAATGGAAGAGAACAAAAAAGATATGATGGATCAAGCTGGAGACATGGCAGCTAAGGCGAAAGAAGTTGCGACTGAGAAATTAGCTGATGTAAAAGAAGATGCTGCTGAAGTAGTAGCCAATTTGAAAGAAGAGGCAACTGAGAAATTGGCAGAAGTCAAAGAAAAAATGACTGAATTGGCTGGTGAAGCTACTGAAGCATTCAATGCAGCAAAAGACAAAGTATCTGAAATGATAGATACTGACAAAATAAAAGCTGAAGCCGCTGAGAAATTGGCAGATGCGAAAGCTATGGCTGGAAACATTGCAGGCGAAGCTACCGAGGCGTTTAATTCTGCTAAAGCTAAGGTTACAGAATTTGTAAATGCTGAAAGTGTGGCTGATTTCAAAAACGAAGCTGCCGAGAAATTGGGGGATTTGAAAGGAGAGGCTGAAGAAGCTTTGAACAAAGCGAAAGATAAAGCAAACGAATTGGCTGGTGAAGCCGAAGAAGCTGTTACACAAGTGGCGGCAAAAGCAAAAGGTTTCTTTAGCCGACTTTTCGGAAAGTAAGAACACTAAAACCCAATCCAACGATTGGGTTTTACTATACTTTTGATTTTTCATTTATTATTGAAAGTATAATCATTTCAATAAGAACTATTTTTTCAGTACTTATAATATTCAATTTCGCTGAAATATATAAACAAAAAAAACCTCCAGAACTTTCGCTAAGGAGGTTTTACGAATTATAACAACAATCAGTCAATCTTCACTTTTCTACTAACACCATCATCTCCCTGCGACACTATCACAAAAAATGTCCCTTTAGCACCTTTGCTTAGTTTGATTTGACCCACATATTCACCTTCGAAGTTCTTGGCCTCTTCTTTTGCTTTTACATTTCCCTGCAAATCCAAAACCGTGATATTCACATCTCCTGGCTTTGGAGCGTAAAACCTAATATTCAACACGTTAGTTTCAGGCTTGTTCGTAAAAACATCGATACTCCTTATCGTGGTTGGCTCCATAACTTTCTTCCATCTTTCATCAAAAACTTCCACATCAAAGTTTCTAAGCTTGTTAGGCATCCCTGCCAAATGATCCGAAAGCCTATCCATTTCAAAATGAAGTTCTTTCATTCTACCCTTCGGAAGGTTTCCTTTTCGGTTAGAATTTGTTCCACGACCACCAGAAATATTTTCGTCTTCCGACCATTCAAAATCATCTTCTCCAATCTCTTTTACAATAACCTTTACACGCTTATCGCTCCCTTTTTTATCAATTATAACGGTATCCAATTGTCCGTCCAAAATCATAATGTTGGAATCACCGTCTTTAAAATCAATTTCTTTCTCGGTAATTTCTACTTTACCGTTGATGCTTTTCTCAATTCTCACCTTCTTTTTACCAGGTTTGTCAGAATCCAGCACTTCTGTTTTAATTTCTTTTCTTACCTCTTTGTTTTGGGCATTGGCCATAAAAAACGCCAATGAAGCCACCGTCAATACTATTACTTTTTTCATATAATTTTTGTTTTTTATATCAATAGACAAAATATTTTTACGAAGGTTGCATAAAAAATTACAGTGTTAATTATATTTAGTCTTAAAAAAAGTTAAACGAGCTTTGAGCAATTGTTAAGCCATGAACCTAATCAATTCCAACTATCAAAAATAGTAAAAAGAGTTTTTTTGCACCAAACGAAAAATTAAATACTTGCAAAGATATGACAATGAGAATAGTAAAAATAACTTTTAAAGAAAGACAAAGTCGCTGAATTTTTAGCTTTCTTAGAAAAAAATAAAAGCAAAAGCAGAAATTTTCCCGGTTGTGAAACAGTAAAATACTCCAAGAAAAAGAAAACCCTGCAGTAATTATGACGCACAGCTATTGGAGGTCAGAAGTTGAACTTAAAAATTATCGTCATTCAGACTTTTTTAACTACGTTTGAGCCAACACAAAAATCCAGTTCAATGCTAAACCCAAAGCTTATTCTATGTTATCTTTGGACAAACTTTAAAAGTTTTCTGTTCGTTAAAAAGATTACAAAACTGTTTATCAAAATGAAATACGCATTAATAATACTTTCTTTGATATTTTTAAGACCAGATTCTTGGGCTAAGGCTGTAAACCAAAGCACAAAATTGGAAGGATTTGATGGACGTAAACGGAAAAAAGACGGCAGTTATCGTAAAAAAAATCATACCTTCAAGAAACTTATTCTGGGTAAAAGATATTGCGATTGTCCAAAACACTGATTTTGATGAAAAAAATATTATTTGTCTTCTTATTTTTGAATTTCACCCAGATTTTTGGCCAAAATTTCAATGAAAAAGAAGTGGTTTTTGCGGATTTGAGCGAAACATTTAAACTAAGCGGCACCTTCACTAGCCCAAAAGGCCTAAAAAATTACCCTGTAGCTGTGTTAATTTCAGGTTCGGGACAAACCGATAGAGACGAGACACTCGGCAAACATAAAATTTTCAAAGAATTGGCGGAGTATTTATCCAACAATGGTATCGGTGTCTTGAGATATGATGACCGTGGCGGATTTAAATCTGAAGGACCAAAGACCGTGAATAGCACAACACAAGAACTCGCTCTAGACGTGGTGGCGGCAGTAAAATTTATAAAAAAAGAATTAAAAATAAAAAAAATCGGTCTGATTGGACACAGCGAAGGTGGCGGAATAGGGCCCATTGTGGCGTCAAAAGTTAAGAATTTAGATTTCTTGGTATCGCTCGCAGGGCCAGGTGTTTCGGGTAGGGAGATTTTAATTCAGCAAAACAAAGATATTTACTTAGAAGCTGGCGTGCCACTCGAACACGTTGAACATTTCATTAAAGACTTTTTTGAGCCTATGTTATCAGATGTTGTTCTTGAAAGAGACAGCACAAGCAAGGCCAACAATATCAAAAAACTGGGCGAAATGTATCAAAAAAAATATAAGGCTGAGAATTTTGTCTTGGGCATGACAACCCACAGTGCCAATATTCCTCTAATTATGAAGCAATTAAACAACCCTTGGTTTATAAGCTTCATAAAATATGACCCACAGGAATATTGGAAAAAGATAAAAATACGCACCCTTGCTCTAAACGGCGATTTAGACATACAAGTTAACGCTAAGGTAAACCTGACGGCGATTGAAAACCAGAAAAACAAGCATATTAAAACCAAGATCCTCAAAAACCACAATCACCTTTTCCAAATAGCAAAAACAGGAAATTTACAGGAATATTACAAACTTAATGAAGGCATTTCGAAAGAAACGCTTAGGGAAATCAAAAACTTTATTATCGAAAAATAAATACGCTAAAGACTTATGCTTCATAAACTTACCCTCTTCCTTTTAATAGCTTTTAATGCCTTCTCGAACACCATAAAAAGTGACAGAGCGGCAAATTATGACATAAAAGCAAATTTAGACCCTATAACAAAAACCTTAAGAGGACAGCAAACACTTACCTGGACCAACAAAACCTCCAAACCAACCTCAGAACTACAGTTTCATTTATACCTGAATGCCTTTAAGGACGAGAACTCCACTTTTTTAAAGGAATCTGGCGGACAATTGCGAGGCGACAAAATGGATATCACCAAACAAAGTAACTTTGGCAATATATATTTGAGTACTCTAAAAATCAGAAATGGAGAAAATCTTTATCCTAAAATAAAATACATACAACCCGACGACCTCAACGCCGGGGACAAAACAGTGATTCAGGTTAATTTGGGAAAAGCCATAAAACCAGGGGAAACCGTGGTGTTGGAAATGGATTTTAGAGCAAAACTTCCTAAGATCTTTGCACGAACAGGTTGGGCAGACAACGACTATTTTTTTGTGGGACAATGGTTCCCAAAAATCGGAGTTTTAGAAGAAAACGGAAAATGGAATTGTCATCAATTTCACGCCAATACAGAGTTTTTTGCCGACTTTGGCAACTATAATGTGCAGATAACACTACCTCAGGAGTATATTATAGCAGGAACTGGCGAAAAAAAATCCGAAGTGAAAAATAAAAACAAAAGCAAAACCATCAGTTTTGCTGCCACAGATGTGCATGACTTTGCTTGGACTGCCTCTCCGCATTACAAATATCTGGAACTGAAACACAGAGGCATAAAATTAATGGTCTACATGCAGCCTGAGCACTATCACATGGCCCATAGGTACTTTGAATCTGCGAAAAACGCCATTGATTATATGGAGAAAAGGGTTGGTAAATACCCACACAGCACCTTGTCCATGATAGACCCTACTTTGTCTGGTTCGGGATCGGGTGGCATGGAATACCCCACCCTTATCACTTGCGGAAGTTACTGGGGAATGGGTTCTTGGGGGAAGTTCCAAGAAGTGGTAACCATTCATGAGTTTGTGCATCAGTACTTTCAGGGCGTGGTGGCTAGTAATGAGTTTGAGAATTCGTGGATGGACGAAGGCTTTACGCAATACTTCGAGGGACGCATAATGGACGAATATTACAAAGGTCAACAAGCCAATATTTTTGGATTCGCCATACATGACATGGCGTCATCGCGAGCAGGTTATGTAATGATGGACAATCCAAAAATGACCGAAATAAGAAGAAATGCATGGACTTATCCGGGTGGAACTTATGGCATAATGACCTATCAAAAAACGGCCACTTGGCTTAAAACACTGGAGGGTTTTGTAGGAATCAAAAACATGGACGCCATCATGCAGACTTACTTTTCGAGATTCAAATTTAAACATCCACAACCGCAAGATTTTATCGATATCGCGAATAAAATTGCTTCAAAAAACACCAAATATGCTAATCTTGATTGGTTTTTCAAACAAGTTTTGTTTGAGGCACCCGATTGCGACTATGCCGTAAGCGACCTCGTGAATGCTCCCAGAAAACAAACGCCTTATGGCTCCTTTGCGGTCAATCGCTTGGGTGAAATGACTTTCCCAACAAAAATAAAAGTAGTTTTTGACGACAAAAAATATCTGCTTATCAACTGGTCAGGAAGTGAGCGTTTTAGAAAATTCAGATTCAAGAAAAGAATAAAATATGTGCAGCTCGACCCAGAATATATCAATTGGATGGATTTGAACATGATAAACAACTCCGTAGCAGCCAAAGAACCCACCAAGGCAGCAGCGAAGTATGGAACTAAAATGCTTTTTTGGGTACAGCGAATATTGTTTTTCTTTGGTGGATTAGGGTAAATATGCCACCAAAGTTATAGGAAACAAATGAAGCAAAAGCATTTGTCAAAAAACTAAAATTTATTGTACGCAAATTAAGGCTTTAGAAAAATACTTTAAACAAAATCATTTTAACTGCCAAGCCAAAAGTATCAATTATTGTGCTGAGCCCAAAAGTTGAGTAATTGATATTTGCATAGAAAATCTATTGCTTAAGTTTAAAACTATATATATTTTCCCCTCTAAAAATAGCCTTTTGAAATAAACTTGACAATATTACCCAATTGAACTCACTAGCCTAATTCCAATAACTTTTGATACAAAAACATTAGCTTCCGAATAATTTGATGCCGTTAATATCTATTTGAATTTACAATATTATCTTTGGGAAGAAAAAACTTTAAGTGGGCCAAAACCCAAACTATGAATAGTCAACAAGAATATCATCAATTATTTAATACCAAACCGCTTATTCCATACCTTCAAGTTGTTGAATATAATCAACGTCAGCATATTTTTGACCTGATTGTAGCTGAAAACATTGAGTATAGATACCTCAACGGATCATGTGAAGATCGTACGCACTTGATTTGCTTATTGCTCAAAAAAGCAGGTTTTGACTCTGGGAAAATATGGAACTTTGCCCCAGCTCGCTTTACTTTACTTTCCAATGAATTGTTTCGTATAAAGGATCCCTTGGGTATTTCCGATCCACTTTTTTGGGGTTTTCATGTATCGCCGTACATACTTTCTTACAACCAAAACGGAGACTTAGAAACCCTGATATTTGATTTATCTTTTGACTCGCAAAAATTCTTGTCTGTAGCCGAGTGGCAGGCAGAAATGAACTGCCCAAGAGCCCTATACCTGCAAACCGACCTTGAAAACTACTTGTTTTACTCTATTGAAAGTTACTCTTTACGCAGTGCTAAAATCGGCAATAATCCTGTGTACAACATTCCGGCTGCTCAGCCTTCTATCATAACGGGAGATTTTTGGAAATTAGCTCCAGAAGAAACCTTAGTACAAAACGGACTGGCTATCAACGACTTGGCCATGCATATCTACAACACAAAATCAAAAATGAATGATGCTGAACAAAAATATCTTTCAGAAACACTAACCAACATCGACTGGCTAGATGGATTTATTTTTTGCCCAAAATCGCCTGAAATATCAGAACAACTCCATGCCGAATTGATTGGTTTTTATAAGCAGCGATTTGAGTATTGGGAAAACAAAATTATCGAACTTTCTGGTGTATGAGTTTATAGAAAATCCACAAAATTTGAAGTTCCTGCTAGTCTGAAGACTCAGCACAGCATCTTTAAAATCATTCATCCACTGCCGCAAAAACCATTTGTCTGAAAAGTGTAGAAGTTCTGTCCTCCCCTATTCTTTGGGTTTGTTTCATTAGTACGCCAATGATTTTAGAGTTCGGGTCTGCAAAGTAGGCGGTATTAAAATATCCACCCCAATCGAAGGTGCCTTCTGAGCCGTTTCCGCCTTTGCCTTCACCTTTGGCTTTTACCAATCCGAAAGCCAAACCGTGTCCCGTAGCACTTTTGTCTCCACCCCAAATATCGCCCAATTGGTCAGCCATTATGGCTTTTATGGTGGTTTTACTTAAAAAACGCCTGCCGTTGTATTCACCTCCATTTACATACATTTGCAAAAACGTGGCGTAATCTTTGGCCGTAGATGAAAGCCCAGCTCCGCCGCTGTAGAAAGTTTTGGCTCCTTTGGCTGGATAATCTACATCATAAAAAGTATCCGTAAAATGAACCCACTTATTGTCTTTTTTGGTATGCACTTTTACCAATCTATCAGCCTTGGAAGATGGCAAATAGAAATAAGTATCACTCATGCCCATCGGCTCAAACAAATTCTTTTGCAAAAACTCATCGAAAGTTTGACCTGAAACCACCTCTATCAAATGTCCCAAAACATCTAATCCTTCACTGTAAATGAATCTCTCACCAGGATGGGCATGAAGCGGAAGTTTGGCCAATTTCCTTATGTTATCACCGATTTTCACTGGATTAGTAGTGAAAAGGTCCACAATTCCTGCTTTCTTGTAAATGGCCTTCATTTTTTCGTCTCCATCTATTACGCCATAACCAAGGCCTGATGTATGTGTCAGCAAATGACGGATAGTAATCTCTTTATCAGCAGGTTTGGTCGTATAAGTAGAGTCCGCCATTCTAAACTTATCCAAAACCACGGGATTCTTAAATTCAGGAATATATCTCGAAATAGGATCATCCAAAGTGAATTTTCCTTGCTCCCACAGCATCATGATGGCCGTAGAAGTGATGGCTTTTGACATAGAAGCTATTCTGAAAACATGGTCATTTTTCATCACCACTTTATTAGGCACATCGGCGTATCCAAAGGCTTTTTGGTACACTATTTTGCCATCTTTTACTATTAAGGCAGTAGCCCCCGGAATAGTCTCATTTTTGATGGCTTCGGCCAACATATCCTCAATTCGCTTGATTCTTTCGGATGACATTCCAACATTCTCTGGTGCGGAATCTTTAAGCGGGGCACTGATTTTGAGCGATTTGGTTTGAGCAAAAGATTGAAGTGCGACAAACAAAAGGAGAAGAAGTTTTTTCATGTTTCTGAGGTTGATTTTTAGAATATAAACGGTCTAATTGTAAAGATAATTTTAAAAAGACTAATTCTAGGCTTATTTTTGCAAAAAATATAACAGATGAAGAAAGTCCTTTTTATAGACCGCGACGGTACCATAATCGTAGAACCACCCATAGATTTCCAAATAGATTCTCTCGATAAGCTTGAATTCTTGCCTAAAGTAATCTCCAATCTAAGAAAAATATCAGAAGAGACAGACTTTGAACTCGCCATGGTAACTAACCAAGACGGCCTAGGAACTGACTCATTTCCAGAAGAAACTTTTTGGCCAGCACACCAGAAAATGATGAATCTCTTGGAAGGGGAAAACATCCTGTTCGACGAGGTTTTTATAGACAGAACTTTCGAACACGAAAACGCCCCAACCAGAAAACCGAGAACTGGACTTTTGACCAAATATTTTGAGGGAGAGTACAACTTGGCCAATTCTTATGTTTTGGGAGATAGACTTACGGATATGCAATTGGCGGCAAACTTGGGTGGCAAAGGAATCTTTATTGGAGAAACTTTGCCCGAATCTGCCACTGAAGAACAAAAAAGTGCTACAGTTTTGGTCACCAAAGACTGGGACAAAATATATGAATTCTTGAAACTTCCTGAGCGTATAGCCGAGGTAAAAAGAACCACCAAAGAGACCGATATTTATGTTAAACTAAACCTCGACGGAAAAGGTAAATCACAAATAGAAACCGGACTGGGCTTTTTTGACCACATGCTTGACCAACTAGCCAAACATTCGGGTGCAGACCTAACCATCACCGTCAAAGGAGACTTACACATAGACGAACACCATACCATTGAAGACACTGCTTTGGCATTGGGCGAAGCATATTTGGTGGCCCTTGGCGACAAAAGAGGCATCAACCGTTACGGATTCCTTTTACCCATGGACGAGTGCCTATCGCAGGTAGCTATTGATTTTTCAGGCAGACCCTGGTTGGTGTGGGATGCTAGTTTTAAAAGAGAAAAAATAGGCGAAATGCCCACCGAAATGTTCATGCATTTCTTCAAAAGCTTCTCGGATACCTCAAAATGTAATCTAAACATAAAATGCGAGGGAGACAATGAGCACCATAAAATCGAATCGATTTTTAAAGCTTGGGCAAAAGCCATAAAGATGGCCGTGCAAAGAAATATCAAAGATTTGGACGCTATGCCCAGCACGAAAGGTACTTTGTAAGCAAATCAAATAGTAAAATATTTTAAGAAAAATATATTGTTTGGTTCATTTCTTACTGATTTTGCACAAAAAAACCTTATTTTGCAAAATATTTATGTCGCTTTTCAGTTAATAACGCAAAAAATAAATTAGACCCATCAAAATATGCTTTTAGACCTTATTCTTCAAGTACCTACTGCCACAGACTCAACCGCTGCTGCAGCAGGAGTTCAAAGTATTAATTATCTCTCGTTGTTGTTTAAAGGTGGTATAGTCATATACCCTATCATGGCCTTGCTTTTGGTCACTTTATTTTTGGCCGCCGAAAGATATTTATTTATTAAAGATGCATCAAAAATCGATATGGGATTTCTTAGATCACTTAAAGACAATATCTTAAGAGGAGATATTCGTACAGCTTCGTCACTCTGTAAAGGCACCAATAAGCCCATTTCAAGAATTCTGGAGAAAGGAATTGCAAGAGTAGGAAAGCCAGTAAAAGATATCGAAAGTGCCATGGAAATTCAATCCAACTTGGAGATTTCTAAAATGGAAAAGAACATGGGATACCTTGGTTTGATAGCTGGCGTAGCTCCAACCTTGGGATTTGTTGGTACTATTTCGGGTATAATTCGTATATTTTATGAAATATCTGTAACTGGGAATTTCTCTATCGAAACCATCTCAAATGGTCTTTATGAGAAAATGATTTCGAGTTTCTCCGGTTTAGTGGTGGGTCTATTGGCTTACTCGTTTTACCACGGTATCAACATGATGATTGACAAATTCAGTATCAATCTTCAGGCGACGGTTATGGACTTTTTTGATACATTAAATGAGCCAATTCGCTAATGAAATTTAAAAGACAAAGACGTTTTGAGGCTGAAGTACAAACAGCTTCTCTCAACGATATCATGTTTTTCTTACTATTATTTTTCTTGATTGTATCAACACTCGGCAGCCCAAACGTCATAAAGTTGATGTTGCCAAAGTCTGACAAATCAACGCATGATGTTAGTAAGCAACCCATAACGTTGTCTATCACAGAAGATAAGCAATATTTTATAGATAAAACACCTATTCCTTTTCCTCAATTGGAAGCTTCACTTGTAGAAGCGACAACCGGGATGGAAGAACCAACTGTTATACTAAGGGCCGAACAAAATCTGACCATTCAAGATTTGGTAGATGTGATGGCCATAGGAGCTAGAATAAAAATCAGAATGGTCCTTGCCACAGAATTATCAAAATAGAAACACCTTTGTGAAACTTTGTGTATCCTCCGTGTAACTTTGTGCAACAATTTTCTTACAAGAGATAAAAAATGAAAAAAGTAGCCTTCTTCCCCGGTTCATTTGATCCTTTCACAAAAGGTCATGCAGATATTGTTGAGAGAGGATTAAAGCTTTTTGATGAAATCATCATCGGTATAGGAACAAACACAAACAAAAAAAGGTATTTTGAAATAGAGTTAATTGAGAGAGAAATCAAAGGAGCTTTTGCCAACGACCCTAGAATAAAAATCGTTAACTATGACGACCTAACTGCCTCTGTAGCAAAGAAATACGGAGCCCAGTTTATTTTAAGAGGGCTAAGGAATACCACAGATTTTGAATACGAAAATACGATATCGCAGGTTAACCGTCAATTGGCTAAGGACTTAGAAACCGTATTTTTGATAACCGCACCTGAGCTTGCTCCTATTAGCTCAACAATTGTTAGAGAACTTCATAAGTTTGGTGCTGATATAACACCTTATATACCTTACAAAATTGAGTAATTCAATTTTTAAGAAACTGAATCGATTCATTCTCAGCAATTCGTAAAATGTATTTTCCAAAAGGCAATTTTTCAATATCAAGCTTGAAATTTGATTGAATATCAATAACTTGCTCCTTTACCAACAAACCTCTTAAATCAAATACCTGTACACTCACACGCTTTTGATGGTATTTTTCAGGAATAATTACATTCAAGATATCTGCCGAAGGATTTGGATAAACAAAGAGCTGCTGAGAAATATCTTGAGGTTCGATGGCAGTTATCACTTGTCCTTCATAGTTGAGAACGCCCCAACCAATTTGATTTAATATCCCTAAAATCACCTGACCTGGATAATGATTAATCTCAGCAGCACCTATTTGTGGAGACATCAGCGAGTTTTCCGTACCTTTTGGGTACTTAACTTCGTCTAGATGTGAAAGCGTACCACCGCTTCTAAAAGTCGTTGGTGCATACATTTTGGGGAAATCTTTTGCCAAAGGCCCATTGGATATTTTAAAAAATATATCCTGACTTGTTAAGGCTGCCTTTAATTGTGTAGACGGATTTCCAATAATTGCCGTATTAGTTAATACCTGACCATTAGACATTTGCGGAAAAATATCATAGATTAGTGGAAGGCCTTCTATGCCCCACTGGGCTTGGGTTTCGTTTGTTCCTGCGAGTTTCATTGAAGTTGTAAAACCCAATCCGTGGGCTATTTCATGCAAAACAACTGTCATTAGGTCGTATTTAAATGCCTGCCTTGTACCATCGGTATCGTATGACCAACTGATGTTTTTGTTTACCGTTATGTTAATGTCAGTCTCAGAGCCGTTGAGATTTACACCAGCTATAGATTCAGCCAATGCCGATGGATACCAAACCTCCCTGATTGGAGCATTTGCGAAGTTTTTAAATACTTTCTTAGCTCCTGAAGTGGCTAAGGTGTTTGAGGCTAGGCCCTCCCAGCCTGCAGTTATTTTTATTGAAACCCTACTGATTAGTAGCCTTTGCCAGACATTAACAGCCGCCTGAAATGCCTCCTTAGCATCGTTGGGAAAACCAGAATAAGTTACGTCTATGATTGAGGCGGTGGCTTGAGTTCGAAGATTCTGAAAATTTGGCCCTAGAAAAGACACGTCCTCGTTTTTATCAGATGCTTCACATTCAATCAAATAACCTTCGGCAGACTCTTGAGCAAAACTCAAAAAACCTGAAAAAAGCAAAAACGTAATTAGTGAATTTTTCAAAATTGTAAAATTATTAATATTCTGTCCGCAAAAGTAAAACCAATATTTATATTACGTAAAAAATTTCCGTAGAGTTTAAACTCAACCCCATATTTTGGTGCCTTCCGTACAATTTTTACACATTTCGATATTTTTGCGAGAACCTATCAGCTGTTTTCGGAATGAAAGATATTTCTCTGAAGACCAAACCTCTTTAAAACTCTGCTTTGAAACATTACCCATTCTATACTCTGCATCCTTGTCGAAACAGCACGGCACCACCAATCCATCCCACGTAATCACGGCCGAGTGCCACATTTTCCAACAATGATTCAGTAATTTATTTTTTATTTCAAACTTACCCGAAGTCGTCTTCTTGTAGCGGGCGTACTTTGGATTTTCGGGTATCAGCCCAGAGCCATTCTCATAATCATAGATTTGGGCAGTTTTGAAGCGAATCTCATTTACTCCCAAAGATTTGCTTAGAGCCTTGGCCTCTTCAATTTGATGTTCGTTTGGCCCAACCACTAAAAACTGAAAAATCACATGCGGAGTAGTTGATTTTAAAGCCTTTTTGGCTGCAATTAAATTCTTGGTCCCTTCTATTACTTTCTCCAAATTACCCCCGATTCTATATTGCTCATAGGTGTCTTGAGTGGTTCCATCCAATGAAACAATGACCCTGTCTATACCCGACTCCACTGTGGCAAGTGCATTTTCAGGGCTTAAGTAATGTGCGTTTGTAGAGGTAGATGTATAAATTTTTTTCTGGGTAGCAGACTTCACCATTTTCAAAAAATCTTTGTGCAAAAAAGGCTCACCCTGAAAGTAAAAGGTCAAATAAAGCAAGGCATCTTTTAATTCGGCAATGGTTTTTTCAAACATCACTGTATCCAACATTCCTGTTGGCCGAGTAAATGACCGTAAACCGCTCGGACATTCCGGACAGCGTAAATTACAAGAAGTAGTTGGTTCAATAGCCAAAGCTACGGGCAAAAAACCGTTTATAGGAGTTTTAGTAATTTTGGAAAAAACATAACCAAACACCAAACCTAGAGCATTATACGCTCTTTTCAGTGTGAGTTTGGATAGGAAATTGGTATAATCTCTCCACATTTACTTTTTGAATTGCTCGTAGTAATTAATTAATCTCTGGTCTTTTTCTTGGGCGATTACCTTTTTCAAAGCTGCCTCAGCTTCAGGATTATCATTGCGGAGCATATCCAAGAGTTGAGCAGCACTGATTCTAACAAACCACTCAGGTTCAACAGTAGCGAGGCCAAAAATATAAGGAATGGCTTTTTGCACTATACTTTTATCAGCCATTGACAGATAAGAGCCGAAGATGGCCAAATATTGATATACCTCTATGCCCTCCATCCTAGTGAGCCTTGCCATAAACCAATCGTAATGTTGAGGCTCAGGATTTCCCGAGTAATAGTTAGCAACAGAAGCAAATATAGAATTGTCAAAACTCAGTGAAAACTTGGATGCCAATTCAGCCGCGTCTGACACTTTATTGGTAAACAAAGCCTCTAAGGCGGCAGCTTTAACCAAATTGGAAGAATCATCCAGGGCTGCCCTGAACAACAAGTCATTCTGAGGATTCAGGAAGTTTTTCATGGCTAAAATAGCATCAGCCCTGACCACACTTTTCGTTTCTATCTTTATCAAATTCTGCAATGCCTTTTCTACTTTCAGAAAATCTTCACCATCATAATCGAATAATTTCTGAACAGCCGTTTGTCTAATTTTCCAGAAACTATCTTTTAGGGCCTCCACCGTCAAGTCTCTTATGACCTTCTTTTGTAATGGATTTTCTCCAACCTCCTCCTCGGGTTTTAGCGTGAGAGCTTCCAGAGCATACAATCGGGCATAGACCGTTGAAGAATTTTGAAATTGGAATACCAACTCATCGGTAGTTTTTACATGTTCTATGGCACCCAAAAAATATCCGTCGGGATTGATAAGAACATTTTTCAAGTCTCCTTCTACTTCAAAACTAAAATCTTGATCTTGTTGGCTGATTTCTATAATTTTCTCAACAGATGACTTACCTGAATAAATTCTAAGTGGAAGTTTGAGGTTATAAACTGTTTGATTAAGCGAATCTACAATCTGACTTACAGAGAGTTGCAGTTTATTTTTTTCTATTTTCTGTAGAACTTTCAACCTTGGATGCCCAGGCACTTTAAACCATTGATCAAAAAACCATTTGAGATCTCTTCCTGTGATTTTTTCAAATGAAATACGCAAATCTTCTATTTCGGCAGTTTGAAAAGCGTGACTCTTAAGATAATGATTCAAAGAAGCAAAAAAAGCTTCGTCGCCCACTTCTAGCCTTAATTGATGTAAAACTCTACCTCCTTTTTGGTAAGAATGAGCATCAAACATGTCCTCTCTGCTAGCAAACTCAAACCTGATAAGTGGTACCTGTTTTTGAGTGGCTTCATAAAGATAATCTTGCAAAGCATTGATGTAAATCAAATCACCTTCATCTTTGCCATACTTATGTGTTGCCCACAAAAACTCTGAGTAATTGGCAAAAGACTCATTAAGTGGTAAATGTGACCATGACTCGCAGGTTACAAAATTTCCAAACCAATGGTGGAACAATTCATGGGCTATAACGCCATCATCGTTTCCATCAATAAGTTGATTATCGGTTTTTAACAAGGTTTTTGAATGCACCGTGGCTGTGGTGTTCTCCATTGCTCCAGATACATATTTTCTAACCGGAATCTGAGCATATTTGGGCCATTGGAAGTTTACACCGAGTATTTTTTCAAAGTATTTAATCATTTCTGGGGTACGACCGAAAATACCCAAAGCATTTTTTTCGAACTCAGGTTCTACGTAATAACTCACCTCGAAACGTTTGAAAGTATTATCTACAACTTTCTTAAAACTCCCAGCGGCAATCATCGAAAGATAAACCGCATGTGGCGTTTTCAGCTGCCAATGGTCCGTTTTAGTGCCGTCCGAATTTTGCTTGGTATCTAGCAAAACGCCATTTGAAAGTGTCGTAAAACTATTTTCTACAGTCAAAAACACATCCTGTGTGTGATTCTGATTGGGCGTATCGATGGTTGGAAACCAAAAACTATTGGCTTGGGTCTCGCCTTGCGTCCAAAGCTGTCTCGGCAAGCCGGCAGGGTCATTTTGTGGATTTACAAAATACAGGCCTTGATCACTCACGATGGCATCGCTGCCCTGCGTAGATATTTTTTCTGGCTGAGCTAAATACTTGATTGAAACTACCAGCGTGTCTTTTCTGGTATATTTTTTCGGCAGAATAATGTCTAAAATCTCGTTGTCATATTTGTACTTGAGGTCTTTCTGTGATGACTGAACAGAACTAATCACGAAACCTTTGGCATTTAAAACTAGCATTTCTTGCTCATAAAAATAAGGCTTCAAAGTTAAAGTTGCCGTACCTTCCAGTGTTTGATTATTCCAAATTGGCTTAAGCTTTAGCTCCGTATGCAAAAGATCGAATGCCAGATCCTGAGATTTCTGGACTTGCCCATAAACTAGAATTTGAGTAAAATAAAGGGCTGAAAGCACATATTTTTTCATAAACCAATCAATTTAAGTTGCGAAAGAAAACCTTATTTTTTAAAACCATCTCAAAACATTCTACCTTACTATCAACCAAAAAAGTTTGAGACTCATACTCATTCTTTGAAATAAAATCATCAATACTTGCATAACCGCCCATGAGCGTCAAAAGAATAATGTTTGTTGCAGAATTAGGTCGCAAGGTGCTAGCATCTAAATCAAGATCTGAAAAATTCACTCCCAAACAAGCTTCAACATCTTCATTAGACTGAAAATCATACGTTAAACGACCATTAGGTTTAAATTCCCATATCATAGTATTAAGTGATACAATGTCTTTCGAATACGACACAAACCTTATACGTTCAGACTTTTCAGCCTTATCTGTTACCAAAATCCATTGTTTATTGGCCACATAAGACCTAAAGTCCTGTACTTTAAGTGTAAACGATGAAAATAATAGAAATAATAAGCTTACGAAACGAAGGGTCATCAATAAACTATTTTTTTTGATTTAACATAAATTTCTGGGCTTTTGCTGCAGGAAGTATAGATGCCAAGAAAGTAATCAGAAATATTCCTAAAACCGACAAAAAAATATCTAAAGAAATGATTTTCACGGGATAGGCGTCCACTGTTGCGTACTGCATTCCTAAAGATACTATACCGAACCTCATCTGAATAAAACAAATACCTATGCCCATAACCAAACCCAGAGCCACACCAACGAAGGATATCACCAAACCCTCTGCCAAGAATATATTTTTAACCAAACCTTTGGTTGCACCAATAGAAGATAGCGTCTCAATATCATCTTTTTTGTCGATAACGAGCATACTGAGTGCATAAAAAATATTAAATGACGCAATACCAATTATAAAAAACAGTGCCACGAAAATAAATAGCTTTTCTATCTTTATGGCCTTTAACAAAGACTCATTCTGCTCATCACGGTCTTTAATTTGTAGCGAATCGTCTAATATCGCTGCAATTCTATCTTTCACAGAACCAACTTCTGCACCCGGCTTCAGGGTTATTTCTACACTTGTACGCTTTCCGGGTGCTTCTATAAGCTGTTCCACCGTAGACAAGGGTAAGTATACGTAATTGTCATATTGCTGTTCCAACACAAAAATGCCAGAAACCTCCACATTTATTTGATTGATGTTGTCTTCTGGTGCCAAAACATTTAACTTCTGGTTTTTTGGATATAGAATGCCAAGCGGTGTTAGGTAATCTAACACATTTAGGTTCAGAATTGAAGACACTCCACCTCCGATAAAAGCCGTTGGCCTACCACCGTTCAAAATCTCCATTTTACCATCTACGAGGGATTTTTTCATCTCGGCATTTTTGGTAAAGGTACTGTCCACACCTTTCAAAACGACTATCATTTGAGCATCTTTGCTACGAGCAAGAGCTTTGTCTTGATAAACCTCAGTGGTAAAAGCAACACCATCTACCTTGTTTATTTGCTGAATGAGCATTTGGCTTGGATAAAAGCCTTTATTTTCAATGGCAGTTATTTTGAGATCAGGATCAAAAGCTTTGAAAATTTGACGATTTAGCTCCTCTAAACCGTTAAAAACAGAAAGAATTATGATGAGAGAGGTCAAACCAAGTGCTATTCCCAACATCGATATGATAGAGATAAAGTTAATAAAACTTCTCTTTTTTTTGGAAAGAAAATACTTCTTGGCAACAAAAAAAGGCAGATTCATGCTTATTCCGAGGTTTCGTCTTCTTCAGCTGGTGGAATATGAATATTTGCAAATAGCTGCTCGATTTTCTGAGCATATTCGGCCGTATCGTCAATAAAAAAGGTGAAATTCGGAATTATCCTGAGTTGATTTTTAGCTTTTTGGCCAAACAAACCTCTTATTTTTTTCGTATTCTCTTTTATATTTTGAAGTATATCTTCACGGTTGTCAAGCTTTAAAAAACTCAAATAAACACGGCCAACACTCAAGTCAGGAGAAAGTTTGACATCTGTGATTGTCACAAAATTCCCCATGAACAATGCTTTGAAGTCTCTTTGGAAAATTTCACCTAGATCCTTCTGAATCAACTTTCCTACCTGTTTTTGTCTTTTACTTTCCATTTCTCAATTTAAGAATCCGTATTCGAGATGCCAAAAACGATTCAGCCTCTATACAAAACCTTCCTTCCACCAGAATTATTTTACAAATATCATGCTTATTTTTGGTTTATCCGTAAACGAAATGATATTTTTGCACCTTATTATTTAAAAAGAAAAGACTTTGCTAACGTTTTTCAGAATAAATTCAATCTTTCAGGTTATCACCCTTTTGGCCTTGCTTTTAGGTCTCAAAATGATATACATCGGCTCCAAATTGCCACTTCTCACCTACGAGCTCGAGTGGATGCTGATAGGCGAAAAGCAGAATGAAGGTCTGAAATTGTACAGTGAAATTTTGACCCAGGTTGGGCCACTTTCGAGTTTTGTATATCGAACAATAGACCTCTGGGCAGGTAAAAGTCAGTTTATATACGAAACAATCGCCTCTATTCTTATTTTCATTCAAACCTTGTATTTTGTTTTTATAACCAACAGAAGAAACCTTTTTAATGAAAAAAACTATATTGCGGGCCTTATTTTTCTGGTATTAATCAATGCCTCATTTGACTTCTTAAAACTCTCACCTGCCCTTTTGGCTAACACATTTGTTTTGATGGCCCTAAACTCCACACTGAGACAAATAGAAAAAAGAGAAGGTGTAGGCGATGATGTTTTCGAGGCAGGTTTGTTTTTGGGCATTGCTACCTTGTTTCATCTTCCGAGTTTTATACTTTTGGCTTGGGCAGTTTTGGTACTTTTTCTATACACTAGTGTTAACCTCCGACAGACATTCATGGTTATCTTGGGGTTCATTATGCCTATATTCTTCGTGTATCTTTATTTTTATTTCAACGACCAAGCCGAATATTTCAACGACGTCTGGTTGTTTCATTTAAGTTATTCATTTGACTTTACGTTACTTAGCCTGAGAGACATTCTCGGGTCATTTGTTTTGCCTATGGCAGTAGGTTTTTTTGGAATCATCCGTGTACTTAGGGGACAGCGATACAACAGTTTTCAGAACCGTTCCCACCAACTGATTATTGTCACTGCTATTTTCTCCTTGATTTCGTTTTTTGTTTCCGGACAATATACGCCATCTAATATGATTTACATGATTGCACCTTTGGCGTTCTTTTGTGCTGGTTTTTTCATTCACGCCAAAAAAATGCTGATTCCTGAAATCCTATTCCTACTATTTTTTATACTTACTATATTTGTTTCAATTACTGGAGCGAAACCTTTTTTAGGCATTTTCCAAAATGGTTTGGCCAACTTCAGAGTAATAGAATCCAATCTTAAACCACAATACCAAGGCAAAAGGATTTTTGTAACGGGTCAACACATAGATGCCTACAAAACCAATGCAATGGCTACGGGATACTTAAGTTGGAGTCTGGCAAAAAAAGACTTCGAAAATCCTAATAATTATTTAAGTCTATCCAATATTTACAATAACTTCAAAAAAGACATGCCGGAAGTAATTATTGATCGTGAAAACGTAATTCCGGCCATATTCAAAAATATACCTGAACTTCGGGCCAAATACAAAACTGCGGAAAAAGGCATTTACGTTCTAATTTAATTCTGTAGTGTCCAAATTTCTTTTATCGGATCTCCTTTTGAGCTTTTACCAGAGTGAATCCACTCTTTGCCTTTCACTTCTGCCTCAAAACTTAATTCGGCCCCTACCCTGTTGTTGTCGCGGGAGAAAAATTCAATTTTTTCCGTGTATTTCCCATCGACCAACGTGTATCTACCCCCACCCGTTCCCGAGAATTCACGAGTTTGTGTATTGATGGCAAACCACTGAAAATAGCCACCAGACATAATTTTCAAGGTTTTTCTTGGACCAGGTTTCATCTCTGACATTTCGCCTTTTTCATTAGCCCTTGCAGTTATTCTCCAAAGACCCGAAAGTGCATTTTCTTTAGCAAAATCAAGCTTTTGAAACTTCTTATCATTGAATTCGAGATTCTTCTTCTTAAGATTTATATTGTATGATTGTGAAGAATTCACAATATCTGGATTCTGAGAATGAAACTCAATCTCTATAAAAGCCTCATTGGTAGCCCCTATGATATATTTTCCACCCCATGATTCTAAGAACTTTTTACCTCGGAAGTCATATACATTCACTGTTAAGTAATTGTCAGTAGCTATAATAGTAGTTGTAGTTTCATTGTCGGTATTTTGCCAAGCACCTTTAAGAGTTTGGGCATTTGCCCCAATATTTAGAAGCAAAAACAATACAATCAGTTGTTTCATAGTAATTTAAAATTAATGTTTCCGAAAAAATAAAACGTATCCGTCACGAATTAACATGACAAAAGTGCAAAATATTTGTTAAAATAAATCCCAATTTTCAACATAAGTAATATTTTTGGGCGGCGAAAATAAACATACAACAAAAATTAATATAAACCTTATCCTCCGATGGAAAAACCAGAGTGGTAATAGAAAAAAATAAACCAGAACTAAATGCCCTTCAATATGTTACCAAAACTATTGTTGGACAAAAAATTAGTATTTCAGACGATATATTGATAAACGGGAACGACTACTTATATCAAAGACTATTAAGCAAGTACCAAAAAGGCCAAAACTGCAATGAAACTCCAATATTTGGCCAAGTTAATAATATACTTAGTGGCCAGCTTTTAGTAGAAAAAATAGGGTTTTATAATTTCACAATTGAAGCTTAGGCCGATCATTTGGGCACCTGCCAACACAAAGTTGACGAAAAAATAAAAGCTAGTTTCGTCTTAGAAGTAGAATAATTGGTTGACTTAGAGTTTTTGAATACAAAACAAAAGTAGACAAAGTGACTGATAAAGAAGCCATTATAAAAAGTAGCTATAATCTTCAAAACGCCCGCTTAATATGCTATATATTGGTTTTACGTAATCTTACACCTACAACACTTGGCGATAGCCGAAATTGTAAATACATAAGGTAGCAGACAAAATCTGAAATGAAAAACTATTTCAGACCGAATTTCTGGAGAAATCTCAACGATATAAATCCATTTATTTTACAAATAGAGCATGAACCTATGTTTTTAATCTAATACTTTATGGCAGTCATGATGCCTAGCAAATATGGTGTGTTTGAACATTGTAATGAGTATTTACATCACGTTGCCAATATCCCAAAAGTAGATTACAAAAACTTAGAGAAGTATGAAATAAAATACTAGGAGTGGAAAAAGCGAAATAAAATCACGCATATTTAAACAGAAGTAGCTTGCAGCAGAACACAAAATTTTGCTCAACAGCAAACCAATAAAACGAATTTTGTGAGATTTCTAACGAAAACATACTGGTTTACATAAAAATGGCAACAGACTGCTTTTTATGGTGAATTTTAATGATTATAACACCCAATCGGGCACTTTAAACCTTTCTCTCTTTAAAATAGGTAACCACGAAACGGAGTCTATTGGGTTCATAACCTCATAATCGGAGCAAAATATACATGGTGGGGAGCTAGTAATTTTGTATCTTTGAATCCAAATATTTTGCCATCTTATTTATTCAGAAATGAAGACATTCACAGTTAATTTATGACCAAGAAAATTCTTTTAATATCCCTATTACTCATTAGTTGCAGCCAAGGAAAACAACTCTCAACCAAAAAATATTTTGATTTAAAAGGGTTTTCAGAGTCTATCATTCGGGCTCTTGAACGCCAAAAACCAGAAGTGAGTAAAACTTGGCAAATAGGCAAACAAAAGGAAATTAAAACTACCAACGACATTGACTGGGCGAAGGAACTCAGCCTTTTTACGGAAGCTGACTTAAACAAGAGTGCCTTTGTAAATAGTTACGAAATATCTGAAAATCAATACGCTATTAACTATAAACTTAAAAAATCCGAAACACTGCCAGTAAAAACCATGACCATAGAAACCATGGCTGGAGAAGATTCTAAACAAATTTCTGTAAAAACTACTACCTCAAACTATCTTTTCAAAAACATGTCTGAGATAAAGCTTAAAACAAAAAACGGAAAACTACAAGAGTATTCCGTTTACAGTATTCAAAAACTTTTTATGTCAAAGGCAGATACCAGTTATATAAATGGACAGATAATAAACTTATAAATAAGTCTTTATCATTTTCATAGAAATTTCCCAGAGTTGGTCTTGTGCCACAATGTCTTGGCTTTCAAGAGACGAATACGAAATCTGGCATCTTTTATAATATCCTCCATTTGACAACTTTTCCTTTGTTTGAGTTGCTAAATACACACTCGTTTCAGCTCCTTTTTCTGGAGTTATCAGGAAAGGCATTTTGTTAAAATATTTCAAAAATCCTGTATTGTTTGCCCCAAACCCTGACTTCACAACACCTGGATGAACCGCAAAAGACAGCAAACCTTTATCACCAAACTTGTTTGCTAAGGCCTTGGTAAACAATATGTTCATCAATTTTGTAGCTCCGTACTGTTTCCACGTGCCAAACTTTTTCTCGGCGTTAAGATTCCCTACACTAAACTTACCTATTCGGTGTGCTTCAGAAGATAGATTTATTACTCTAGATTCTTCTGATTTAAGCAAGTTATCGAGTAAAATTTGTGTCAGTAGAAAATGGGCCAAGTGGTTTACTTGAAATCCAACCTCAAAACCATCCATTGTTTTCTCAAATTCAGAAAAAACCCCACCCGCATTGTTGATCAGGATATCTATTTGGGGATATTTAACTTTAATCTCTTCGGCAGCAGATTTTATTGAGTTTAAATCTTTCAAATCTCCACTAAAGATATCAATCTTTCCATTCGGAAATGTTTTCAGAATTTCTTTTTTAACCAACTCAGCCTTTTGGATATCTCTGGCCAAAAGCACCATAGTAGTACCGAAGGTAACTAGTTTTTCAACAGTTGCCTTTCCAATTCCCGAAGTACCACCAGTTATTACCGCTATTTTCGTATTCAATTGATAAAGTGTTATATAACTTGTAACCCAAAAAGAGTCAAAATGATTTATTCTAGGTCAATAATTCTCTGTTAAACCAAAAATCCTTTTGTTCGTTTTCCATTTGCCTCGGGTGAAATCCGGAATCTCCACTGGTGAACTTCCACGAGCAATAGAAAGCTCAGACAAAGGACTGATTGCACTCCAAGCCGCTGCATCGTACACATCAATCGGTGGTGCGACATTGTTTTTGATGGATTCAATAAACGCCCTTAATACAAAAAAGTCAATACCACCATGCCCAGCCTTTTCGGCATTTTGAGCATGGGTTTTCCATACCGGATGATCATGCTCTACTTGATAAGGCTTGAACGGCTCCCAAGCATGGGCTTTCGGACTTTTACCTTGTATATAAATAGACTTGTTATCGTCCATCCAAATGCCCTCCGTACCTTGAGCCCTAAAACCCAACGAATAAGGTCTTGGTGAATTACAGTCGTGCATTATCACTATATTTTCCCCATTTTCACATTGAATCGTTGTGGTCACAACATCGCCTAACTTAAATTTGACCTTGGCGTTTGGATGATCCGCTCCACCTTTATCTACAATATGCTTATGCAATCCTCTAGCCTTTGTTGCCGTAGCAGTTAGATAATTAAATTTATTTCCCCTATTTATATCTAACCAATGAGCCACTGGACCAAGACCATGTGTTGGATAAATATCGCCATTTCTATCTACAGAATGCTGGGTACGCCACTTGGCTTCCGAAATGGCCTTTTCACCAAATTCTACACCACCTCCATAAAAACTCTTTCCATCGTTAAACTTCACTTCCCTGAGGTCGTGCTGATAACCACAATGTGCATAGAGCATTTCACCGAACATTCCTTTGCGAATCATATTCAAAACCGACATCACGTCACGGCGGTAACACACATTTTCTAATATCATACAATGAGAGCCCGTTTTCTCGAAAGTATCCACCAAATCCCAGGATTCTTGGAGTGTAACTGTAGCTGAAACCTCCACTGCAGTATATTTACCAGCCTTCATTGACTCCACGCTCATAGGTACGTGCCACTCCCATGGGGTAGCTATCACAACGCCATCAATATCATCTCTTTTGAGCATATTTATGAAATCATTGTCACTTTTTCCATAAACCGCCGGATCTTTCCGGTTTGCTTTTTGGGTAATGGACAATGTGCGTTTTATGGCATCGGGGTCTATATCACAAATTGCCGTTATCTCAACATCATCTCTATAAATGGCTTGTTCTACGTGGTTTCTCCCCCTCAATCCAACACCAATAAAGGCCAATTTTACTTTTTTGTCTTTCTGAGCTGCATTTACATTAAGAAACGGAATAGCTGATGTGGCTAGACTGGTTGTTAGAAAATTTCTGCGATCCATAAGGTTTTTAATTTTTTTTACTAATGTAATATTTATTTTTAATTTGAACAAAATTAAACTTTCATTAGTTAAATATTTATCAAAATCAGTCCAGTCCGTTTTTGATTGTGTAGTACACATACTTTGTACAAGACTAAAAAAACTTTATATTGAACAAAATTTCAGTAATTAGAAAAGAACATTTCAACGCAGCTCACAGGTTGTTCAACCCCGAGTGGAGCGATGAAAAAAATCAAGAGGTTTTCGGTAAATGTAATAACCCCAACTATCACGGGCACAATTATGATTTATTGGTAAAACTCACTGGTTTTCCAGACCCGAAAACAGGTTATGTATTTGATTTAAAAATACTCAGCGACATTATCAAGGAAAACATTCTTGATAAATTTGACCACAAAAATCTTAACCTTGACATAGAATATTTTAAAAATTTAAACCCCACAGCTGAAAATATAGTTGTGGTGATTTATGATATTCTTCGTCAGAAGATAGATGAAAAATATGATTTAAAAATAACATTATTTGAAACAGAAAGAAACTATGTTGAATACCCAGCGTAATGCTATCCATGACCAAGAAATAGGCGATGATCACATCATGACCAACATTGCTACACCATTGAGAGCGGATGCTTTTGATATGTCTGATGACGACAAAATTGAAGTAATCGCTGGCCATTTTAAAGAAATCATGCAAACATTGGGCTTAGATTTAAGCGATGATAGCCTAATGGGAACTCCCAAGCGGGTTGCCAAAATGTACGTGAAAGAATTATTTTCCGGTTTAAATCCAGAAAACATGCCAGCTATTACACTTTTTGACAACAACTACAAATACGACGAGATACTCGTTGAGAGAGATATCAGTTTTTATTCAAACTGCGAGCATCATTTTGTGCCAATAGTGGGAAAAGTCCACATTGGATATATTTCCTCAGGAAATGTAATAGGCCTTTCAAAATTGCACAGGTTGGTTAATCATTATGCCAGAAGGCCGCAGGTTCAAGAAAGAATGACAATACAAATCGGAAATGCTTTAAAAGAGGCTCTAAAAACAGATGATATTGCGGTTGTAGTAGACGCAGATCATTTCTGTGTATCCTCAAGAGGCATTGCCGATCAAAGCAGTTCTACCGTAACTTCGTTTTTTAAAGGTGCTTTTAACAATGCCTTGAAAAAAGAAGAATTTTTATCTCTAGTAAAATTGAAAGGCTGATAATTAGCCTTTTTAAATATTAAAAAAATACAAATCTCCTAAGATTTGTGTTTTTTTGTTATGCTTTTGGCAGAAAAAAAGCACCCTGAAACCTAATGTGCTTTTTCGACTAATCCCATATATCTTAGAATAAATCCTAAATCTTTATAAAAAAATCTTCAGGCCGATTTATGCAAAATACACGTGAATCATAAAAAAAATTGTAAAAAAAGTCTGAACTAATTAAAGTCCAGACTTTTCCGTATTTTCAAGAACGCTAAGTTCTTTTATTTCACCTCTTCAAAATTTACGTCAGTTACGTTTTCATCTGAACCACCCTGAGCTGAGCCAGCATCGGCAGCTGGACCTTGAGCACCGCCGTCAGCTTGTTGGGCATTATATATCTCTTGACTAGCTGCTTGCCAAGCTGTATTGATTTTCTCCATAGAGGCATCAATTGCAGCTAAGTCACGTGTCCCATGAGCAGCTCTAAGTTCTGTCAAAGCACCCTCAATGGCCGTTTTGTTACCTTCTGAAAGTTTGTCACCAAATTCTTTCAATTGTTTTTCCGTTTGAAAAATCATCGAATCCGCCGCATTTACTTTCTCTATAGTTTCTTTTTCTTTCTTATCAGCTTCTTCGTTGGCTTTGGCTTCGTCTCTCATTCTCTGAATTTCAGCATCTGAAAGTCCGCTTGAAGCCTCAATTCTGATTTTTTGCTCTTTACCAGTACCTTTATCTTTGGCAGTAACGTTCAAAATACCGTTGGCGTCCACGTCAAAAGCCACTTCGATTTGAGGCACTCCTCTCATGGCTGGTGGTAAACCGTCCAAATGGAATCTTCCCAAAGTACGATTTTGATTGGCCAAAGGCCTTTCACCCTGCAACACATGTAATTCTACAGAAGGCTGATTGTCAGCAGCAGTAGAGAAAACCTCCACTTTGTTCGTAGGTATTGTAGTGTTGGCCTCAATCATTTTAGTGAATACGCCACCCATGGTTTCGATACCCAATGAAAGCGGAATAACGTCTAACAACAAAATATCTTTCACTTCACCTGTCAATACACCACCTTGAATAGCCGCACCAATAGCCACAGCTTCGTCCGGATTTACGCCTTTTGAAGGTTTTTTACCAAAGAAAGCTTCTACTTCCTCTTGAACTTTAGGAATACGAGTAGAACCACCTACCAATATAACTTCTGATATTTGACTGTTGGAAATTCCTGAGTTTTTCATGGCTCTCTTACAAGGCTCCATCATTCTTTTGAAAAGGCTATCTGCCAATTGCTCAAACTTCGCTCTTGTAAGTGACCTAACCAAGTGCTTAGGTACACCGTCCACAGGGAAGATATATGGCAAGTTTATTTCGGCCTGAGTAGAACTTGAAAGCTCCACTTTAGCTCTTTCAGCAGCTTCTTTTAGTCTTTGAAGTGCCATAGCATCGTGCATCAAATCCACGCCTTCGTCAGCTTTAAATTCTGCAGCCAACCACTCAATAATCACTTGATCAAAGTCGTCACCACCTAAGTGAGTGTCACCGTCAGTTGATTTCACTTCAAAAACGCCATCACCAAGGTCAAGGATAGACACGTCAAAAGTACCGCCACCCAAGTCAAACACCACCACAGTCATGTCTTTGCCTTGTTTGTCTAGACCATAAGCCAAAGCCGCAGCCGTAGGCTCGTTGATGATTCTTTTCACATCCAAACCAGCAATCAAACCAGCCTCTTTGGTAGCTTGACGCTCCGCATCGTTGAAATATGCAGGAACAGTAATTACTGCCTCTGTAACGGTTTGGCCTAAATAATCCTCGGCTGTGGCCTTCATTTTTTGGAGAATAAAAGCAGAGATTTCTTGAGGTGTATATTGACGATCACCAATTTTAACCCTTGGCGTATCATTTGCTCCTTTTTCTATGTCGTAGGCAATTGTTCTTAGTTCTGAGCCTACCTCTGTATATTTCTTACCCATAAAACGCTTCACCGAAGCGATTGTATTCTTGGGGTTGGTAATTGCTTGTCTTTTTGCTGGTGCACCAACCTTCTTCTCGCCGTTGTCCAAAAAAGCTACAATAGAAGGGGTGGTTCTCGCTCCCTCACTATTGGCTATTACTACCGGTTCGTTTCCCTCCATTACGGCCACACAAGAGTTGGTAGTTCCTAAATCTATTCCAATAATTTTTCCCATGATTTTCTGTCAGTGTATTTAATTAAAAATAATTACAATACTCATTTCACAATGAATATGCCAAGCGTTTTTTTGACAAATTTTAATGACAAATTGTCACGACTGTACTGTCAATTAGGACAATTTTGGATTTTTGCAGAAAATTTCACGCCAGAATCGACCATAAATCCAGGACTGAGAATAATAGCATTGGCAGCACTATACTGCACATTGTTGTTCGGCAGAATGGTATTGCTTGCCGTAATTGTATTGCTACTGTTAAAGTTTAAAGGATTGATTCTCGAAGTCAAGTTGTCAGCTGTCGGAGCTAGAACCAAATTACTAGTGCAATTGGGTATGACTTTCACTGTGATGTTGTTTGAGTACACGTAGCACTGTTGACTTGCACAGTATGCATAATAACTATCCGTATTAGTGGGACTAAATGACAAGTTTGTTGAGTGACTATTTGAAAAGCTCCAATTTAGCGTACTTGAAGCATCACAAGCCGAAGAAACAAAATTCACGATAGTATTCTGATTTATTACATTTTTATCAGCAGTAATACTCGGTGTAATTGTTGGTTGGTTAACAATTCCTAAGGTTCGGTAACTTTCATCTAAGCATCCCGGTAAAGCGGCTCCCACTCTGTAACGAATATAAAAATATAGATAGGGATCATATCTGTTGGCAGTAATATTACTAGTAAAGAATTCACCAGTAATAGCATTTACAGTGGCCGTTGGGCCTTCTATTTGGGCAAACTCTCCACCCAGGGGAACTACGTTAATTGGAAAGTAACTACGATTTACACACAAAAAAGGTTCTAATTGAAGATAATCAAAATTTAAACTAACTGTACTTACCGTGTTATTAACAATCATCGATTCATTTCCTACAATATCAAAAGCCTTTACCCCAAACTGAATGGAATTCGCAGAACTTAAACCCGTTATGGTGTACGTATTTTGAGAATCAGAAATCGTATCAACTTTGACCCCATTCTTATAAATATAATACCCCCCAAGAGCTTGATCATCAGTAGCGTGTGTCCACTGAAAAGAAACACACTTGGTCAAGGTGTTGGTAGCTACAAGATTTGAAATAACCGAAGGTGCCATTGTATCACCCAATGAACAAAGAAGCCTTGCATCGGTCCATACCGCACGATTACAAGTCGTATTTGACCCAACAGGCTCTACTTTTAACCTAATTGAGCTGTAAGCAAAAATATTAACGTTTACTTCTTGTAAAGCTGTATTTCTGTAAATAGTTGGGCTCGTGTAAAGCAAGGTTTCATTGCCATAAACTTTAAAAATAACTCCACCAGTGTTATCACAAGTGTTAGATACATCATCACTAATACCTATAAATGACCTAAACTTATAAAATTGACCACTTGGAATTTGGTATTTTATTTCTGAGTTGTTAGCCACTCCGATTCCCTTGACATAGCTCTGACCTTTCAGTACGATTGCCGCCCCGTCTCCATCTCCAGAATTTCCGTTGGTTTTGTTCAATTCAATAGGACCGAGACCGTTTGATGCTGAGACAAATTTCAGGTCTGATAAATAGGCATTGGCCGTACAGGAACTACCGTTATTAGCCAAAAGTAATGCTTGGTTGACATTTACTTGGCTGCTGATCTGCTGATTACCGTTTGAGGTGGTTACCCAACACCTGTAAGTTCCCGAACTGACCGTTAAGGAGTTAGATGTACCAAAACTTGAACCACCAAAGCTAAAGTCTCCGCTGACCCATTTGTAAGAAGTGTAGCCCGAAGGAACACTCAAAGTAACTTGTGTAGAATTTAGGTAACTCACAGATACGGTGGGCGGTGTATTGGCCGGAATTGGATTGGAGTTGCTGAAGAATGAAGTATTTAAGTAGCTTGTCCACGCGTCTGCAAGATAAGAGAGCCCTACAGGTGCCAAAAAATGAACATCCTCAGCATCCCTAGAATTTGCTAAAGTAGCGTTTCTAATATTATCTGTCTCTGGGCCAGCAAAGACTTGAGAAGTTCCTGAAATAACATTATTTTGTGCATTTGTTATATTTGAATTAAAATTGCGATTAAAATAAGAAACCCTCGCCACAACCCAAGGAAGATTAGGAGCAAAATCGGACCGCGATTTAGTTATAACAGAAGTCAAGTCTGCCTGATATGCTGAGGCAGATGTACTCCGAAATGCATCAGACTCACCTTGATGCCATAAGATAGACCTTGCACCGAACATTGAATTATAGTAATTCAACCCTTTTTTAAAGAAAAAATACGGATTGGTACTTACGTATGTACTAGAATTTCCAGAGATAAAATTTGGATTATCAGTATTCTCCCCTCCTAAAGAACAAAAAGGTTCATTTGTTAATGCATGAATGGTTGATGAACCGTCAGAAGATTGTTTCCAGTTATAAACACTAGAACCAGAAGCCCCAGCATTAAAAAAAGCTACTGGAAAACCAGTAATTCCAACTAAGTTATCTCCAAGCCTTCCATAGCACCAGGCATCACGACCATTTATGCCTGGTTTAACTGTGCCTGTTAATTGCTGTAAAACTGGAAAAGGAATTTCTAAATTACTACAATACCTTCCATTATTGTGTGATACAACTTTTTCAGAGGTAGCACCTAAATATTGACTATCAACATGTCCCTGAGCATTTGACTGCCCAGCGATCATAAAAACATCGCCAATACCTACTCTATTTACGGTAGTTGTTTCCAAGACGACCCCGCTTTTAACGGTTCGAATCACTAGGGTGTACCAACCTGCCGGGACATTACTAAATTGTCCTTGAAAATAACCCATGGCTGGATTTTCTTGAATTATGGACCAATCAAAACCTGAAATTGGACTGCCATTTGTAGGATTAAGTAACCTTGCTTGTACAGAAGTGGCCAAAGGTTGTGAATATGTCCCGCTTATAATAAGATTGGCCTGACTGGTACTGTTACGCTGATAAACAGCATTGTTTAGTGGATGTGATACCGTAATTTGTGCAGAAAGTTTGCTGAATAATAGAAGTAATAATACTATTTTAAAAGAAAATTTCATAACTTTTCTCAATACAAAGGCTTTACATAAAAAAAGCGTAGAAACGATTTCTACGCTTTTAACTATTAAACTCTACTTATTTCTTTCCAAATAATCCACCAATTATATTTCCAAATAGGCCACCGCTTCCACCAGAACTTTGACCTTGACTTGGCGAACCACCAGACGCTAAGTTGATTAGGTCATTCATATCTAGTTTCCCATCTGCTAAAGCACCTGCACCTTTACTCAATAAACTTCCGAAATCAATTCCATCTGTTTTACCACCTGAAAGCACACTCATAATTCCACCAGCATCAACAGACGAATCGTTTGGGTCGTTGGCTTTGTTAATAAGACCACCTAAAACGGACGGCAACATACTTGATACAACTGCCGAGGCAGCACTATTTGAAAGACCAAATTTAGACATTATACTACCGATAATATTTTGAGCTATACTAGCCACCATAGGATTACTCATTAAACTCCCACCTTGTTTTGAGTTAACTCCACCTGTAAGCATACCCAATAAATTACCTATTCCACCTTGCGAATTAGCTTGGTTGGTTAAACCGCCCAACAAACCTTGCATAACCTCTCCCATTACGCCTTCATTGTGTTCGTTAGGAACATCTGTATTTTCTACAACTGCAGAATGACCTGCTTGTTGAATTAATCCTTGCAATACTTCTAACATAGTGATTTATTAATGTTAATAAAATTTGTTTAAAATTATAAATTATCTATTGAAATTCCATATTTAGACCAAAAATTTATCTTTAAGTCACAAAAAAAAAAGACATCAGTCGATGCCTTTTTTTTTAATAAAAACTTAACAAGTTTTTATTATTTTACTTTCTCTACGATGGCCTTGAAAGCATCTGGATGATTCAAAGCTAAATCGGCCAACACTTTACGATTAAGCTCAATGCCTGCTTTTTGTAGTTTGTTGATAAACACAGAGTAAGACATACCGAATGGTCTCACACCTGCGTTAATCCTTACGATCCACAAGCTACGGAAATTTCTTTTCTTTTGCTTACGACCTATGTAGGCGTAAACTAAACCTTTTTCAACGGCGTTTTTAGCAACCGTCCAAACGTTTTTTCTTCTGCCGTAATAGCCTTTGGCTAATTTCAGCACTTTTTTGCGTCTTGCTTTAGACGCAACATGATTGACACTACGTGGCATAATTTTTTAGTTTTTTGAATCAGGCGTTCCGATTAGGGAAACTTTAAGGCCTTTATTCGGGTGAAACAATTGAACCAATTGTTGAATTAACCATTCAACAAGGCTTTGATGCGGCTTTCGTCCGCAGAGCTAACTAGAGCTGACGATGCAAGAACTCTCTTACGTTTCGTCGATTTTTTAGTCAAAATGTGACTGTGGAAAGCATGCTTACGCTTAATTTTTCCAGTTCCAGTCAATTTAAACCTCTTTTTTGCTCCTGAATTTGTTTTTTGCTTAGGCATTGTACAAAACAGATTAAGTGTATTAAAAGTAAAATTGGGATGCAAAATTAGAGAAAAATATCTAGAAATCAAATTTTGATGGGAAATTTTGGTGTGCAGTACAGTTGACAACTTTTAAAAAGTTGTCAACTGATATTTACTTTCTGGTTTGTGAGAAGCACACTTCTGCGAAGCCATTAGGATCCGTAAAAGATAGCCCAATGCTTTAGCAGGCCGCCAGTTAATTATTGCACAGGCTGCGAATTACTGATTTTGAGAGGAATTGCTTCAAATACCGAAATTATTGAGATTCGGAATTGAAAAAGAATGGGGTTGTTGGCTATATTTGCATGATACTCCTTACTAAAAAAAGAACAGATGCAATTTTCTCATTTACACAATCATACCCAATATTCTTTGTTAGATGGAGCTTCTAATGTTAAGAAACTCTTTGCCAAGGCCCAAGCTGACAATATGCCAGCCATGGCCATTACTGACCATGGCAATATGTTTGGGGTGTTTGATTTTGTGGCAGCAGCTGACAAGTTCAACGTGAAACCGATAGTGGGTTGTGAACTATATGTGGTAGATGATCACACCCGAAAACAGTTTACTAAAGAGCAAAAAGACATTCGATATCATCAACTTTTGTTGGCAAAAAATCCTGTTGGATATAAAAACCTCACAAAATTGTGCTCACTGGGCTACATGGAAGGACTTTACAGCAAGTACCCAAGGGTAACCAAGGCCATGATTGAGAAGTATAAGGAGGGTTTAATAGCCACAACTTGTTGTATAGGTGCATCGGTGCCCAAAACCATACTAAAAAAAGGCGAAGAAGAGGGAGAAAAAGAATTTCAGTGGTGGCTAGAGAGGTTTGGTGAGGATTATTATGTCGAAATTCAACGACACGAAATACCGGAGCAGAATATCGTTAATGAGGTTTTGCTTAAATGGGCAAAAAAGTATAATGTAAAAGTAATTGCTTCCAACGACAGCCATTATGTGGATCAGTCTGACTGGGTAGCTCATGATATTTTGCTGTGTGTAAATACCAACGAAAAACTTGCTACACCATCGGCCAAAGATTTTGCTGATGACGAAACGATGAGCTCGAAAGATACCCGCTTTGCGTTTTTCAATGACCAGTTTTATTTCAAGTCGACCGAGGAAATGAGTTATTTATTTCGTGACATTCCTGCGGCAATAGACAACACAAATGAGATTGTCGACAAAATAGAGAAGCTAAATCTGAAGCAAGATATTCTTTTACCAAATTTTCCGATTCCAGACGAATTTAAGATACATGCCGATGATAAGCTGAATCAATGGGAATATTTGCAGCATTTGACCTACGAGGGTGCACGGAAACGTTATGGAGAAATAATAACAACTACACAAGAACGCCTTGACTTTGAGCTATTTACCATCAGAACCATGGGTTTTGCTGGTTATTTTTTGATTGTGATGGACTTTATAAAAGCAGGACGTGATCTGGGCGTAATGATAGGCCCAGGTCGTGGTTCGGCTGCTGGTTCGGTGGTGGCGTATTGTATTGGTATTACGAACATTGATCCCATAAAGTACAATTTACTTTTTGAGCGTTTCTTAAATCCAGACCGTACTTCAATGCCCGATATTGATACAGATTTTGACGACGAAGGTCGCCAGAAAGTGATTGATTATGTGGTGGATAAGTATGGAAAAAACCAAGTAGCCCAGATTATCACTTACGGTACTATGGCTACCAAGTCGTCGATAAAGGATGTGGCTCGTGTAATGGACTTGCCACTGGCCGATGCTAACTATATAGCAAAACTTATCCCTGACAAACCTTCTTATGGCATGGATTTTAAGAAATTGATACACATGCCAATGATGGGACCAAAATCTCTTAACGAACTCGGACTAGGCCCTGATGAGCAGGATAATGTAAAGAAAGTACGAGAAATGTACAATGGCAATGACCTAACTTCTAAGGTGTTGAAACAAGCCGAAAAACTGGAAGGAACTGTAAGAAACACAGGAATTCATGCAGCTGGTATCATTATAGCACCTTGGGATTTGTCAGACATTGTGCCAGTGTGTACCTCCAAGGACTCCGACTTATTGATTACGCAGTATGAAGGAAAGGTCATAGAAGAAGCCGGAGTTATAAAAATGGACTTTTTGGGATTGAGAAACCTCTCGATAATCAAGGAAACCCTTCGAATGATCAAAGAAAACTATGGACATGAAATAGAAATTGACGAGATTCCCTTGGACGATGCCAAAACTTTTGAGCTTTTTCAACGAGGCGAAACCACGGCGATATTTCAGTTTGAATCCGACGGTATGAAAAAATACATGAAGGAACTCAAACCTGATAGATTTGACGACCTAATTGCTATGAATGCACTTTATCGACCTGGGCCGATTGGCTACATCCCTAACTTTATAGCCCGAAAACATGGAACGGAAGAAATCAAATACGATTTGCCCGAAGTGGAGGAGCATTTGGGAGAAACGTATGGCATTACGGTTTACCAAGAGCAAGTGATGCTTTTGTCTCAGAAGTTGGGCAACTTTTCCAAAGGCGACGCGGATTTTTTGCGTAAGGCCATGGGTAAAAAGCAGATAGAAGTCCTGAACAAAATGAAGGTAAAATTCATGGAGGGTGGAGCATCAAACGGCCACGACGCCAAGATTCTGGAGAAAATATGGACAGACTGGGAGGCTTTTGCACAGTATGCTTTTAACAAATCACACTCTACTTGTTATGCATTTG
>CAMCYZ010000012.1 GCA_945885545.1 Spirosoma fluviale
CTGTCTTCGGTGAAGGCTTTCTGGGTGGCTTCTGCTTTTCCCCAATATTCCTTAAAAACATTGTCTCCTTTTATCTGGATTTCACCCGGTATTTCTTCTTTTTCGATTACGCCGTTTTCGTCCATTAGCCTCACCGAAACGCCCGGGAGCGGATTGCCGATATAGCCGGCTTTTCGCTCGCCGTCATAGGGATTGCTGATGCCCATACCTATTTCGGTCATGCCGTAGCGTTCTAACAAACTATGACCCGATATCTCCAACCATTTGTCCATCACAGACACCGGCAAAGCAGCTGACCCCGAAACCATCAGCCTGAATTTCTTGAGATTTTCGGTTATCTGGGCTTTCTCCGATTCTGGCAAATTATCCCAATAGGTAATGAGCTTAAAATAGATAGTAGGCACCGCCATAAAGACATTGATTTTGCCCAAAGCAAATGCCCCAAAGAGTTTTTCAGGACTGAAGCCATCCAAAAACTCCACCGTGGCACCCGACCACAAAGCACAAGAAATGACGTTGATAATGCCATGCACATGGTGAAGTGGCAACACACAAACGGTATGGTCAGCAGAAGTCCAATGCCAAGCAGCTACCAAAGTGCTTATTTGAGCCTGCAGATTAGCATGGGTTGTGACTACGCCTTTGGGTAAACTCGTGGTGCCGCTGGTGTAGAGAATCATGGCATTGCGTTCGGTGGAAATCTCGGGCAACTGGCAAGTATCTTCTAACTGAAAATCAGTTATTCTATAAAAAGCAAAAGTCTTAGCATGCACCAATGGCTTCAGTATTTCTTCATATTCAGGTCCTGCTATGACTATTTCGGCACCTGTATCCTCTATCACGTATTTCAAGGAAGGCAAGGGATAGGTAATACAAAGCGGCACCGCCACACCACCAGCCTGCCAAATGCCCCACTGAAAAGCCACATAATCAAACCCCGGAGCAACCATAAATGCCACACGTTTTTGGTGTAAATCTCCTGCTCCATTTAGGAGTTTGGTGGCTATTTGCGTAGATTTTGAACATAAATCTTGATATGAAAAACCTTTGCCTTTATCTAAAATGGCACGTTTGTCTCCTAAATTCTCGGCATTTAATATTAATTGAAGCATTCCTAAAAGTTATAATTCATATTACGAACAAGATTTTTACAATAAAATCAACCTAAAATACAAATGTAGTTTCAGAAATATCCTTTAGAAAACATTTACCAAAAAATGATTTATCATTATTCAAATAAATAATTTACGCTTGTCACTTCAACATCCTATCTTTTTCTAAAAATCCTCCAAAGGGCTAAATTAAGCCTACATTAAATAGCATTGTAACATTCTACCCAATGCTTGCACTATTCATATATACATGGTACTATTCCCATATTATCGTGGCATCCTGTAAAGAACTTTCATTTTCTACTATTTATACAATTGACTTGTATTCAATTTGTTCTGTACATTTGCAACATCAAAGGTTTTCTAGAACGGTAGATTTACTCGAGTACAAAAACAAGATTTAAATTTTTATCAAATTAGAAAACAAACAAAGAAAATTATGAAAAAGCTTATTTTAACAGTTGCAGTTTTGATGGGAGTATCAGCTGCAAACAACACTTTCGCCAACGACAATTTCAACAGAATCAAAATCGTTGAGATCAAAGCTGAAGCTACCGAGCTTCAAGTAAAGGCCCTCAAAGGCCTTAAGTTCCAATTGACCTTAGACCATCTCGATAAAAAAACATACATAGCTATCAAAGACGCAAGCGGAGAAGTATTCCACAGCGAATACGTTGCTAAATCTACTACCTTCAGCAAGTTGTATGACTTGTCTGCTTTGATAGATGGCGAGTATTTCTTTGAGGTGGTCATCGGAAAAGAGAAATTAGTAAAAAACTTCCAGATAGCTACAAACGTAACACGAACTGCTACTGCCCAGTAATAGTTTGACCTTGTAGCCGAATCTAAAAAACCTTTGAAGAAAAACCCAAGTTATGATAGCTTGGGTTTTTTATTTAAAACTGCATTTATTAATACTATTATTTCCTCAAAACTAATGTCATGGCTTGTTTCTATTTCTCCATTTGCTAGATGTTTGTGGTGAGGGAATGTTTCGATATTTGAATGGTGCGGAGCATTATCCCATCTCGCTATCAATTCCCCTATTTTACTCTGCCAGTGAAATGAGTACTTTCTTCCTGTTTTTGAAAGATACTCTCTATAATGCAATTCAGATTCATCATTAAAAATCAATCTGATATTGATATAGAATGCATCAGTTGTATTTCGAAAATCATTGATGGTGTAATATTTAACTAAAGATTGGTCATCAAGCCATTTGAAAATTTCCATGCTTAATTTCATCCATTTTAGTTAAGATTTCTTCCAAAAATTCTTGATAGGCTTTCCATTCGATATAGTCGTCCCAAGCATCAAAATTTTCTACAGAAGAACTATTGATTTCTGTTTCAAAAGCGTCAAAATCAAGCTTGTATTTATTTTGAAACAGCTCAACTTTTTCAATAATTACTTGCTTTTGAGCTGCATAATCAAGAAGAATCCAATTTGCAATCTGACTTTTAGAAAATATTTGCATCAAACTATTTTTTATCAAATTTAAATAAAGAGTATGATAATAGTACGTTTTTCATTCAAAAAATCTTTGTTAAACAACTTAGGCTTTCTTTAAAAACTTTAAAGTTTCATTGTTAAATTTTTTATCCCTCTTTTTTCTTAAATTTGCACCTCAATTTCTAAATAAACAGGTATGTTTCAGAATCTTCAGGACAAACTCAACGGTGCATTTAAGACCCTCAAGGGCAAAGGACGAATCACCGATGTAAATATAGCTAGTACAGTAAAAGAAATACGTCGTGCCTTGATGGACGCCGACGTTAACTATAAAGTAGCCAAAGACGTAACAGACAGGGTAAAACAAGAGGCTATCGATCGCAAGGTGATGATTGCGGTGGAACCGGGACAGCTTTTTGTAAAAATTGTACAGGAACAGTTGCAGGACCTCATGGGTGGTATGGCCCAAACGGTAAATCTCAAAGGTTCCCCGGCTGTGGTTTTGATAGCGGGTTTGCAAGGTTCGGGTAAAACTACTTTTTCGGGAAAATTTGCGGCGTATCTTAAAAAACAAGGAAAGCAAGTGATGTTGGTGGCCTGTGATGTTTATCGTCCGGCGGCCATCACGCAGTTGCAAGTACTTGGCGAGCAAATAGGCGTAGAAGTTTATGCTGAGCCAGATAACAAAGATGCCGTTTCGATAGCCAAAAATGGAGTAGCAGCAGCCAAAGTTAAAGGAAAAAGCATCGTGATTGTCGATACGGCTGGTCGTTTGGCAGTTGACGAGGTGATGATGAACGAGGTAGAAAACATCAAAAAAACCATTTCGCCTTCGGAGATTCTGTTCGTGGTGGATTCCATGACGGGTCAGGATGCTGTAAATACGGCTAAGACCTTCAATGAGCGTCTTGATTTTGACGGAGTTGTACTTACCAAGCTAGATGGTGACTCACGTGGTGGTGCGGCACTTTCTATCCGTACGGTGGTGGAGAAGCCTATCAAGTTTATGAGTACGGGAGAGAAAATGGAAGACTTGGACATTTTCCACCCTGATCGTATGGCCAGCAGAATCCTTGGCATGGGTGACGTGATATCGTTGGTAGAAAGAGCCCAGCAGGCTTTTGACGAAGACGAAGCCAAAAAGATGAACAAGAAGATGCGTGAGAACAGTTTTGATCTCAACGATTTTCTTTCGCAGTTGGATCAAATCAAGAAAATGGGTAATATCAAAGACGTAATGGGTATGATTCCGGGCATGGGATCGGCGGTGAAAGACCTCGACATCAGCAACGATTCATTTAAGCCTATTGAGTCTATCATAAAAAGTATGACACCTAAAGAGCGTGAACTACCCGAACTCATAGACGGAAGCCGCAGAAAGCGTATTGCTGGCGGAGCGGGTAGAACCATTCAGGAAGTAAACAACCTCTTGAAGCAGTTTGACCAAATGAAAAAAATGATGAAGAAGTTCAACAAAATGAGCCCAAGCGGCAAGTCCAGAATGTTTGGTTGATTACGCAAAAAACATATTAAAAAAGCCGTTTTGAGAAAACTCCGAACGGCTTTTTTTATTTCTTAGAATAATAATAAAGTTTTGGAGGGTTAGGTGTATTTCCTCTCTCACTTATGGTATAATAGCCTTTGGCCTGGTAGTCCCAACAGATAGATTCTCCTTGTGGTTCTTGAATATATGGTGCTCCGACGTCTCTAGTACGTGAAAGAGCCTGAAAAACGGATTCGTTAGCTTTACGTTTCCAATAAAATACCGCAATATAAGTCTTGAGCAAAATCTCATCGCCGTCTGCAGAAATATCTCCACCAACAATGCCCCAATATGGAATAACACCCATATATTCAGCTTCAAAGGGTTGGTTGACAGGTTGAGGGTATTTTAGCCTAAAAACCTTAACATTAAATTGGTCCTTAGTAATTACATACAAATCTTTGGTTTTTGGCTCCAAGAGGAGCGTCTCTGAGTTGTTTGACTCCTTGTTTGGGTAAAAAAACTGAATGGCATCAACTTTTCCTACAAAATTCACACTCGAATTTGGCTCCTCAAACCTATAAATAGTATATTGCTTATGTACGTTTCCGTTATCTCCAATATCCGCGGCATAAATGTAACTTTTACCAATTTCTGGTCCATCGCCTGTGGCTAAATCTTCCCAGTCGCGGTTATGACCATTGATATTTACAAATTTCTGATAAGAACCGTCTTTTGAAAACACATGATAACCTGCGGCTGCCTCGCTATCATCTACAATGAAAAGACTTCCGAAATACAATCTAGAAGGAGCTATACCGGAAGCTTCATTCGTTTTGTCAAGAGGTGTATCGAATATTTGCGGAACCGAATTAAATTGAGTGGTTGAGTCCTTTAAAATAGGTTTAGGTTCACCACCATCACTGCCGAACAAAAAGCACGAATTTAAACCTAGACTTATGAGGATAAATACCAATAATCTCTTCAAACTTCTGATTCTTTATTTTGGAAACGTAAAAAAGATTCCTTTCATTAAACTTTCAATAAATTTATTTTTGGTGGCTATTTTCCAAAACCAATTCCTCGAGCAAATTCACCCAATTCTCCGAGTCATTAAGGCTCTCCACCAAATCCCATTTTTCTCCGCCGTGTTCCTCAAAAAGTTCTTTGTATTCGTCTCCAACTTCAATGGTCGTCTCCAAACAATCCGAAACAAAAGCGGGCGAAAATGCCAAGACACTTTTTATGCCTTTTTTGCCAAATTCTTCGATAACATCATCACTATAAGGCTTTATCCAAGGCGTACTGCCAAGTCTCGACTGAAAACTTGTAGTATATGTTCCCTCTTTCAAACCTAACTCTTTCACCAAAAGACGAGTAGTTTCAAAACACTGGGCTCGGTAGCAATGTTGGTTTTTCTCTGTAATGTTGTCACAACAAGTTCCAAACTTACATACATTGTGACAATCTCCTTTGGTTATTTGTCGCTCAGGTATACCGTGGTAAGAAAACAGAAAATGCTCATAATCAAACTTTTCCATGTGTTTGCGGGCATTTGCTGCGAAACCAGCTATAAATTTTGGATAATCATAGAAGTTATTGACGATTTTTATTTCAGGTATCACCAACCATTTCGATAGGACCTCCATAACCTTTTGATACACCGATCCGCTAGAGGCCGAGGCATAATGCGGAAACAAAGGAATAACGATTAAATCCTTAATACCTGAGGTTTGAAACTCATCCAACTTGGACTGAATAGAAGGATTTTGGTATCTCATGGCCAACTTTACAATATATTGGTCGCCCAATTTTGTTTGTAAGTCACGCTCATTGGCTAGGCCGTAAATCTTGAGTGGAGAACCGTTTTCTGTCCACAATTCTCTATATATCTTGGCCGATTTAGGTGATCTAAATGGAGCAATAATAGCATTGACCAACAACCACCGGGGTACCGCCGGTATGTCCAACACCCGCTCGTCCCACAAAAACTCTCTTAAATATTTTCTAACATCTGGCACACTAGGTGAATCAGGCGTTCCTAAGTTTACCAACAATACGCCCGTTTTTAACTCTTTACTCACTTTATTAATTCTGGTTTTTTAAAATCTGTAAAAACACTTTCGTCAAGTTTCTGATAAACCGCTATATCAGTCAACTTTCTTTCTCCTCTATCGCCCGAAAGCAATATTTTGCCATACATTTTATAATCTTTCCAAGGCATTGTAAATCTTGGTTTTTGGTCGGCAAAATTACCAAAATGACTCCATTGTGTAATCAAATGTGATTGCTTGTCGAAATAAATCCAATATTTATTATTTGGAGTTACACCGACTTCTTTAAAGGTCATTTCTAAATATTCGGCTTCATTTCCATCAGCTGTTTTAGCCTCACCCAAATATTTGAGACTTACTCCTGGATCGCTTAGTTTCCAAGGCATCACTAGCCAATAAGAGTGGTTTATCCAAATTCTCTTGGCTTCTTCCAAAAACTTGTTCAGGCTGTCAGGATGCGTTTGCTCAACACCTTTTTTCCAAATTTTACCCGTCTTGTCGTTTATATTGAGGATATACACCGAATTTTCTTTCAAAAAATCAATTCTTACACGGCTTTTGTGTTTATCCCAAGTCAAAGACTGGTTTCCAAAAAAAGTCCAATGTAGGTATCGGGTTTTGTCGTAGTATTTTTGGCCACCCATGGCTTCCAAAACCTTAGCTTTTAGTATTTCTACGTCTTGTGCACGCAGTTGGCTGCCCCAAACCAACAGTAGCATAACGAAAGATATTTTTTTGAGAAAACTGTATTTTGTCATATTTTTTATTAATTAAAATGCCTTATTTTGGTCTTCAAAAATGAGCGAATATCTTAAAATCAGAATATATTCTGCAAATTTTCGCTAGTAAACTAATCTCGAACTCAATTTATAATAACAGCAATCATGAAACAAGGCACCAACAATTTAGAAAACTCAAACACTTATTCTGGCTTAGGTATCAAGGATTGCCTACGGTTGATAGGCATTAAGGAACTAACAGCTAACATTTACGCGGTTCCTCGGGGCAAAAAGCCGAAATCTGAGTTACTGCCAGCTTAAAATCTTTTCAAGCAAATGCGTTTTATATAACAAAAACCTCTTCAGGAGGTTTTTGTTTTTTAATATGCCCTTACTTGTTTGCCCTCCATATAATTCATAAACGCTTTATTCACAACTTTGTTTCCACCTGGAGTAGGGTAGTCGCCCGTAAAATACCAATTGCCGAGGTGATTTGAACACGCCTTACTCAGATTTTCTACCGTTTGGTAAACCACTGCCACCTCAGCATTAATACCTATCGGACTAATGATTTCAGCTATTTTTCTAGAAATGTCATCGTCGGAAAATGGCTCAAAAAGTGACTGAACCAAGTTTTGTTTGTGCAACTGACCGTTTTTCTGCAGTTCTAAACAGGCATTATACACCTCTTCTTTTTTGTATTCTATACCACGCTCTTTGAGCAAAGCCATCATCGCCCTAAACGCTACAAATTCCTTCACCTTGGACATATCTATGCCATAGCAGTCGGGGTAGCGTATTTGCGGAGCCGAGGACACAATCACTATTTTTTTAGGACCAAGTTTATCCAAAAGCTTCAAAATACTCTTCTCCAAAGTAGTTCCACGGACAATAGAGTCATCAATAATCACGAGGGTGTCCACTTTTTTACGAATAACGCCGTGTGTCATCTCATACACGTGCGACACCATCTCAGAGCGGTCGTCGTCATTGGTGATAAACGTACGAAGTTTCACGTCCTTCGATACCAACTTCTCAAATCTCGGCTTAAAATTTAGGATTTTATCTAACTCTTCATCGTTGAGTTTGCCCGATTTTATCCTTTCCTTACGCCATTCGGCTAGGTGGTCTTCTATACCCTCCACCATACCATAAAAAGCTGGCTCTGCGGTATTAGGAATATATGAAAACACCGTATTGTCGAGATCATGGTTGATTTCTTTCAAAATCTGAGGAATCAACAAACGCCCAAGCGTTTTTCTTTCTTGGTAAATATCTGGATCCGAACCTCTTGAGAAATAAATTCTCTCAAAACTGCAAGCTTTTCTTTCTGTTTTTGGCAAAATATTAAACTCGCCAAACTCACCATATTTGTCTATTATCAAGGCATTACCTGGCGAAATTTCCACTATTTGGTCATATTTGGCACCAAAAGCGGCTTTTATGGCCACCCTTTCAGAAGCCACCACAATTACCTCGTCGTCGTACCAATAATAGGCCGGACGAATACCTGCGGGGTCACGCACCACAAAAGATGCTCCGAAGCCGGTAATGCCTGCCATGGCATATCCACCGTCGAAATCTCTACAAGAACGATGCAACACCCGCTGCATATCCATGTTGTCCTCTATGATGTCGCTTAGGGCGGGATTTTCGTATATTCCTTTAAAACGCTCAAAAACCCTTTGATTTTCTTCATCCAAGAAGTGACCAATTTTTTCCAAAACTGTTATCGTATCTCCCTGGTCTTTAGGATGTTGACCAAGATCCACCAGTTTTCTAAAAAGCTCGTCGGCATTGGTCATGTTGAAGTTCCCGGCACACACCAAGTTGCGGCTTCGCCAGTTACTTTGGCGAAGCATCGGATGACAGTTTTCTATTTCGTTTCGACCATGCGTACCGTATCTTAAATGTCCCAAAAACACTTCGCCCGAAAAGGCAATGTTCTTTTGTAGCCAAGCAGCATCCTTCATTTTTTCGGGATTGCTTTTTTGTACTTCGAGATATTTATCGTTGATTTTCTTGAAAATATCCACCACAGGACGGTTTTCAACTGAGCGATAACGGCTGATATAGCGGCTACCCGGCGGAACGTCTATTTTAACATTGGCCACGCCAGCACCGTCTTGTCCACGGTTGGTCTGTTTTTCCATCAAAACATACAGCCTATTGACTGCGTAGAGAGGTGTGCCATATTTCTCGATGTAATATTCGAGAGGTTTTCGGAGCCGAATGAGGGCAATGCCGCATTCGTGTTTGATAGCGTCGCTCATGATATTTGTTGAGGAGTGCAAACCTAAAATTTTGCACATTTTTTTAAGACCACAAAGGTCAAAATATTTACTATCAGGTGCAAGATAAAACTCAAAATATTTATTGACCCCAGCCCCTAATGGAGAAAAAATTCAGTTTGGTTAAATTCCATCAGTGTTCCCTTCTACCAACTAAAATCTGTGGAAATCCGTACTGCCAAAGGCATCCGTGTTATCCGTGTTCCATAACAAGCAGCATAAAAATAAAAATCTGTGAAAATCCGTGCTGCCAAAGGCATCCGTATTATCCGTGTTCCAATCGAACATCACTTCAAATACCCCCCAACATTTTCCTTAGTCACCAATTCAAACGGAATCAAAACTTCTTTTTCAAAGGCTTGCTTTTTGGCGATTTTTACGGCCGTTTCAATGGCACCTGCTCCTTGTTGATTGGCGTTTTGGAAAACGGTGGCATTTAACTCTCCCTTTTGCACCGAAGCCAATGCATCTTTAATGGCGTCTACACTAATTACCAATACTTTATCTTTTAGTCCGGCAGCTTGAAGGGCTTTCACTGCTCCTAATCCCATCTCGTCATTGTGTGCAAAAACAGCATTTATTTTATCTCCATAAGATTGTATCCAGTTTTGCATCAAGTCCATACTTTTGGCTCTATCCCATTCGCCAGTTTGTTGAGCTATCAATTTGATTTCTGGGAATTGTTTCAGAACCTCCTTTGCTCCTTCTTCTCTTTGGAGTTGGGCAGCTTGGCCCATAAGGCCGTGTATCATAACCACATTTCCTTTTCCACCCAATTTGTCTGCAATAAATTTCATTGCAATTCTGGCAGATTCTACGTCGTTTGAACCCACAAAAGCAGTTGGGGTGGCACTTGTGGCCGAATTGACATTGATTATTGGAATTTTGGCGGCCAAGGCTTTGGTCACGGCAGGTGAACTGGCCTCAAACTCGATAGGATTCATGATGATCACATCTACTTGTTGAGCAATGAAGCTTTCTACTTGTTCTATTTGCTTAAGAGGTGAGCGTTCGGCATCGACGATGATCAATTCCACACCCAATTCATCCGCCTTTTTTTGCATTTCATCTGCAATGTTTACGATGAATTCGTTTTGCATACTGAGCATTGTAGCACCTATTTTTATCTTCTTTTCGTCAGTTTTTTTGGAAGAATTGCAGGAAAATAGGCAGATGGCAGTGAGAAAAATAAGTATTTTTTTCATGAAATATTAAGGTTTTTTATAGCGATTTTACGAATATAGATATAATAAAAGATTCATGATTAAGATTTTATACACAGAGATAAATGATTACTTACTAGTGCCTTAGCGGTAAATTATAAATATATAAAAGTAATATGTTTCATCTATCTGTTAAACCCCCAAAGCTTAAAAAATCAAAATCTCAATTCAATCCTTCTAATCTCCTATTCAATTCTTCGTCAGGTATATCATCACTTTCAGATTTATCATAAATAGAAACCAGAAAGACCGTTTCTTTGACTATTTTGACACAAGTTATTACCCTTGCTCCACCACTTTTACCCCCCGATTTAGAACCAATGGCCATCCTTATTTTGAAAGCGTTCTTTCCTAGTGCAGTACCCAAACTAGGATTTTCCCTAATGAGCTTTGCTAAATTTAGAATATCTAGCTTAAGTGACTTGTACTTCTTAAAAAGCTTTTTGAAATCTTTTTGAAAATCTTTAGTAGGTACAATTTTATAGTTCATCTAAAAATTCCTCTAAAGTCTTCAATTCAATTTCTCCTCTCAAATGTTGATTGATTTGTTCAACACTTCGTGAGATACCATCCAGAATTTCCTGCTTTTTCCTAGCTTTTTGAGTCTGATTAATACTCGACCGCAGTTTTGTTCTTTTAATAAACTCGATCACAAACTGCTTTTCACTATCATTTCTTGGCTTGATTGTTATGCTTTCCATATTTTTTTTGAAATATTAGTTAACAAATATAGTTTTTTTATGAACACGGATGCCACGAATGAGATACAGATTTTTTCTATTATTGATTATTCCAATTATACAATCCATATCAAATTCAAAAAATACGTGTACGATATTGCTTATGAAGCCATTCTCTTCTGATTCCAGCTGTCTAGCAGAACAGCTCCGATGATAATGGCACCCATAATAACTTGCTGATAGTAAGAACTTACATTTAGTAAATCTAAACCATTATTTATTACTCCAATCAGCAAAGCACCTATCAAAGTTCCGGCGATGGTACCTGTGCCTCCGCTGGTACTTGTGCCTCCTATGATGGCCGCGGCTATGGCGTCTAGTTCAAAGCCTGCTCCTGAGTTGGGTTGGCCGGTGGTTATTCTGGATGTTAATAAAATACCCGCTAAACCTGCCAAAGTGCCGCAAAGTGCGTACACGGCCATTTTGATTTTATTGACATTGATACCTGAAGCCCAAGCAGCTTGTTCGTTGCCGCCAATGGCGTAAACGTATCTTCCGAAAACTGTATTCTTTAAAAGTAAATAACTGATTATAAACACAATAACTAATACAATAATCGGTAAGGGAATGCCGATAACATCTCCGCCGCCTATAAAATTGAAAGAATCAGAAAGGTTTGAAATCGGACGACCCTTGCTCAAAATCAAAGCTAATCCACGACCAATGGTCATTATGCCCAAAGTGACAATGAAAGGAGCAATTTTGCTTTTGGTGATGATGAGACCATTGAGAAGTCCAAAAGCCAAACCAGCCAAAAGTCCACCAAAAATGGGCACAATAAGCGGCAAATCGGGCTGAGAAGCTAACAATGCGGCTACGACCCCAGCTACCGCAACAATAGACCCCACCGACAAATCTATGCCGCCTGTGATGATGACAAATGTAACCCCAAACGCCAAAAGGGCGTTGATGGAAACTTGGGTCACGATAATGGTCCAATTGGAAACAGTCAAAAACTGTGAACTTGCATAGCTCAAAAAGCAACAGATAAGCAAGAAAGCTAAGAAAATTCCATATTGTCGGAAGGCATTAATGAACGGCATATTGCATAATTTTTTCTTGTGAAGCCTCGGATTTTGATAAAATAGCCTTTTGTTTTCCTTTCGACAGCACCAAAATACGGTCGCTCAGACCTAAAATTTCTGGCAATTCTGAGGAAATCAAAATAATGGCCAATCCTTTGGCTTTTAGGGTATTGATTAATTTATAAATTTCAAATTTAGCTCCCACGTCAATTCCCCTTGTGGGTTCGTCAAGAATAATAACTTTAGGATTTGACATCAACACTTTGCCTATCACCACTTTCTGTTGGTTACCTCCACTCAAATTTATTACTTTCTGGTTTAAACCTGAGGCTTTTACTTTCAAATCATTGTAAACCAATTCAGTAGCTTTTGTTTGCTCTTCTGTGTTCAGAAAACCTATTTTTGAAAATTTTTCGAAAGAAGAAAGCGAGATATTGTCTTTAATGCTCATCTGAGGAATAAATCCTAAAGCTTTACGGTCTTCGCTTACAAACCCAATTCCGAGCTTAATGGCATCTGAAGGGGATTTTATTTGGGTTTCGATTCCTTCAATTTCTATGGTTCCAGTGTCAATTTTGTCGAGACCGGCTATGGCTCTGGCAATTTCGGACCGCCCCGCTCCCACCAAGCCAGCCAAACCTAAAACTTCACCCGCTTTTACTTCAAAATTGACTTCTGAAAAAACGTTTTTTCTTGCTAAATTTTTTATCAAAAAAAGCGTTTTGCCCACTTCAATCTTGGTGACAGGAAATAACTCCGAAATTTCCCGACCTACCATCAATTTAATTAAAGCTTGGTTGTCCAATTCCTCAGCTTTCTGGGTAGAAATTAGTTTTCCGTCCCTTAAAACTGTTATGGTATCTGCAATCTTGAATATTTCATCCATTTTGTGGGAAATATAAATTATCGCAACGCCTTGATTTTTAAGGTTTTCTATTATTCCAAAAAGTATCTTGACTTCCGTATCTGAAAGAGCCGAAGTTGGCTCGTCCATAATTATCACTTTGGCATTATTGCTGATGGCTTTGGCTATTTCCACCATTTGGCGGTCGGCAATACTGAGATTTTTTATTTTAATTTTTGGAGAAATATCGAGTTTTAAATCTGCAAGGATTCGCTTTGATTTGGTATTTATTTCTGACTCATTTAGCCAAGAAAATTTTTGACTTTCTTTTCCCAAAAAAATATTCTGAGCCACGCTTAAGTCCGGCACCATCAATATTTCTTGGTGAATCATGGCAATGCCTTTTCCTAAAATAGTATGAACCGAATGTCCAGAAATCAGTTCGCCTTCTAACAAAACCTCACCTTCATCAGGCTGTAATAAACCCACCAAAATTTTCATCAAAGTAGATTTTCCAGCACCATTTTCACCCATAAGGGCATGTACTTTGCCTTTTTCTATTTGCAAAGAGATATCTTCAAGCACTTTTATGCCTGAGAATGATTTGGAGATGTTATTTAAGATTAGAATATTATTTTTGAACACTGATGACACGGATTTATATTGATTTTATATTCAAAAATTGCCCTGCCTGAATCAATTGGATTCCTTTCAGCGTACTATTCAAAAGTTTTTTGTCATTCGTAATGAAAAAATCCACCTTATTTTCTAAAGCCAATTGAAACAAAATAAGATCTTCCAGGTCCCCAAATTCCAAACTTACGGCTCTATCCAATATCATATTGCTACATGGTAACATTTGAATTTTCTTAGATATTTCTCCAAAAAACTCAGTCCTTAAATCTTTTGAAAGTAATTTTTGTAAAAGATAATCCGTCGTGGTAACTACACTTTCTGAAAAAAAAGCGATTACTTCCCCATTGTCAATTAGTTCGAAAAGCAAAACGGCTTCTTTATGACATTGGCGTTGATTATCAAGAAGATCGAGAAAAATATTGGTATCAAGAAATATCCTAGTAGCCATATTTACTCATTAAATGCTCTTCCTTTATTTTTTCCTCATCCAATATCTTACCTGAAAGAATTCCTGCGAATTTTTTACTAATATTCGAATCTTTCGTTCCAGCTTCAATTTCTTCTTTTAATAAGTTTTCAACCAGTTTCGAAACTGATGTTTGCTTTTGAGCTGCATAAACTTTGATTTTAGAAACCAAAATTTCGTCGATTGTTAAATTTAATTTTACTGTCATATCAAGATATTTATTCAAATATACGTATGTTTTTTAAAAATGCGTATAATGTACATGTTACTTTTACAACAGGCTTATAATAACCTCATAGTTCACAAAGGTCTAGACAATCTTTAAAAGCACATAGGTACATAGAAAAGCTGACTATGTACCTATGTGGCATTTCCCTATGTTTTCTAAGTGTTTAAAAAAACCTACCACACATACTTCCCATCCACGTGCGTATCTTTCCAGCTTTTAGAATTTGCCGAATCTATCACCGCAGCACAAACTTTCTGTGTTTGAAGTGCCTCCTCAAAAGTCGGAGAGCATTTTGAGCCGTCCTCCAAGCTTTTCAAGAAATCGGCTACTTGGTGCACAAAACTATGCTCCCAACCTATTCCGCAACCCGGAATCCACCAGTTTTTGATATACGGGTGGTCACCATCCGTAATGTGTATCGACCTCCAACCTCTGAGATTACTTTCGTCACGGTGATCAAAATATTCCAGACGGTTCATATCATGCAAATCCCACTTCAATGAAGCATCTGCACCATTTACCTCAAAAGTATAAAGTGCTTTGTGCCCACGAGCGTAACGTGTAGACTCAAAAAGCCCAAGCGAGCCGTTCTCGAAATGACAGTGAAAGAGACATGCATCGTCTATTCCTACAGGTTCTACCTTTCCAGTTAACTGATGCATACGTTGTTTTACGAATGTCTCCGTCATGGCAGAAACATCGGTAATACCACCATTCAGCCACATCGCTGTGTCTATACAGTGAGCCAAAAGGTCGCCCGTTACACCAGAACCTGCAGCACCCACATCCATACGCCAAAGACCTTCGCCACCCTGTGGCAAGTCCTCGCTGATGGTCCAGTCTTGCAAGAAATTGGCTCTGTAGTGATAAATTTTGCCCAATTTACCTGAGTCAATAATATTTTTAGCGAGCGTTACCGCAGGAATTCTTCGGTAATTGTACCAAACAGTAGTTTTTACTCCTGCCTTCTGAATTGCATCCACCATTTGTTGGCCCTCTTCCAAGGTCCTCGCCAAAGGTTTTTCGCACAAAATCATCTTACCGGCCGCTGCACAAGCCAAGGCAATCTCAAAATGCGAATCATTAGGCGTGCAAATATCCACAGCGTCAATGTCCTCACGGGCCACCAAAGCCTTCCAGTCTGTTTCATACGACTCAAAATTCCACTGAGCAGCAAAAGCTTTCACTTTTTCTTCGTTTCTTGAACACACCGCCACCAATTTCGGCTCATATTGCAGTGCTGGAAAAAAATTATGTATTCTGTTGTAGCCGTTGGCATGAGCCCTGCCCATCAAACCTGTGCCTACCAAACCTATTCTTAGTTGTTTTTTCATATCTATTTTTTTGTATCACTAAGTTTCTCAACGTTTTACGCAGAGTTCCTCTAAGTTATTTTCTTACAAAATCGTTATTTTACTCTACCCAACCGTGTTGTTTTCTTACCTGAATCATCGCAGCCAAAATATCGTTCCAAGTTTTGGGTTGGGTCATCACATCGTTGGCAAACATACAGCCATCCCAACAAATATGCTTGAATGCCTTCGTCAGTTCTCCAGATTCATCTCTCAGCCAAAGACCAGCATCGTGGGCAATGTCTAGTTTACCATTCGGATCTGTAGCCAAGCAGTGGCGACCAGTTTTATCATGAGAACCCGTTCCGTGAACAGTTCCATCGTTTTGAGCTACATGAAAATCTATTGTCCAAGGACGAAGTGCAGCTGTCAGTTTTTTAAGTCCTTCCAAGAAAGTCTCTCTATCGCCCCACTGAAAATCTACAGGCAAAACTCTGTCCTCAGGAGCATTATAGCCCAACAAGTACAGTGTAGTATGCGACATATCTGCTTGAAATCCAAGTAATCCGGGTCTATCTACCATTTCCATGGTTTCGATTACTTTCTTCCAAGAGTGCATACCACCCCAGCAAATTTCACCTTCAGCAGCTAAACGCTCGCCATAGTCAGCTGCTACATCACAAGCTTCTCTCCAAGTTTGGGCAATCAGTTTTGTGTTGGCAGCAGGGTCTTTCGCCCAAGCATCAGGACTCGAGGCAGAGTCAATCCTCACTATTCCGTTTGGCCTTAAACCCATATTTCGGAGTTTTTGACCTATTTCGCAGGATTTTTTTACCATTTCTACGAAAGTCTTACGTTCGTCGGCAGTTCCCATGGCTGGGCCTCCCCAAATCGGAGCCACCAAACTTCCGATTTCTAAACCGTGTCTTGAAACCTTGTCGGCCAATCTTTTTACGCCATCGTCTGATGTATCGAGGTCGTAATGGGGGTCAAAAAGGCCTAAATCAACGCCGTCAAATTTCACGCCGTCCACTTCAGCGGCGGCGGTCATTTCTAACATGGTGTCGAGGGCTATTGCAGGCTCCGAATCTGGGCCTTTTCCAACTATGCCTGGCCAGGTGGCATTATGGAGTTTTGGATAGTTATTTTCCATTTATATTTTTTATTTAAGATTATTCAATAATTTATTTTTAGAACACGGATGAAACAGATTTTACTGATTTACATTATATTTTTTTAAAATCAAGTTTTTAATAGAAAAATACCCCTATCAGAATCAAAAATAAACTAAATAAAATCTGTGTTTATCTCTTCAATCTGTGTTATCTGTGTTCCAATATTCAAAACGATTCTACCACCAAATCAGGGTTTTTCGGCCCAAAATGCTTCAGAATCACAATCGGGTCTGTGCTCGATGGGTTCGAAATTACAACTCCGTCGTTGGCAGCTTTTTCGGTAATGAAAAACTCGTCGTTGGTCAATTGTCCATAGCGAATCAAGGCCGGAGTTTCGATGTCCCAAACGCCCATTTTGCCATGCCCTTGCATCACGATACAGCCATAAGCCGCCGAATCTTTAATGGTTACGGTTTGGCCAGGCAACACAGTCAATTCCTTGGCACTAAAGTCTTCAGATTTGTAGCAAATCCAATTTTCTATGTATCCTTCGGCTTCCATTTCGCCCACTGCTTTTACTGGTTTAGGAAGCATGAAAAACTTCTCAACAATATTCGGGTCGGTGTTCAATTCCCAGTCAATTACGCTGACTAGTTCGTCATAATCGCCGATTTTATCTTTCGGTGTTCCTTTCCAAAGCAATTCTTCAGGCACAATAGCCTCATTTACAAGACTTTGATACATCGCAAAAATATCTGAGGCTTTCTGTGGCTCGTAGGTACATAAGCTACCTGGTGCATGCAATACACCCGGTGGCACAAACCAACCTGTGCCCGGCTCGAGACGCTGAGCAGCCGAATAATTCGTAATTTTGTTATCGCCTTTGCTGAAATTCATCAAGCATTCCTTTATCTGCTCTTTGGTAGTTCCGGGAGTTATTCCAAAGAAAGTGTAAGGAAAATCGCCACCATGGTTGTTCAATTGTGGTGGAAAATAATAGGCCTCTGGTTTGCCATTTTGACCCACTAATGCTGCTTTTTCGTCGTTATGGTGAATATGATGCGGCAAAGGACCCATGTTATCAAAAAACTTGGAGTACATCGGCCAAGCTTTGAATTCGTTCCAAAGTCTTTCGCCTATGATTTCGGCACCGACTTCGTCAATGGCATCCTTTAAAGTTATTCTCTCGTTGTTGTAAACCACCATACTGAGTCCTTCATTTTCGCCAGTAAGTGGACCGTTTTCGGCTGGTGTTGTTGATGAAAGCCAACGCTCATCTATGCCTCCACGAACGCCTCCAAGCACATAATAATCGTCGGGATGTAGTTTTATTCTACGACCGGGCACACAAAACGAACGTGGAACCCATGTTGGGGCTAATCTCAATATTCCTTGGCCTTGTTCTAGGGCATTTTTTATACTACTCATACTTGAATTTTTGTTTAAATATATAATTTTTTAAGGATTGAATATTCTCTTTTTTTAGATATTTTTTTGCTTTTGTTTTTTCTTAACGGTGCGTACCTCGCAGGGCCGAACCTACTTCTTTCAATCATTTAGTAACCTTCAAAGACACTTCAAACTTTCTTGATTCTTTTGGTTTTAAGAAAATCAATTCTCCGCTTTCTCTGGCTTGTTTTTGGCCGATGGGCCAATTGGTGCCTGGCTCTAAACCTGTTACATACTCCCCTTCACCGAAATGCTGCCAATTGGTGAGCGTGGGCAATTGAGTTTTATCAAATTCCATTTCTATACCAAAGTTAAGTTTTGGATTGAATAAGCCACATTTACATTTTCCATTTTTATCAGATTTCGGGATTATCAAGGCCACTTCTTCGCCTCCGCCTGCATGACTTTCTAGTGGTGCTGGACAAGTTTTGAAATCATTGCCTTCTTTGAAAATCTTTGGATAATCCCCGCCAAATCTGGGCTTCCACTCTCCTTCCCAAAGGATTTTTGTACCTTCCTGCACAAATGGATAACCAAAGTTGAAATGATATAAAAGCATCAAGGGAGTTTCTGTATTTCCGCGATTGATTACTTCGTCTTCAATTTTTATCTCTGCTGAACCCAAATGACATGTAATCTTTCTTCTTAATTCCAGATTTGGACCAAATATTTTGGATTCTTTGACGATTCCAGTGATACTCATTTCCATTTGTCCTCTGGCTATATCAGGCTGAATGATCGATTCAATTTCAGCAGGTAAATTACTTATATTTCCATGAATTCCTCTTTCACCAAATTCGTCAGATTCTGGTCCGCCAACGTGTTGAAGTCCGCAGGTAGTCAACAAGCCTCCACCAAAAGTTCTCAACCAATTCAGTCCAATATCTGACAAAGTTTGTGGTGCAGGAATACCACCATGACTTAGCCAAGTGAGGCAATGTTGGTTATAAAAAGCCTCACCGATATCCATTCCACGGTCAAAATTCACTTTAAAACGTAAACCAGAGCCTGTATTTATCCAAGCGATACGGTTTCCTCTTCCCACGCCATTATCGAGAACAGAGGTTTCAATGCCGCCTATTTGGTGGTGGTTGTTGATATATTTGCTACTATTTTGGAACACGGATGACACGGATTAAACTGATTTACACTTATTTTTTTAATTATTTAACAACCAACCACTTACCCTTTCATTAAAATCTTCCAAGTTTTCGAAATGGAAAATATGGCCTGCTTTTTCATATAAAAAAAGTTCGGCATTTGGAATGGCATTCGTAACTTCCTCGGCCATCCAAACAGGTGTAAAAATATCTTCTTTACCCCCAATGACTAATGTTTTTTGACTTATTTTAGGCAAATCAGCCAAAGCATCGTGGTTGATACACGCATGTGCCTGACCCACCAAGCCATGCAAAGGCTGCGGATTTGGGTCAAGATGGGCATTTTTTCTTCCCTCTGCTAAATCCTTGGCCACTTTTTCATCATCCCAAGATGCCTTAGAATAAATCAAAAGCTGAATATATCTCGAAAATTCTTCAGGATTTAGATGTGCTTTGCAAGCCATAATGTGCTGAAAAATACCTTTGGCGGTATTGTCGCACCTCGCCCATGGGCACATGAGTACTAAAGAATCCACTTTTTCAGGATGGCGAATGGCTAATTTTTGGGCTATTGTGCTACCCATTGAACAGCCTATCACTTTCGCTTTTTTTATGCCTAAATTATCCAAAAGACCAGCATAATCATCCGCCATTTCGTCTGTACAATATGCTCCAGCGGGTTTATCGGACTTTCCAACTCCTCTGTTGTCACCTACTATACATCTAAAATGCTTCTCGAACTCGGCCAAATGGGGTTCCCAAACAGAACCCGGTGCCGTAATTCCCATAACTAAGAGTAGCGGTTCAGCGGTCAAATTGCCCCGCTCCTCATAATACATCATTATTCCATTAGTCTCTACAATTGGCATCTTATTTCAAAGCTGGAATTAAGTCATTTTTAATCCAATTACCGTCATGTAATGTCACATAATCAGGATCTTCTAATGCTTCGGGGCCTTCGTCTTCACAAATAATCCATCCGCCGTAATTTATATCCTTCAACCATTGGGTGATTCCTACCAAATCCACTTTTCCGTTACCCATGATAGTCCACTCGGGTGTTCCATTCCAATCTTTATAATGAACGTGATTAATCAGGTGCTGATATTCTTTCATCTTTGCCAAAGGATCCATTTCACCATTGATAATATGGCCTACATCTGGCGTCCAGCCTGTTACTTTTTCGTTAAGGCTTTCCAAAACTATTCTGTAGTCTTCAGCAGTGCGAATAATAGAACTATGAGGTGAATTTGGATGATAACTACAGGCAATTCCTTTATCATGAGCCCTTTGCGAAACTGCATTTACAATATTCACCAATGATTTTTGTCGTGTCTCTAAATCGTGTCGGCCAGTCGGAATTTGAACAGTATTCAATATGGCTTTCGGGAAATGTTCTAAAAGGGCGATGGCATTATCAGAAATTATTCTTTCCTCGGCAGTTTCTTCTTTGGCATTCCACTCTTGAGCCAACGCCAGAGCTGCCAATTCAATGCCATTTTCCTGAAGTTTTGCCGCCAAAAGGCCTGGGTCCACCAAGTCGCCCATCCAAGTGAATATGGGCTGAATACCCGTAAAACCAGCTTTGGCGATGACTTCTATCATGTGGCCCAATCGGCCTTTGTGGGTTTCGCCATTGCCGGCCATGTACCAAGTGTACACTTCTGAACCGAAGCGGAAGAGGAAGTCTTGACTGTGATTTTTATGATTTATGTGATCGTTTTGATTTTGCATACTTGAACTTTAAAATATTTACGGCTATTAAGGTTTGAATTTTTTATTTTGTAATCTACTAAAATTTAAGCTTCGTTCTCCAAAATTGATTAATAAGCCAATTTCAAGATTATATGCCTCTAAATAATTAATGGCCTGAGCGTAATGAACGTCTTCTAATTTTATTACCGCCTTTAATTCCACAGAAATTAATCCCTCAACTAAAAAATCAACTCTCCTGGTACCAATATGATGGTCTCGATAATAAATAGGCATATTGAACTCTCTTTCAAAAGGAATTTTTTCAATCAACATTTCAATTTCCAAAGCTCTCTGATATATCACTTCCTGAAAACCATTCCCCAAAGAACTATGAACTTTCATAGCACAACCTATTATTTTACCGGTTAATTCTGAATACTTATAAGCAGTCACCTTATTCTAAAATAAAAATTCGAAAAATTGTGATTAAAAAAAGCAAATTTTGCAATCCAAAAAAAACATAAAAATCAAATAAGTCTCAGTTAAGACAATTGGTGCTTCTCGCACATCATTTTTATGAATTTATAGCCATTTTCTGCAATATCCCAGGGTGCATTGTATTCTCTCCAAACTCCTATGGCATTTGCAAAATCTGGGTCGTTTCTTGAGAATGCTTCTATGGTCAAATAGCCAGAATAGCCGATTTTTTTCAATGCTGAGAAGGTATCATCGAATTGAATATGGCCTTCTCCAGGAGTTCCACGGTCGTTTTCACTGATATGTACGTGGTGCAAATATGGAGCTATGGTTTCTATAGCATTCCCAAATTTCTTTTCCTCCATATTGGCATGGTGGGTGTCAAACATGGCTCGTACATTTGGATGATTGGTTTCCTTTAAAAGCCTCGCCAACTGCTCCATGGTGTTGCAAAGGTAGCATTCGAAACGATTTAATGCCTCGGGACCGAGAACTATCCCCGCTTGTTGTGCATAATCTCCTGCCTGATAAAGCACCTCTGCAGCACGTTTATACTCTTCGTCCAAAGCTGGGTGTGCCTCGAAATGATTGTGAGCCGAATGAATAGGACCACAAAGTAAGGTTCCGCCTAAATCATGGGTCCTATCTATTGCAATCTTTATGGCATCAAGACCAGCAGCTCTTATGGAGGCCGAAGCATTGATGGGATTGGTATCTTTCCCTACAACTGTAACCGTGGTAACATCCAATCCAAGATTCTTTGCATGTTGACCTACTTTTTTGCAATTTTCAGACTCCGCCCCGCCGACAAAAAACTCTACACCGTCGTAGCCGATTTTCTTGATTCTATCCAGTGTGGGAAACAAATCCTCCGTGACATTGGCCGTCCATGCCAATACATTAAATCCAATTTTAACCATTTCTTAGATTACAGCTTTTAGCAGTTAGCTTTTAGCTAATAGCCAAGCTTATTTTATATTCTACAAATTTTTAATTCTCATGTTTCGATACTGCACTTTCATCGGTGGCCCAACGTGCACCTGAACACCCAGAAGGCCTTTTGATTTACCGTTAACGGTATCATTATCAGTTACATCGCTCATCAAAATTCCGTTTACATAATGCTGCAATCTATTTCCTTTCACAACCAACCTGATTTCGTTCCAATCTTCGGCTTTGATTTTGGTCTTTAGTGCTTCATTTTCGCCCAATGAGCCAGTTACTTTAAGATCAGTCCAAGCATTTTTTGCCACTTTGGCTCGCACTTGTTCAGAGGTCATATTGGCACTTTGTACGTTTATTTCGGTTATTTGCCCTCTATAAGCCAAAGTTGTTCGTCCTCTTTCTTCGTAATTCTGACCTGTGTATCTATTTGCCCCATCGATGTCGGCTTGGTAACCTTTCAAAGCATTGGGTACATCAGGAAATATCACACTTCTATAATTTATACCAGAGTTGCCTTTTTCTGTGATATTACACTCTGCTATTAGTTCAAAATCAGCCGGTTCACCTCCTTGCCATGTCAAAAATGAATTGGTTTTCAAAAGAGTTTCTGGGGTGATTTCACCTACAATGCAGCCATTTTCAACTCTCCAATATTTGGTATCGCCTGACCATCCTTTTAGACTTTCTCCATCAAAAATAGACTTAAATCCTTTTTCTAAATTTTGCGAAAAATTAGAAGTTTTACAACTAAATGCTATCATAGCTGCAAAAAAAAGCACAGAATAAATCCACTTATTTATTTTCATATCATTTTATTATTAGGTTTATCAAATGTCTAAGAATCGAGCTTGAGATAGCTGTATTCAAATTTAAAATTAAATATTTAATGTCATATATTTTTTAATTTTTTTCAAAAAATCAATCTTTAAAATAAAGGAATTTGGAAAAAGAAACCATCCTTTACTCTCCTTCTCTTATGTATTTTTTCAAAAAAACTCTATATTTATTTTTTGGCTTAGAAAACTTATCTCTTTGGCTTAATCAATTGTCCGCCAGTGATTTCCTTTGTTTTAATAAAAAATGCTTTCTTTCTTTCAGAATTAATTCCCCAATCAACGGGAACACTTTGAAATCCTTCTTTTTTATCAGTTTCGCCTGAAAATCTAAAATCGAAGTAGCCCCATGACACATAATTATTTATCGATACCAAAAAATTATTGGTTTCTTTTTCAAAATCATAGTGATCGTCTTCATTATTTACAATGGGAATGTTTCTGCCAGCAAGATTAGCTTTGGTACTATCTATCAATAATTGGATTTGGTTAGGTTTTTTGGCACCGTTGCCATGAATTAAAGCAAAATCAACTTCTTTTAAAACCTTGCTTGTAGGCACTTTGATTCCGCTAAAACTTGTACTAACCAATAGCCTATGGCCATTTATCTTTTTACTTTTTACTTTTCGTATTAATTCGACAATTCTTTCTGGATAAATTATTGGATGATTGTAAGCACTTTTCAAATCACATTCATTAGCAATTTCAATCAATACATTTCTATACCCTTTATTTAAAATCCAATTGGTAATATTGTCTACTGCAGCAATCACCGAAGCTTCATCTTTCAAATTCTGATCTTGTCCAAAATAAAAAATACCCAGAATTACCACCATTTGTAATTCGTCTGCCTTTTTAAGAATGCGTTCTAATCGAGCCATATAAGGCTCCATTAATGAACCATCAGTATTAAAACCTGGATTTAAACATTTTTTGTTGCCATATCCGTAGGGACTTCCTCCTTGCATATTTAATGTAAAGGCATTGAGTCCATTTTCATACCAAAGGGGCATGTTTTGAATAAATTCATTTGTATTTCGATTTGGGTCCCATTTTTGTGTATCAGGATAAGCGAATTCATTAGAACTTTCAGGATTCAAATCATCAAAAATCCCTTGAACCATTCTGCTGTTGATTAGCAAACCTTCTATTTTTTTTCCGTTCCAATACCGATTAGGGTATGTTGGCTTGCCGTTAATGAAAAATTGATTTTCTTTAATGCTCACTACAGTTTTTTGTGCCATTCCCATCTCTAGGAAAGAACATATTGTAGTAAAAACGACTATGAATTTTAACATAATTATAATTTGAATATCTGAATATCTGAATACTCCCCAGTTCGGTTCAATTCATCCCAAATTCTTACTTTCCAAAAAATGGTTTGCCCTTTTTTTAATGTTATGTTTTCAGGCAGATTTACATTGGAAGATGCCGACTTAATTTGCAAAGAATTCCATATATCCCCAATGTTTTGATCTATTTTTGATTTGGAAGAAGAGGCCAGCAATTGATAAGAAGTTTGGGATCTTATTTTTGTCGAAATATCCCAGCTAAACTTCAATGATTTTTCAAATTTGGCATTCAAATCCGTACATTCCCCCAAAAACGGGTCTTGAAATTTATTTATTAAAACCGTTGTTTCCTTTTTTAATTGATTCAAAACCAATCGATATTTAGGATTTTTGGCTAAGTTATATAACTCCAATGGATCAGTTTTTAAATTATACAATTCTTCCCAAGACATATCATTCACATATCTGAAATACTTCCAATCCTTAGTTCTGACGCCTTCACTTGGAGGAATACTTTCAAACTCCCAGAGGTGTTCAATTAAAACTGCGTCTCTGTTTAACTTAGGTGTTTGTTTGTTTAATAATGGAACCAAACTTTTCCCTTGATAAATTTTGGGTTGCTTTACATTTGCCAATTGCAGAATTGTTGCCGGAATATCTACATTTAATGCCATTTCATTTAGGTCCTGATGAAAATTATTTCTAGGATCGTACACAATTAATGGAACCCTAATAGACTTGTCATACATGAGCCATTTGTCGGCTAATTGCCTTTCTCCTAAAAAATAGCCGTTGTCCCCCATTAAGATAATTACTGTATTCTTATCTTGACCTTGTCTTTTTAATTCTGCTCGGATTTTGGCTATTTCAAAATCGATGCCGGCTATCATTCTATAATAACCTTTGACCATTTGCTGGTATTTGGCTGGTTCGTCAAATCGCCAAGTCCAACGAAGTCGACTAAAACCATTTTTTACTTCATTGGGTTGTACATTAAAAAACTTATCCTCGCCCAATAAAGGTGATTCAATTATCTGATTTTCAAGCAAATGAGCAGTTTGTTCATCATAAAAATACTGATCTGGGGCGTTGTCATGGGCATGAGGAGCTGAAAAACTAAGCGACAAGCAAAACGGTTTGTCTTTGGGGGCATTTTCTATAAACTCTATGGCTTTTTGGCCCGTATAGCGTGTCAAATGAACAGTATCAGTACCTATTGTTTTGAAAAAATAACCTCGCTTATCTGGATACTTTACATTCCTATCAAAGTTTTCATGGACGTCGAACAATTCGTCAAGCTTTTTGTAATTTACTCCAAATTTGCCATAAAAACCTGTAAAATAGCCCTCATTTTTTAAAATTTTAGGATAGGCATTTTCCATATATTCTTGCTTAATATCGCCAGTTTGAAAGGTATAACGGTGGCTTCTTTCATGCATTGAACTCAAAATACTTGCTCTACTAGCAGCACAAATTGGAGTTGTAACTAAGGCATTTTTAAAATAAGTACCTTCTTTAGCAAGCTTATCCATTTCTGGTGTATAGGCATATTTATTTCCTGCATAGCCCAATGCTTCAGCACGATGATCATCTGTGAGAATAAAGATGATATTTGGCTTTAAAATATTTTCCGAATTTTTTTTTGCTTTAAAAGAAAAACCCAATGCTATTGAAGCAAAAATAAGCAAAGCATAAAGGCCTAAGTAAATTTTGGTTTTTATCATCTATTCCACTATTGGTTTACCTTCATAATTAATTTTTAAATAAGGCACAGTTTCAGTGTCATCTACTACATAGTTCCACTTTTTTATATATTCTATACCAGGTTCAAACTTATCCTTCCTCTTTTGTAATTCTGATTTTAATCTTTCTTCCAAATCATTTTGAAGAATTGCGAATTCAGGCTTTCCAACAAGATTATTCATTTGAAATGGATCCTTTTCATTATCAAAAAGCAACCAAGGCCCATTTAAATCTCTGGTGTAAGTATATTTTCCTGTGTACACTCCACGGTATTCCTTGCCGCCTCTTTGTCTATCCCATTGGCCAAATGGCTGATAACAAGCAATTAAGGCTTGTGTGACTTTGTCTTTCCTTGTTCCTTTCAAAACGCCAGAAAAATCTAAGCCTTCTACAGAGTTAGGGATTTTGATTTTGGCAAGTCCTAATAGCGTAGGCATTATATCCGGTGAATTTAGTAATGTAGCGAGCGTTTTAGGTTTTTTCCCGAGCAATTTTGGATAATGAATTAGAAACGGAACTCGTATGCTTTCCTCATAAGGTTGCTGTTTGTTCCAAGCACCGTGGGCCCCTAAAAGATCTCCGTGGTCCGAAGAAAATACAATTATTGTGTTCTCATCGATTCCTAAATCTTTCAAAGTCTGCCACATTTTGCCGATACATTCGTCTATTGCAGTAATGTGCGAATAATAGCCCAAAAGGTCTTTTTTTACTTTTTCAATTTTATCGGAGGGAACATTTGGATTAACTTCAAAATCCTTATTCTCATACAACTTCCGATATTTTTCAGGTGCTGACTGATAAGGATCGTGTGGGCTACCAATAGAAATAAACATCAAAAAAGGATTTTCTTGAGCGGCTTGATTTTTCAAATATGCACAAACATCCTCAGTTTGGGCAATTACATCATAGCCCTCCCAAGTCAATTTCCTCTTGGAATTTCCAACATAATAGTCAGAATTATTATAATTGTGAGTGCATTCTAATGCTTTCCAATATTGGAACCCTTGTTGGCGAGTGGGAGGAATAAAGCTATTTCTTCCATGCCCATCCAAATGCCATTTGCCAACATATCCCGTATTATAACCTGCTTTTGAAAATACTTTTGACATAGTTGTGGCATTTGTATCTAACAAAACATCATTCATAAACATGCCGTTGGATAGCGGATATTGGCCCGTCATAAGTGAGGCCCGATGAGGGGTGCAAACTGCTGTTCCTGAAATAGCATTTTTTAGATTTATACTTTCCGATGCCAATTTATCCAGATTGGGCGTAATGGCATTTTTGTCGCCTGCGTACCCTAATGCTTGAGCTCGCCATTGATCAACCAAAATGTAGAGTATATTGGGCTTTTTGGTTTCCTGACCAAAAACCATTGTAGTGTTTATTCCAAAAAAAATAAATAGGATCAAAAAAAATAATTTGTTCTTATCCTTCATTTTTTTTAAAGATTAAAAACGGCTATATCTATGAAAATTAGATATAGCCTGATTTTATTATAAATGATATTTATTTCTGTACCTGAGTTTTGAACATCGGGTTTTTAGGATTTCCTGCCGAAATCAAATAGGCCATCAAGTCCTTAAATTCTTCTTCATTCAGACTGTTGATGAGCCCTTGAAACATCATAGATACGTTCGAGGTTTTGGTTGAGCTTACGTTCTTTTTCAATACTTTCTCCAACGATTCTGGAGCATAAGGATTTTGAGACACGTAATACGCCAACTTATCTTCATTTACTAAACGGCCCACTATCGAAGTACCATTTTTTAATGAAAATTGAGTAGCCGCATATTGATCTGAAATGGTTTTGTCAGGATCCACAATGGCTTCCAAAAGATCTTTTGGTGAAAAACGAGTACCTATCTGAGTCAAATCAGGGCCGGCAGCTCCTCCTTGACCTAGCATGGTGTGACAACCCTTACATGTTGTTGCCGAAAACATAGCCTTGCCTTGCTCAAAATCTCGGTCAGTTAAACCTTTGTCTAAAACTGGCGAGCCAGACTCTAGAGTCCATCTTCTTCCGGGCCCTTTTGGATATGCAGAAGAAACCAAATTATTACCATTAGAACTTAAAAGCTCGGCACCGGAAAGTTTGTCAAAATATGACCTTTTGTCCTCAGGAACATTTTTTAAGGCCAATTTTCTAGATCTATCAATAAATCCAACGTAACTATTACCTCCTTTAAATTTGAAGGCGTTATTAAACCACTTGAAATAAGTTTCTCTTTCGGCGTTGGTCCAACCTTTTTTAGCCATTGTCAAAACATTGGCATAATAGGTGTGTTGCATAGGAGGCAAATTAGCCAATGTGTTGGCTATATCCCCACCGTACTGTGTACTTCTTGCAATCAAATCGTTTGAATTCGTTGCTGTTTTGAGCATATTATCGTTTGCACCTGGCTCGTCTTTTAGTTTCATCAATGCCAAGGTCTTTTGAATAGCTCCTGGGGCATCAAGATATAATAGATTTTTGCTCAACATTTTATTTAACTCTGCGGTATTTGCCGGATAATTGGGATTCATGAAGGCAATAATTTTTGCTTTATTTGCCTCTGTAGGCATTCCCATTCTCAAAAATGACAATTCAAAAGCTCTCAACACATCAATCTTTTGAGATTCGGTTAAAGTTTTGAAATTGATTTTCAACAAAGCATTTATAATTTCATTTTGCTTCTCGCCTTTGCCCATTCTTATCAATGAAATCAAGGACTGAGTTGAGGCAACGGGGTCTTTTTCTGTCAAAGCCAAGTCTTGCCATTGAGACACGGGTTGGTGTTCCAGAGCCAATCTTGCCGCGTAACGAATAAACCTATCCGTGCTTTTTAGATGTGGCCATGCTGTTTTAACAGCCTCAGGATTTGGACCACCCGAGTGGAATTTTTCCAAACTGCGACGTAGAGTATTGGCTTCGTTTATGGGTGTAACGGTCAGGGGTGTTGTAGACTCACTTCCAACATAAGTTACTCTGTATAAGTCAGATTCCAATCTGCGGCCACCCGTCAAAAAATAAATGGAGCCATCTGGACCAACTACGCCATCGGTAAGAGGCAATGGCAAACCTGAGAGAAACTCAGTACGCTCAGAAGTATAGGTAGAACCCGAAGGTTTCAAGTGAATGGCGTGCATAATACCAAAGCTCCAGTCAAATGCCAGAAGCGTCCTTTGATATTTGGCAGGAACTTTTGCATTTTTAAGGTGAATTAAATTCGTTGGAGAGCCCTGTCCAATATTTATTACTGGCGGAAGGTTATCTGGGTAGGTCTGTGACCATTTGCTATTACCCGTTCTCCAACCAAATTCAGCACCAGATGTAGAATGAGAAACTCTTGTAGGTCTATACCATGGGGTACCAAAATCCCATTCCATGTCGGCATCATACACAAACAAATCGCCCACTTCGTTGAAATCAAAATCGTATGCATTTCTGTAGCCTGCATTTAGCAATTCCCAATGCTTACCTTCAGGGTCAAGCTGAGCAACCCAGCCACCAGGTGCCATACGGTCATTTGCATGTCCGCGTGGGTCTTTTATCAATGGAAAAAGCTGATCTTCCTGCCAATTGTTAGGCAAACGATAATGATTCATAGGCGGTACATCGGTATGGTTTCCAGAAATTACCACTAATGATTTTCCATCGGGAGAAAGTTTAATACTATGCGGGCCATGCTCTCCATCGCCATCCATAGGTTTCATGAAAGTCACTTTCTCAAATTGGTCATCGCCATCCATATCTTGCAGGCGATATAGGCCACTTTGTCTTGTGAAGGTTTTATTATTTTTGCTGTTATTTACCATCACATAAAGACTGTTGAAAGCATATAATAGCCCCTGAGAATAGCCCATGCCCATGGTGTCTGCACCTATACCTGTGCCAATTTTAAGTTTCTCCACCTCTGGAGTTAAAGATGAGGAACCTATTGCAGGAATTTTTAACCTGAATAACTTTCCATACTGATCAGAGGTTATCAAGCGGCCTTTATCATCAAAAGCCATAGCTACCCATGAGCCTTGGTTGTTGGCCGAAGGGCTGTAGATATGTTCGGCAGCGAAACCTTCTGATAATCTCAGTTTCTTGATTTTTGAATTATCTTCAATGGCGTGTTTGGAGAAGGGATTCTTGGTAATAGTAAATGAAGCCGCTCCTAAAACGGCAACAATAGCCAAGAAGAAAATTAATTTTTTAAGATTGAATAACATGATGTTTTTTATTTAAGCTCTTAAATTAGGCATTAAAAAACATGCTACACAAGAAATTTGAAATTTTTTCTTGTGTAGCATTAAATTTTATTAAAATGAATTAAAAATGCGGTGTTAGGGATGACTCTACGTCTGGCAAAGCGTAGAGCAACTGGATATTTGTAAATGCATTGCTCCGGGTAGTGGCACCTTCAGGATAATAATAATCCAAAGGATTAGCTTTAACTCTATTTCCATAAGCAGTGATAGTCTCAATAGCCTTGCCCGTTCTAACCAAATCTAACCAGCGTTTGTTTTCAAAGGCTAATTCTGATCTGCGGTCTTGGTAAATTTGGTCTCTTAAGGCAGTTTGAGATGTGGCCGTAGTATTAGCCAAACCAGCTCTGGTTCTTACTAAATTCAAATTCGCTGCAGCATCTGCAAGTTTATTTTGCTCCATTTGAGCCTCCGCTAAAAATAAAAGTACCTCGGAGTAGCGATAAACTGGCCAGTTCATACCATGATTATTATGTAAAGAATGAGGTCTTACAAACTTTTTAATATATGGATAAACCTTGTTACTTCTTAAACTTCCGCTAAGTGTTACATAACCAACAGAAGCGTCTTTGCGTAAATCACCAGTTTCATAGGCTGCAATTACATCTGGTGTAGGTGTATTGTTTCCTTCACCAGTTAAGGGCTGAGGGTTAGATGTACCAGCAAGAGGTGTTAATTCTGCCGGACTCATAGGTCGAGAAAGGAAACTATACATAAAATTACCTTGTAAACCATTGGCACCCTCTTGGTATTGTACCTCAAAAACAGATTCTTTATTGTTTTTATTACCTGAAGTAGTCGTGAAGGCGTCAACATAGCTTGGCATTAAAGAGTAATGCCCACTGGCTACTATCTCTTTCAACAATGCCTCTGCTTGTGCCCATTTTTTCTGCACCATATAAACATTAGCCAGAAGCATTTGAGCAGCCCCTTTAGTTGCTCTACCTGGTTCTTGAGTAGTTTTGGGAAGAAGGCCTGCTATGGCCTCAGTAGCATCTTTTATAATCTGGGCATATAATTGATCACTGGTTGAAAGTGGTTTTGTAGAGCCCTCTCTATCTTTTACTGGTTCTGTATGCATAGGGACTTTTCCAAACAACTGAACCAATTGAAAATAAGCAAATGCCCTTAAATACTGTGCTTGACCTTTGATGTTGTTTTTTCGAACTGCATCAAATTGAACTCCATCTATCAATGCAAGAACCTGATTCGCTCTCGCAATTATTTGATAATCTAGTCTATACTGGTTTAATACGTGAACATTTGCTGTTAGACCTTTAGCTTCTGGCACTGAAAAGTCTGCAATGTCTTCTTGCTGCTCAGTAGCACCAAAAAGGATATTTCGAGAATAGTAGGTATTGTCAGAATGCATTTCACACAAAAGCCAATTCCTGTCGTTGTAAATACTCCTTAATGGAACATAAGCACCATTTACAGCCTGCTGAAAGTCAGCTTCTTTGTTAAAAAATATAGCTGAACTTAGGCTTGTTTCAGGAATTACAGAGAGAAAGTCTTCTTTACAACTTACTAAACCTGTGAATACCAATAAAACGGTTAATATTATTTTTTTCATTACTATTTCTTTTTTAGGATTACTTAAAAATTCAAATTAACGCCAACAGTGAAAGTACGTGGTACCGGATAGTTTGAGAGATCAACACCTGGTGATAAATTACCACCATCACCTTGTCCGTTTGACTGAGCACTAGTTTCTGGATTAGGCCCACCCCAATATTTTGTAAACACCATAAGCTGTTGAATAGAAGTATAAACTCTTGCAGATTTAAATACCTTGTTTGCTTTAGGTATTGTATATCCTACAGTTACATTTTTTATGGTAAAGAAAGATGCATCAGCTACAAAACGGCTGTTCATCCAGTCTCTTTCAATACCAGTAACGTTACCTCCTCCCACGGTAGTACCATACATACCAAGTCCAGGATTTGCTTCTGACCTAAATCTATTTTTAACTCCTTCTACCATATTAAAAACACCGTCTAAGTTAGCAGTAGAGTAAATATGACGTACTAAAAGTTCATTGCCAAAAGAACCTGAACCTACGATATTAGCATCCCAGTTACCATAAGAGAAGTTATTGGTGATACCATAAATAAATTTAGGAAAAGGATTCCCCATAATAACTCTGTCGTCATTATCACCACCATTTGTTATAATGCCATCTCCATTTTGATCAGTAAGTTTTATGCTTCCCACCGTAGATCGGCCTGGAACTTGTGGAGAATTTTTTAAATCCTCCGCATTTTGATACATTCCTTGGGAAATATGTCCATAAAATTGACCAAAAGGATAGCCAACTTTTGTAATATGAAAGGTACCATAAACACGGTCTATACCGTCTGCCAAAGCAATAACTTTATTTCGGTTAAATGAAATGTTGGCATTAGTTCCCCATTTAAATTTACCAATAGTATTTTTTGTATTTAATGCTACCTCATGACCCCAAAACCTAATTTCACCTATGTTGTCATTGAAATTAGAAAAACCAGATTCTTGGGCAATTTGCACACTGTAAAGCAGGTTAGAAGTAAGTTTTCGGTAATAATCATATACTAAAGTAATACGATCGTTTAGTAGACCTAGATCAACACCAAAGTCAAACTGTTTGGTTGTTTCCCAGCCTAAATTTGAATTATCTAAAGAAGTTACAACCGAACCCGGAGAAACTGTATTACCAAAAACAGCATTTACTGTATTATTAATTAAAGCATATGAAGTGTAATTACCTATATTGTTATTACCGATTATACCATAACTTGCTCTAATTTTTGCAAAGGATATTTTATTACTATTTTTAAGAAAACTCTCGTCTGATAATACCCACCCTGCTGATACAGAAGGAAATGTACCCCAACGGTTAGCCGACCCAAAGCGGGAAGACCCATCACGTCTGATAGAGGCTGTCATCAAGTATTTGCCTTTATAATCATAAGTTAATCTCGATAAAACCGAAGTAAGTGCCCATTCTTGAACTCCAGAATTTGTACCCCCACGGTTTATATTAATAGCACCTTGTACTGTAGGTAAGCGGTCATCTGCATAAGTATCTGCTTGGAGACGAGTAGACTCTTGTGTAAATTTTTGGTTAGAAAAACCAGCTAAGACTTCAATATTGTGGTTATTAAAACTTTTAGCATATGTAGCGAGGTTTTCATTTAACCATGTCAGGTTTTCCACATTTTCTCTAATAGATGCTGCTGTAGTGGGAATGGCTACATTTATAGCCGAAGTGGCCGTAGACGGGTTAAAAAAGAAAAATTTAGATCTAAACAATTCAACATTAAATGTCGATTTTAAAGTTAAATTTTTAATAGGCTTATATTCCAAATAGCCATTACTAATAAGATTCGTATTAGTAGTTTCATTTACAAGTTCGTTGGCTGCCCTTAACCAGTTTGGATAAGCAAAAATATTACCTGTGCTAGCTGGAAAGCGGTTAAAAAGTGTTAGTTCTCCTTTGTCATCATATATTGGCATTACCGGCCAGGTATGCAAAGCATTGAATAATATACCTGTACCACGATCACCATCAGTACGAGGTGTATCATCATAAACAAACTGAGGAGCTACATTAAAGCCAATCTTTACTTTGTCTGAAATGTTGTATTCAGAATTCATCCTAAAAGAATATCTAATGTACTCATTATTCAATACCACACCTTTTTGATTAAAAACACCAGCTACAATAGAGGTTCTTGATTTACTAGTATTATTGGACAAACTTAAATTATAACTCTGTAATGGGGCTCTTCTTAATAAGGCTCCGTACCAGTCGTTATCTTTGTCACGATAGATTGACGGGTTTTGAAATTCCGCAGGAACAGGCTGTTTAGCATCTTCATAAAACTCTTTTTTAAACTGGGCAAATTCTTCAGCATTTAACATTTTTACTCTGCCTTTTACAGGAACTTCTTGAATACCAGTAAAGACATTGAAACTCACACTTGAACCTGCTTTTCCCTTTTTAGTTGTAATCAAAACCACCCCATTTGCAGCCCTTGAGCCGTATAATGAGGTAGAGGAAGCATCTTTCAAAATAGATATATCTTCAATTTCATCTGGATTCAAATCTCCAATATTGCCCGTAATTGGAAAACCATCAATAACATAAAGTGGATCGCTACCAGCCGCAACCGAAAGCTGACCCCTTATCCTGATGTTCATGCCTTCACCAGGCCTACCTGTAGTTTGGTTTATTTGAACTCCCGCCAATTGGCCTTGTAATTTTTGCCCGATTTGAGATACTGGTATATCTTTAATTTCTCTAGCACCAATGCTTTGAACCGATCCAGTTACCGATTTTTTCAATTGAGAGCCATAACCAACAACCACTACCTCGCTCAATAGCTTATCGTCGAGGCCAAGAGAAATATTAATGTTTTTTTGATCAGAAACTAATGCTTCTTTGGTTTCATAACCTACAAAACTGAATACCAAAACAGTGTTATTGGCAGCATCAATACTGTAGTTGCCGCCCACATCTGTTTGTGTACCTTTGGTGGTACCTTTAATAGCGACACTTACACCAACTAGAGGGTCGCCCGTAGAATCAGTCACCTTGCCTTTGATCTGGGAATACGCAAGTGAAGAACAGAGGAACATCATACCAGTAATTAAACTTAATAGATGAAAACCCCCACTTCGAAAAGTAATTTTTTGGTTCATAAAAAAGTAATTTAAGGTTCAGAGTAAATGATAAGTCAAAAACTAACTGTTGTTATTTTTTATAAATTTTGAAAAAGAATTAAGAATAAGTGTCCTGCTGTGTACTGCTTTTGGTAATAAATTGATTAATAATATGATATTTTCAAGGAACAATTACCAATATGCTCAGCAAACCGGTTTTTTATCCCAAACAAAACTGATTTTGTAATTTTTATTAAAATCGATACAGATGACTAAAGAGAAAAAAAATCAGCTTTACGATTTATAAAATATGACTTTTGTCACGTTTATTTTTAAATCCTATTTTAACTTTGCACCCGAATGGAACTGACTAAAAAAATAATCGGAGCAACGCTCTTTGTTTCCCTGACATTTAAAATGCTCATGGCTCCGATTTTCTTTGTCAATTATGAACTCCGCAAAGATTATATCATCAAAAATTATTGCGTAAACAAAAATCGCCCTGAAATGCATTGCGACGGAAAGTGTTATTTGGCCAAACAAATACAAAAAGCCGAGCAAGAGGACGAAAAACAAGCTACCAATAATTTTATTTCCAAGTTGTTGTCGCTCGAAGTAGTTCAGAAGAATCCCCTTTTCTCAAATTATTTTCCAGCAAAAAGTTTTAGAGAAAAATCTATTCAAAATTTTCAATATAAAAACCGCATTTCACACCTACACGCCTTTTCATTTTTTCATCCTCCGCAGGTATAATTTTTTAAGACAAGTTTTATTAAAATCAATCATCGTGGAATTGTCAAAAGCATAATCCTTTGATGGTTAATGACTTTTTTTCTATCCAAGTCATTACATATTCTTATTTCTTAAAAAATTATATTTGAATTAAAATGAAAAAAATAGCGTTTGCTTTATTTTTAGGTATTTCTGTGTTTTTTGCTGCTTGTGAAACTTCTGATATCAATCCCAACGATAAAAACAGTGTGAGTCTTTACTTCGAAAACTTGGTGGGTACTGAGCCTATGGTATTAAATACCAAGACTTACACCAATGCATCGGGTGAAGATTTTACCATTTCTACTTTCAACTACTTCGTGAGCAATATTAGCCTCAAAAAGTCTGACGGGACAGAGTTAAAGTTTGCCGATAAATATTTCTTGGTTAAAGAATCTGTTGAAGATAGCAAAACGATCACCTTGTCGGATGTACCTGCTGGTGATTACACTTCGGTGTCATTTATGGTAGGTGTAGATAGTGCAAAATCTGTTTCTGATGTTTCACAAAGAACGGGTGTTCTTGATCCTGCCTCATATGGAACAGACAACATGTATTGGTCATGGAACTCGGGTTATATTTTCTTCAAAATGGAAGGAAAATCGACCAAATCTGCAAATGCGGCTAAAGATTATAAGTTCCACATCGGAGGCTTTGGTGGATTAACAGCAAAGACGGCAAACAACCTAAGAACTATTTCTTTACAAATTGCAGAAAAAGCCAAAGTAAGAAAAAACATTGCACCAGAAGTTCACTTGGCTATCGATGCCCAAAAAGTGTTTAAATCAACGCTAAAAATTGCAGAAAGTAACACCATCATGAATCCAACCTTGGGTACGGCAGTAGCGAATAACTACAAAGACATGTTTGCGGTGGAACACGTTCATAACGACGAAATGTAAGCCGAAATGAAGTTGAAAATAGAAATTATACTTATTGTTTCCATATTGCTTTGGGCTTGTTCGAAAGAAGAAACTACCGAACCCGATACTCCTTTGGTATTGTTCGAAAAGCCGAGTACTTTTCCTAATACTTCTTACAAAATGGAATCCAACCCCATCACGGAGGATGGATTCTTATTGGGAAAAAAGATATTTTTCGACGGTAAACTCTCGCGAGACGGCACCATTTCTTGTGGCGAATGTCATAACCAACCGTATGCATTTACACACCATGGACACGCTCAAAGCCACGGTATCGATGGCCTGGTGGGTCCACGAAATGCACCCGCTCTGCAAAATTTGGCTTGGGGGAAGACCTTCTTTTGGGATGGCGGAGTTTTTGACTTAGACCTTTTTTCTTTGGCTCCTATAGAAAATCCAGTGGAAATGGACGAGCAAATAGGTAATGTACTAGAAAAACTCAGGAAAGACAAGAGTTATCCGCCAATGTTCAAAAAGGCTTTTGGAACCGAGGATATAACCACTGAAAGATTTCTAAAATCGCTCTCACAGTTTATGCTCACCTTGGTCTCTGCCAACGCTAAGTACGACCAATACAAAGCGGGTAAGGCCAG
>CAMCYZ010000013.1 GCA_945885545.1 Spirosoma fluviale
TTTTATAACCCAAATTTCGCCGAAATCTCCAACATGCGGTCTATAGCCGCTCTGGCGTCTTTTATAGTTTGCTCTGGCAAGATAATTTCTGGTATTTCGTCTTTGAGGCAATTGTAGAGTTTCTCCATGGTGTTGAGCTTCATGTGCGGGCAGTCTTGACATGCTTGACATGCTCGGCCATCTTTAGAAGTTGGTGCCACGTGGAACACTTTATCGGGAGAAGCTTTCTGCATTTGGTGCAAAATGCCCGATTCGGTAGCTACTATGAATTCTTTTTTGGGGCTGTTGATGGTATATTTTAATAATCCTGTAGTAGAACCGATGTATTCTGCAAGATCTAAAACTGGTTTTTCGGATTCGGGGTGAGCTATAACGCAGGCTTCAGGATGTTTTTCTTTCATATCCTTAAGCATTCTGGCCGAAAAAGCCTCATGAACCATGCAGGCTCCGTCCCAAAGTATCATGTTTCGGCCTGTTACGCGGTTGATGTATCCACCGAGGTTTTTGTCTGGTGCAAAGATTATTTGTTTATCGCCTGGTACGCTTTCTACTATTTTAATGGCGTTGGTACTGGTGCAAACGATGTCAGTTAACGTTTTGAGTTCTGCAGAACAATTGACATAAGAAATGACCACGGCATCAGGATAGTTGGCTTTGAAAGCTTTGAATTTATCGGCAGGAGCCGATTCTTCTAAGGAACAGCCGGCATTGATATCTGGCAGAACGACTTTTTTGTTTGGAGATAGTATTTTGGCTGTTTCGGCCATGAATTTTACACCGGCAAAAACTATCAAATCTGCCTCGGTTTTGGCGGCTTCTTGCGAAAGGCCGAGGCTGTCACCAATATAATCGGCCACATCTTGAATGTCAGCTGTTTGGTAATAATGGGCCAATATTACGGCGTTTTTCTCTTTTTTAAGTCTGTTAATCTCTGCTACAAAATCCATATTTATTATTTACAGGTATATTTAAATGTTGCTACGTTTATGATTTGACCGTCTTTGTTGAGACTGGTCTCTTTTATGCAATTGTTGTTTGCGTCGTACTCTTTCTGTTTTCTATTGGCGAGCTCATTTCGATAATAACTAATTACTTCGGATTGGCTATTTCCCGAATACCTCATTTCCAAACGATAATCTTCCAAATTGTTTTTAGTGAAAGCCGTCATTTTAATCAGATTGTCATCGGCATAATCATAGACGGTATAATTTTCTAAGACACCGTCGAGATAATTTTCAGAGCGAGTCATTTTGTCTTCTGAATTGTACTGAAATTTCTCGGTCTTTTTTACTTTACCTATGAAGTCTTCATATTGGTTTTCCACATCTTTTCCTGATGTGGATAGTATCTTTTTCTCTGAGAAAATTAGCTTGTTTTGGGCATCATATTTCGTGATATACGTTGTGTTGGCATTTGTTTCTAAAATATGTTTTGCCGAAATGGACCCATCTTCGTTTAGAAAAACCTGCTCCAATTTATTATCTGTCTTGATGGCTCTGTTGGTAATTTTATTTTCTTTTGACTCTGATTCACTCAAAAGATTACCTGCATTATCATAGGTTTTATTGACCGTTCTTGTGCGTTCATTTCGAAAAAAATATTCTGTTTTTACTGGTTTGTTTTTAGCATTGTACTCATTGGTGACTAAAGAGCTTACTCCTACTCCATCGTAATACTGAATGGTTTCTCTGGAAAGTACATTTTCGAATTTATCGTATTGAATCAGTACCTTGTTGATAGGCTGGTTGTTCTTTGTCAAGAGCATTTCGGTCATTAGACATTTGTTGCTCTGTGCAAAAGAGAAGTTTTGTAAAAACAGAGAAGCAAATAATATTTTGATAGAATTGCTCATTCAGAATCTATTTTTTTTCAAAGATAATTAAAAAATGAAATTTAGACATATTAACAATCATAAAGTCACGCAATGTTTAAATGATTAGTAGTTAAGGGTTTAAATGCCTCATGTGTTAGTTATCAACATACATAATGCTGATAATCAATTAATTAACAATATCTCCACGTAATTCTCTGAATCGAATACGTGACTGTGCACCATAGATACTTCCGGGATAATCTTTTAGCAATTGTCGGTAATATTCCATCGCTTTTTCTTTATCCTTGAGGTTTTCCTCTGTTACTCTGGCCAAAGTAAATAGTGCATCATCAGCCAAGATATCGTATTTGTAGTTTTCTAAAATACTCTTCAAATCTACAACCGCTTGGTCTATCTTATTTATTTTCAATAAAGTGTTGGCTTTCAACCACAGTATTTCGTCTGCTAGGCTATGGCTTTTATACTTTTTAAAGAGTTCCTCTAATTTTAGAACACTCTCTTCATATCTGTTTTGAAAAATGAGTAAATCTACTTTTGAGAAATCTGCCATAGCCACTTCTGAGGTATCCAAACCGGTATTGTCCTGAATGAGCAGACTCAACTGCATGGCATCGTTAGATATTTCTCTGGTTGTAGCTTTTTTGAGTACATCCAATATTTCTTTAGAAAGTTCAAACTGCCCTGTATAATATTGCAATTTCGCATTCTTCAATTTCGCAATTTCACCCAAATTATCCTCTTTTTGTGATTTTTCAACCTGCATGTACAACAAAGTGGACTCCCATGGCTCATCTTTAAGAATATATATATCTCCGAGGTCGAGTTTACACTGATCCTTGAATTTTTGGTTGTTTCCAGCCCCTGCAATGGCCGATTCTAGTATCCCTATTGCCTTGCTATGGTCTTGTAAATAAAAGGCGTTTAAAAGTGCCATATTGCGAAGGGCGTCAACCGTTTTGGTATTAATGCCCACATCTATTACCATTTGCTGATATTGATTTATCAAGTCTTTAATCTGTTGATTGTCAATAGGAAAAGTTGTTTTTACCAACTCTTCCTTGCTTTGAATCAACCACCGTCGGGCATAAGGATAAAGTTCACCGTCAGGATATTCTTCCATGATGTATTGATACATTTTGGATGAATTTTTGAAATCATTAGCATTAAAGCTCTGACTAGCAAGTTCATATACCTTAAAGCCGTTGAGTTTTTCGCGTCTATCTAATGCACGAGCCTGTATAAAGGCACGAGCGTAATCTGCTTTTTGAGTAAAATGCCAAATAAGTATTTCTATATTAAATATTTCATTGGGTTCTGCTTGTATTCTAGCGTAAAGCATTTTTTCGAGCATATCTATTTCCTTATCGCTTTTAATGTTGTCTTGAATGGTAGCCTGTACATACGAGTAGTTAAAACTCCTCTGACCAAAGCCAAGCACCTCTTCTAGCATCTTATCTTTCTGGTCGAGATAGAGATATGCCTGAGCGAGCTGGGTATCAAATTTAAATTGATCCTTACTTTTAATTCTAGCAGTGAGCAAAAGTCGCACTGCAAAGTCTATTTTATTAGCTTTATAGAAAAAATACTGTAGTTCATACACAAAAGCGTCCGTTTTAGAAGCTTCTTCTATTATTTTATCATATTCCTGATTGGCTAGCTCCACTTTACCTGATATTTCATACAATTGAGCTAAATCTGCCCTATAAGAAAATGAATTGCTATTATTTCTAATTTGTGTCTTTAAAAATTTTTCAGCAGAAGTTATGTCTTTCAATTTTATCATTGTTGCCAGATACTCATTGTGTATTAACCTAGCTTGATCTTTATTATTACTGAGCTTCCTGTATATTTCTGCGGCTTTGTCATATTCCCCTTGTTTATAATATGTATTAGCCATATCCATTTCTTGTGCAGCCACAGAAAAACAAAGGACGAGCCATATAAAAATGGTTTTTCTTATTTTAGAATTCATATAATATAAAAGAAGATTATTAATATAATTTATTGTTATTAATTACTATGTCTGTGAATAAGTGGAGTACTTTATTTGGTAAATACAAATGTTTATTTATTGTTTATACTGTGGATAAGATTCTGGATTATCAACACTTAAATGTTTGTTTTTAAGTTTATTAACTTTAAATGTTAATCTATTACTAATTTTAATTAACAAGCTATTCTATCTTTTTTTTATGTTTGGTATCTGTTAATAATTCACTAAAAGTTGTGAGTTATATTCTTTTTTTGGTTTTTGTGCTGATTTATTCTTGAAAGCATGTTTTTAAGCTATGTTACACACCTATTAATCCACAATGAAATGGGGTTTTACACATACTTATTAACATTCTATTCTATTTTTTGATCTTTTAGTTCAAAATTAGCTCTTACTCTTATTGATTCTTTAGTTATTAATATTTTTTCGGGTGGTGTTAAAGTTTTGATATTTCCTGGATCCCAAATACCATTATTATTTTCGTCGAAAATTACTTTAACGTTATAAGAACCTGGTATTATATTTTTAAATGTAAATTTGTTTGTAAATGTTTGCGTGTCGGTTATTAAACCGCTGTCTTCGTTTATTAACTGAGCAATTTTTGTGCCTTTATTTGTTATGGTATTACCTTCCATTGTTCCTAAATCATTTGGGGCTAGAATCGGATTCTTGAGTGCAAAAAGAGTATTTGTATCCCCTCTAAAATTCTGAAATATATTTGAAGGAAAAATAATTTCGATTTGTTTCTTAGCTTTCGTGGTAAGACTAACTTCAAGATTATTTTGGCTGATCCACTTGAAGAGTGGTTTTTCTGATTGCACAGTATCTGTCTTGAAGATTACTTTGGATGAATCAAACCGGGTGATAGGATATTGAAAAGCAAAATTATACTTAATATTTTTGATTAATTCTTGGCCATTTTTGATGGTACTGTTTAGGCCGAAGGATTGTATTTTACGTTTTGTTTTGGATGGGATCGAGAAAAATATTTTCTGTGAAATTGTATCTGATATATTTAAAGAGTCTGTCAGAATTATTTGGGCAAGTGTGGTGTCAGTTTTTGTCGTGGAAAGTTTAAAAATATTGATATTAAGTTTGTCGTAGTTATATACTAAACTGCTATCATTTAGGTTTATTTTTGCGTTTTTTATGGGTTTGTCTAATTGAATCACGAATTCTGTTTCGCGGCTGATGTTTTTTCTTATTCTGTTTTTAGTGTAGTTGGCTGGATATATTTCTAAGGTATCGATAATTTTGTTTTGGTTCAGTGTGATGGTGTCTTTTATAAATCCAATTTTTTCGTTTTTTTGATCGTAAAGAAGATTTAAGTTTTTGTCTGTAAATGCCATTAAGAAATACTTGTTGGCTTTTATGTTTTCGAATTCATATTTGCCTGAACTGTCGGTTTTGATGAAGTAATTTGGTTTTTTTTTGTACAGCGGAACGGTGTCTTCTTTGTAAAGGCCTACAAGGGCGTCTAGAACTGGTTGTTTGGTGTGTAAGTCTAATATAGTACCGCTGAGTTTAAGAGAATCTATTTCTGAGCTTGTACTGAACACTAATTTGAGGTTTTTTGTAGGATTTCTTTCACTTAAATCTTTTATAGCGTTTCTGAAATTAAGTGTATAGGTTGTACTATCTGAAAAGTTTTTATCAAAAGTGAGAATAATGTTTTTATCTTTTTGTTTAATAGTATACAATGTGTTGGGGTCTGGTAGTATTAGAAGTTCCTGTTTGAGTGCGGTAAAATCTACGTACTCATCAAATTCTAAATTAATTGTACGACCTTTGAAATTCTTGGTCTTTGTAAGTGGACTAGAACTTAAAAGTTTAGGTGGTGTTTTGTCTATTGGTCCGCCGGTGGGTGGAACGAACTGAGCACAGCTAAAAATTGTTAACAAGGATGCTAAAATTAGTATATATTTCATCTGCCTAAATGTAACATTATTACAGAAATATCTGCAGGTGAAACTCCACTTATACGAGAGGCTTGTCCCAATGTGATGGGTTTAAGTTTTTTTAGTTTCTGTCTGGCCTCTATCGAAATAGACTTTAAATTTTCATAGGCAAAGTCTGGGTTGATTTTGAGATCATCGAATTTGGTTAGTTTCTCGGCAAGCAGTAATTCTTTTTCTATATATTTTTCGTATTTTATTTTTATTTCGGTTTGTTCGAGTTCATCTTTGGTATATTCATGTATAATGTTTTCAAAGACGTTATTTCCATTCCTAATATTTTGTATGTTCAATTCTGGTCTTTTCAGCAGATTATAAAAGGTTGTTTTCTCTCTGATGTTGGCTGATTTATGAGATGCTAAAAACTCGTTTACTTCGATGGGATTAATTTTGGATTCACCGAGAATTTTATAAAGTTCATCTGATTTTTCTATTTTCTTTTTTACTTTATTAAGTCTATCAATACAAGCTAAACCAATCTCGTGTCCTTTCGATGTTAGTCTAATATCGGCATTATCTTGGCGTAAAATAGTACGGAATTCGGCTCTAGAGGTAAACATCCGATAGGGTTCATCAGTACCTTTGTTCACGAGGTCATCTATCAAAACTCCAATATAAGCCTCATCCCGATTCAAGATAAAACTATCTAATTGATGTGATTTTCTATGGGCGTTTATACCGGCCATGAGTCCTTGTGCCCCTGCTTCTTCATAGCCTGTAGTACCGTTTATTTGTCCTGCAAAAAAGAGGTTTTCTATTAGATGTGTTTCTAGTGTTAACTTTAGTTGTGTAGGTGGAAAGAAATCATACTCGATGGCATAGCCTGGTCTGAGCATTTTGATATTTTCAAATCCTGGTATTTTACGAAGTGCAGCGAACTGTATATCTTCAGGTAATGAAGTTGAAAAACCGTTTACATACATTTCTATAGTAGTACGACCTTCAGGTTCTAGGAATATTTGGTGGCTATCTTTATCTGCGAACCTATTGATTTTGTCTTCAACAGAGGGGCAATATCTTGGGCCGAGTCCTTGGATACGGCCATTAAACATTGGAGATTTATCAAATCCCTTACGAAGTTCGTCGTGAACACTAAGGTTTGTATAGCTTATCCAGCAACTATTTTGTTTTGATAATATTGGTGTATCTGTGTAGGAAAACTTCTCTGGATTAGTATCGCCGAGTTGTTCTTCCATCGCTGCATAATTAACGGTTCTGGAATCTACTCTTGGTGGAGTACCCGTTTTCATTCTGCCGGATTCGAAACCTAGGTGTACTAATTGTTCGGTAATACCAAACGCGGCAGACTCACCTGTACGACCACCCCCGAAATTTTTTTCGCCTATGTGTATTTTTCCGTTTAGAAAAGTGCCGTTTGTAAGTACAACAGATGAGGATTTTATTTCTAGACCAAGTGATGTTTTTACACCTACAACACGATGATCTTCTATTAACAGTCCTGTAACCATTTCTTGCCAGAAGGAGACGTTTGAGTTTTTTTCTAGTTTATCTCTCCAATTTAGGGCAAATTCCATTCTATCGGATTGGCATCTAGGCGACCACATAGCAGGGCCTTTTGAACGGTTGAGCATTCGGAACTGTATCATAGTTTCGTCAGAAACAATTCCAGACATTCCGCCGAGTGCGTCTATCTCTCGAACTATTTGGCCTTTTGCTACGCCACCCATGGCTGGATTGCAAGACATCTGAGCTATGGTTTGGAGATTCATGGTAATGAGTAATACCTTTGAACCCATTGTGGCAGCGGCATGTGCTGCTTCACAGCCAGCATGTCCCGCTCCTACTACTATTACATCGTATTTTTCAAACATATATTTATGTGTTTCACGTGAAACAAGTACATGATAGTTTCACGTGAAACATTAATTAATTAATTTTTTTGAAATAATTATCGGTTTGTTTTTTATAGAAAGGCGTAAAGTTTGGAGGTGTAGTTCTTATTAATTCAACCTGTTTTTCTTTTTCCTTTTTAAATTTTTCAAGGTCTGGTGGGCTGACACGGTTAAAAGTTACACCAGTATTGGATTTACGTTTTGGATCTAATTCTTGCTCCTTTATAGATTTTTCGGCTTCAAGAAGTCTAATTTCTATTTCCTTCTGGCGTCTAATTAGATTTGGTGTAATTCTTTTGTTTACTAAATCATTTTCACTTTCATCCATTTTTTTCTGTATTTCCTCGAGGTTGTTACCCATTTTTTTACCTTGCTCCGTACCATTTAGTTGTTCTTGGAGTTCTTGGAGTTGCTTTCTTATTTTGGCTTGTTCATTGGCTATTTTAGCTAGTTCTTCGGATAATTGTTTGCCGCCTTGTCCTGACTGCCCTAGGCCTTGAATTTTTTTATTGACTTCTTGTTGTGCTTTACCCATTTCTTCGCCTGGAGATTTACCATCTTTTCCGCCTTTGCCTGAGCCAGACATTTGCATTGACATCATCTGCTGCATTTGTTTGAATGTGTCTGAGAGCATAAGTGCGAGGTTATTCATAGATGTCATAGAGAATTGTTGTTTGGATGCGGCCTGTGGGGTCTTGCGTTCTTTTATGTATTTAACCGATTCGTCAATGCTATTCTTCATAGCAGTAACTTCTTTGGTGATAAAAGATTCGATTTGCATTACTCGTTTGGCTAATGAATAGAGAGAGTCTTCTACTACTTTAGCATCGTCAGATATTTTTAGTTGTTCCTGAGACAGAGATACAAACCGAGGGTCAGAAACAGATATTGACCGAAAACTTCTCATTACCTTTTCTTGGTCGTGAGAAATCTTAAGAAGGTTTTCCAGAATATCTCTTAGGGCATCTATGTCAAGGTCAAGTTGTTTCATTTCACCTTCTTGCATGCTCTCAGTCATTTGAGATGCCATGCTTCTCATTGATTTGGAGGCCTTCTTTTGAGCCTTGCTGGCTGCGTTATTATCCTTGTTTTCTATTTCTTTTTGAGCTTTTTTCTGCTCTTCGGATATCTCTTTTTGTTTCTCTTTTTGTGTGTCGATTTCTTTCTTTAATTTCTTGCTTAGTTTTTCTATATCCTTAATTTTCTCTTTTTTCTCTTCAAATTCCTTATTTAGTTTCTCTTGTTCTTTTTTAAGTTCTTCATTTTTAGTAGATTCTTTGTTTTCGTTTTCAGTTTTGTCGGCTAGTTTTTCTTGCTTATCCGCTAGTTTTTCAAGCTCTTTTACGGTTTCTTGTACTTTTTGTTTAAGCTGTAAATTTTTAAATAATTTCATAGTACGGTCGATTTCCTTGTCTATATTTCTTTGGTCTTTTTTGAAGTCATTCATTTTGTCCAAAGATTTTTCGTTGAGTTGCTCTTCCATCATTTTTTTTAGGTCTTCTAATACTTTACTGTCCTCATTTTTCATGAGTTCATCTAGCATTTTTTGAAGCATATCCATTTTTTGCTGTATTTCAGGGCTTTGTTTTTCAAATCTGTTTTGCTTTTCTTTGAGGTCTTCTAGTTGTTTTTGAAGGTCTTTGAGTTCCTTCATCATTTCGTCTTTCTTTTTCAATAAATCTTCAAACTCTTTTTTGTCTTGATAATCCATTTCTTTTTTCTTCTTTAAATCGGCTTCAAGATTTTCAAGGGCTTTTTTAAATTCCTTAGATTTTTGGAGTAAATCCTCGAATTTATCTTCAGTTTTTTCGATTTGATTTTCTACTTCTTTGTCAAACTGTTGGGCTGTGGGCATACCAAAGACCATGATCCCCGACTTGGTAGATTTGAGTCCATTTACGCCATCGTTATCAGTTATTTGAAGGTAGTATTCCAGTTTGTCGCTCTTTTCTAAGCCAAGAGTACTAATATTTACTTGATAAAAGAATGTTTGTGAAAGGGATGATTTGTTAAATGGAATATTTACAGTTTTAAATGGCGTATTGCCTGCTTTGGTACGATACATAAATTTGAAGTCCGAAAGGCCGTAGTCGTCAGAAATACTCCCTCCTATTCCGATATAATTATAAAGACTGCTATCTTTTATTTGTTCAAAACTTATTTGTGGGTACCTGTCTGGTACTACGTTGATGTAATAAGATATTTTTTCGGCATTAATGGCTTTGTTTTTATTTTTTAGTTGGACTTCATAATTCTGTGATTTTGCAAATTTCTTGTGAAAATTAAAATCGGTTATGAGTCCTTTAGATACGCTGAGGGGTTTAGAACCTTCAAATATAACATTCAGCGAATCAGTTTCATCGGTTTTAAATTTCCATTCTACTACTGTGCCTTCTGGAACGATAAGATTGCCGACGTTATCAAAATCTTCTGATGATTTATTTAGATATGCTGGATATTTTAGTTGTACATTGAATGAAAGAAGATTCGGTCGGGCAATCATATCTAATTTAAAAGTATTAGATGTAAAGCCAGCAGCTATAAAGTGAAATTCGGTTGCCTCCTGTACTTTAGAAAACATGAACTCAAAGTTTCTCGGATCTTTGAGGTTCATTTTGTGTTTTCTATCGTTATAAACTAGGAAAACATCACCTGGTAGTGAATTGCCTATCAATTTCAAGTTTAGTTGATAATCGTCGTTTTTTACAGCTTGTAGGTTTTTGTTTAAGATTTCGAACTTAAAAGGTGCTGGCTCTGCAAAGTTTCTTTTAAAATATACGATTCGCTCAGTGCTTTTAAAAAAGGAAGGAGCTACAGCGGAGATCAGTAAAATTACCAAAAGCGGTGGCAATGTATATTTAAGATATTTTTTGTTTTCTTGTAGACTTATAGCGTCTGCAAATTTGATTAATTTTAGTTCTTTGGTTTTTTGAGTTATACTGGCATCTAGTAAGGTATTGTCGGCCTCAGAAAGGACATTGGCTAGTTGAAGGGTGTTTATGAGTTTGTCTTTTATGTTTGGAAAAAACTGTCCAATTTGTTCTGCTGCTGTTTCGTCAGAAATTGGTTTGTTTATATTGAGTAAATAAAAGATTGGCTTAAGGATATAAAAAAACAAAGTATATGCAGAGATGGCTATGAAGGCAATCAAGAGAATGGCTCTGAAGTTAGAACTAAATCTGCCGAAGTATTCAAGAAAATTTATGACGATATAGGAAAAAAGAATAAGAGAGAGGCCAATGAGGGCTCCTTTCAGAAGTAAATTTTTGTAATATTTACTTTTGAATGCTGCTATTTTTTCTAAAAGACTTGAAAACGCTATGTTGTTTTTCATAAAATATTGAATATCAATAATATATAGAATTTTTTCTTCAAAAATTTAAATCAACAGATACAGGACAGTGGTCTGACATAACGATGTCTGTATGTATTTTTGAATTAGAAATTATGTTTTTGTGGCTTTCGTTTACAAAAATATAGTCGATACGCCACCCTAAGTTTTTAGGCCTCGCTCCCGCCCTATATGACCACCAGGTATAATGGTGAGGATCAGTATTTAAGAGCCTAAAACAATCTATAAATCCACTATCTATAAATTTCCCAACCCATGCTCTTTCGCTAGGTAGAAAACCAGAGGTATTGGCGTTGGATTTAGGATTATGGATGTCTATTTCGGTATGACAGATATTTACATCACCACAAATGAAAATAGGCTTATCAGACTTTTCTAAAGAATGAATATAGTTGAAAATGTCATTAAGAAATGCCATTTTTATTTCCTGTCTAGCATCTCCTGTAGTGCCCGATGGAAAATAGGCACTCATCACGTGGAACTTTTCGAATGTTACGGTGATGGTTCGACCCTCTGAGTCATATTGGTTTATTCCAACGCCGTATTTTACTTCTAATGGCTTTTCTTTGCTTAACAAAGCTACCCCTGAATACCCCTTCTTTTGAGCCGGATACCAGTGGCAATGATATCCTAGAGAAAGAAAAATAGGCTCAACTAAATCTGTTTCAGACAGTTTTATTTCTTGTAAACAAAGCACGTCTGGATTGTGACTTTTGAGCCAGTCTTCTAAGCCTTTGTTTAGTGCAGACCTGATGCCGTTTACGTTGAAAGTAGTAATGTTCATACGTTTATTATTTACCGCTAATGCATAAAGACACTAAGAAATAATCATTTCTCTGTGTGTCTAGAGTCTTAGTTATGAATGTATTATATATGTAAGCCAATGTCGTTTCTAAAGTATTCTATGATGTAATGTTTAAGTAATTGTTCTTGACTTAAAAGATCAAAAGGCGGTAATGGCTTTATTAGTTTCCAATGTGGCCATCCTTCAGTATCAATTCCGTCTAATTCATAAAATCCGCCTAAACTTAGCACTTTGCAAATAGCAATATGCATAAGGTCCTGTTTTTCTTCTTTTGAAAAACGCAAATTGCCTTTACCCAATTCCTGAACTCCGATTAAAAATAGAACTCCGTTTAAATCAGATGGTTTTTTACCCGTCGTTTGTTTTAAAAAACGAATTAAATTGTCCCATATTTCTTTATTATCTTTGATTTCTAATGACATACATTTATGAAAAACACATTTAAAGGGTACATCGACTTACTTTTAGATTTTATTTATCCTCGGGTTTGTGTGAGTTGTGAAAAAAACTTACTTGGCCCAGAGAACCACTTGTGCATAGAATGTTTGTTCTCTATTCCTAAGACAAATTCGCATTTACACCCAATTGAACTCCTAGAGAGAAAGTTTTGGGGAAAATTAAACGTGAAACAGGTGTATACTTTTTTGAAATTTTCTAAAAAAGGAAAAGTTCAGAACATTCTTCATACACTGAAATACAAAAATAAGCCAGAATTGGCAGAATATATTGGAAAAATGTATGCAAATGATTTAAATAGTGTGGATTTTGCTGAGAAAATAGATTTGATAGTGGGAATTCCGCTCCACACAGACAAACAAAAGCTCCGTGGTTACAATCAGGCTGATGCATTTGCTAAAGGGCTTTCAGAGGTCTTAAAAACGCCTTTTGACGAAGTCTCATTGACTCGTCAGACGTTCACGATTTCACAAACGAAGACAGGAAGCCGTTTTAAGAGGTTTAAAAATATCGAAGGTGTGTTTGTGGTAGAACAGCCTAAAAATATTAAAGGAAAAAGAATTGCTTTGGTAGATGACGTTCTGACAACGGGTTCAACACTCGAAGAAGCCGGAAACACACTTCTTGGAGCTGGCTGTACCGAACTGTATATAATAACAATTGCCTCGGCTTATTGAAAAACCGAGGCAATTGAATATTTTCTAAAAATCTTATTTTTTTACAAAGATTTCTTGCCTTTTGGACCTACAGAAATCATAGCACATCTAAAGCCGATAGTGGCGGTAGATGAGTCTTGATCCAAAGACCTTCTTGTTCCTGGCGACAACCAATAAGCGATGTCATTCCAAGATCCTCCTTTAAATACTCTTTGTTTGTTATCTATCAAGGAATTGAAGTTTTCTTTGTCATAGAGCTTGGCGTCGTCTTGGAAATCGCTTCTACGTATTGGGTTTAGGTCGTTAAAGTCTTGGTATGAACCTTGTCTGTAAAGGTCATAAACCCATTCGTTGACGTTACCGGCCATGTTGTAAAGACCGAAATCATTTGGTGCAAAAGAGTAAACTTCTTCAGTGATGATAGCTTTATCGTTTTGTTTTCCAGCTATACCGGCGTAATCACCACGACCTCTTTTGAAGTTAGCCATCATATTACCTTTGTTTTTGCCTTTTGCTTTACGCATAGCTGAACCATCCCATGGGTAAATTCTCTGATTTGACTGATTTTCGTCAATGTATTGCGTTCCAATCATACTTTTTGCAGCATATTCCCATTCAGCCTCAGTAGGAAGTCTGAAGTCAGGAATGTTTATACCAGTCTCGATAGGCACCCTACCAACTACTTTTGGAGCAGTAGCGGCTTCTGCAGCAGCAGCTTTCTTTTTCTTACCAAATGGCAGTCCTCCTTTTTTCTTGTTACTTTCACCATATTTTGCAGAAAGGCCAGCGTTAACCACCGCTGAACGCCACTTGCAATAGTCGTTTGCCTGAATCCAAGAAACACCTACAACAGGGAAGTTTCTGAAACCCGGGTAACGGAGATATTGATCTACGTACTGGTCGTTGAAGGACATTTCGTTTGCCCACACGGTGGTATCTGGCAAGGCAGCTTGTACAAACTCACGCGTAGAATCTTGACTAATAGAATAGATGTATTCGAGGTAGTCAATATTGGCTATTTCGGTTTCGTCCATATAAAAAGAAGCCACTGTGACCGTACGTTCTATGTTGTCACGGGTGTAGGTAACGTCTTCTTCAAGCGTGCCCATTGTAAAGCGTCCGCCTTCAATAAAAACCATGTTTGGTCCCGCTGGCTGACCAGCGAAAGAAGCTACTTGAAAACCTTCTTTGCCTTTTTTGGCATAAGCGGCTCCTGTAGTTCTACTTTTTTTACCAGGATTTAAACTAGACGCTTTTTTACCTTTGCTACAAGATGTAGCAATAAAAAGAGAAAGTGTAAGCACTGTCACACTAAAAATAAGTCTCTTCATTCTTTTTTTATTTTGTTTTCTGCGAATTAAAACACAAAAATAGTTTAAAAAATATTATTAAGTCATTATTTGGCATCAATGAAAGCCACAATTTTTTCGAATAAATCATTGATTTTGTTTATATTAACGGTGTTTTCTGCCGAAAATATCAATTTGTCTTTTATTTGTTTCAAACTGCACTCTTTTGGATGCAATTTTATGTAATCAAGAATTTTGCCAAATTTATTGGTTTGGTAATATTCTTGGTGCTTTTGAGAAACGAAATATCCTTTAAGGATATTATTTTTAAGCGTTATTTTTTCAAAACCGATGTATTGGGCCTTCCAACGCACTTTCACTATCTTGAATAATTCTTCTACTTCTTGTGGAAGTTTTCCAAATCGGTCAATCAATGAAACGGAGAATTTGTTGAGTTCGTCTTCGGTTTTGAAATCATCTATGGCATTATAGACCGAAAGTCGTTCGGACATATTAACAATGTAATGGTCAGGTATTAAGATTTGTAGATCTGTTTCTATTTGGCAGTCTTCAACTTTAAATGTTTTTTGAGAAAGATCTTCTTCAAAAAGACTTTTGAATTCGTTTTCTTTCAATTCTGACACGGCTTCATCTAATATTTTGTGGTACATATCGTAGCCGAGGTCGTTGACGAATCCGCTTTGTTCGGCTCCTAGTAAATTGCCGGCTCCGCGAATGTCTAAGTCTCGCATGGCTACTTTGAAACCATCACCTAAGTCTGTAAATTCCTCCAGGGTTTGTAGGCGTTTTCGGGCATCTTTAGTAAGACCCGAACTTGGTGGGCCTAAGAGAAAACAGTAAGCTTTTTTGTTTGATCGGCCTACCCTACCCCGCATTTGGTGCAGGTCAGAAAGCCCAAACATGTGGGCTTGGTTGATAATGATGGTGTTGGCGTTTGGAATATCAAGACCGGACTCGATTATATTGGTAGAAATCAAGATATTTATCTCGTTTTCAATGAATCGCATCATCACCTTTTCGAGTTTTTCACCTTCCATTTGACCATGTGCCACACCAATTTTGGCCTCTGGAACTAAACGGTAAATTATATTGGCGATGGATTCAATGTCAGCTACTCTATTGTGAACAAAAAACACTTGCCCTCCCCTATTGAGCTCATAACTGATGGCATCGCGGATGATTTCTTCTTTGAAAACTTCAACTTGCGTGGTTACTGGCTGGCGGTTAGCCGGCGGAGTGGCTATTACCGACAAATCACGTGCACCCATAAGTGAGAAATGCAGTGTACGAGGAATTGGCGTAGCTGTGAGTGTCAAAACATCCACGTTTAGTTTTAGTTCTTTTATTCTGTCTTTTGACTTTACACCAAACTTTTGCTCTTCGTCTATAACCAAGAGCCCGAGGTTTTTGAATTCTATGTTTTTGTTGAGCAGTTTTTGTGTACCTATAACTATATCTACTTTGCCTTCTTTTAGGCCTTTCAGGGTTTTGGTATTATCGGCTGCGGATTTGAACCTATTCAAATAATCGACGTTGACAGGCATTTTGGCGAGTCTTTCTGAGAATGTGCGGTAGTGTTGCATTGCCAGTATGGTGGTGGGAACCAATATTGCAACCTGTTTGGAATCGTTTACGGCTTTGAAGGCTGCACGAATTGCCACTTCTGTTTTTCCAAAACCAACATCACCACAAACGAGCCTATCCATGGGATATGGTTTTTCCATATCTTCCTTCACTTTGGCCGTTGCAGTGGCTTGGTCGGGCGTGTCTTCGTACATAAACGATGATTCTAGCTCTATCTGCAAGTAATTGTCTGGTGAAAAAGCGAAACCATGTACTTCTCTTCGTTTGGCATAAAGAGCAATTAACTCTTTTGCAATGTCTTTAACTTGTCGTTTTGCCTTTGATTTTTTGTTTTCCCAGTCGCCCGAACCTAGCTTACTCATGTTGGGAGCATCGCCCTCTTTGCCCGAGTATTTTGCTATTTTGTGTAAACTGTGAATATTTATGTACAAAAGATCGTTGTCTTTGTATACCAACCTGATGGCTTCCTGCTTTTTACCACCTACATCAATGGTTTCCATACCTGCAAAACGCCCGATACCGTAGTCTACGTGGGTTACATAATCGCCTGTTTGTAAGGTTTTTAGTTCCTTTATAGTGAGTGCTTTGGATTTAGAAAAGCGGTCTTTTACTTTATATCTGTTTAATCTTTCAAAAATCTGGTGGTCGGTGTAAACCAGTATTTTGTTTTGTAAGTCTATGAAACCTCCCCTAAAATTGGCATAAACAGAAAGAAACCGTATGGTAGGGTTGATTTCGGTAAAGATAGTTTCGAGTCGATTGAGTTGTTTGAGCGAATCAGAACTAATATAACACGAAAAACCATTGGCTTGATTTTCGGCGATATCGTTTATTAAAAGTGTAAAGTCTTTATGAAAAGAGGGTTGTGATTTGGAATCGTAGCTTATTTTATGCGTTTCTTTAAGAAAACTCTTTCGTCCAAATTCTATAGTGGGGTATTTTTTTAGAAAATCAGAAAACTCTTTTTTTGCTAAAAATGAATGGTCGGGTTTGAACAGCAAATTAATATCTCCGCCGCTTGCTTTTTTGGAGTCATAAATTTCGGAAATGCGATTGAGGTTGTCTTCTACCCTATCGAGCGTAAAAACATAATCTCTTACCCAAAGAATGGTTTTTTCGGGAATAAAACTAAAAATAGGTACTGTCTCTTCAAAACGCAGTTTTTCGTGGATATTGGGCACGATGCTGATGGCTTCCATGGTTTTGTTTGAAAGCTGAGTTTCGGTATCGAATATCCTAATACTCTCTATTTCGTCGCCAAAAAGTTCTACTCTGAAAGGTGTATCGGCTGCGTAAGAATAGACATCGAAAATACCACCACGGATGGCAAACTGACCCGGTTCGTAAACGAAATCGGTCTTTTCGAAATCGTAGGAAACGAGTAGCTCGGTTACAAAATTGAGGTCGAGCATATCGCCTACTTTTATACGTAAAGTATTGGCTTTGAGCGTTTTTTTGCTAACAACTTTTTCAGCAAGAGCCTCTGGATAGCTGACTATAAGCAATGGGTCAGCAGAATTGTTAAGGCGATTGAGCAATTCGGCACGCTGAATAACGTTGGCGTTTTCTATTTCTTCATATTCATAAGGTCTTTTGAAAGATGCTGGAAAATAGGCTATTTTGGGGCTTTCAAAACCAAAAATGTTTTGGAGGTCGTTGAAAAAATAGAGGGCATCTTCTTTATCTGACAGGACAATTAAGGTAGATTGAGGATTATTCTGATAAACGGCGGCGGCCAAAATAGCGTCCAAACTCCCGGAAGTGCCTTCTAGGTGGATTTTGGGATGCGATTTTTGTGACAAAACGATGTTCTGCACAAAACTATCTTCGGCGTATATTTTTAGGAAATCCTCTGAGTTCAAAAATGACCAGTTCATTTGGTAAGTGCCTTTGAATTAATCAAAAGAACTTTACCAAGATTAAAATTTTTATTGAAAAGCACTCTATACGACCCATAAAGTATTGGCCATATTTGAAAACTGTAGCAAATATACTAAGAAAGATGATTTTGAGAGATATTTAGATTTAAAAAATCAAGACATCCGTAGGATACCACGAAGATAACCAACGGATTCGGTTAGGCCGTAAGCGGCGTTTTCGGCATCTTTTTCGTATTCTACACTGATGATTCCTTCATATTTGAGTTCTTTCAGGACTTGTAAATACAAAGAAATGTTCATGACTCCTCTACCAATTTCTACATTTTCGGCATCTGCCGTTTGTTTATTCAGGTCTTTTAAGTGAATATCAAAAAGCCTATCACGGTATTTTCTAAACTCGGCTGCGGGATCTTGTTTGAGCCTAAAAGTGTGTCCGGTGTCTATGCAAAGGCCAATGCGGGAGTCCAAGTTTTTGATTTTTTGATAAATACTTGCGGGCGACGGAAAGATTTTGTCCTCTGGCCCATGGTTATGAATGGCTATTTTGATGTCAGTGGCTTTTACCATTTCTTCTACTTTAGGCAAAACGTGATGCTCGGGAGCACCAACAATCATTTTGAGACCGGCATTTTGGGCATATTTAAAGTATTTTTCTACTTCTTCGTTGGTTTTCATGTAAATAACACCCGCCCCATACGGATTAAGGCCATTGGATTTTAGTTTATCCGTGATGTTTTTTAGTACTTCTGGCGAAGCATCAAATGGCAAATGAAAACTTTTTAGACAAACGTCTTTTATGGCCAAGCGTTTCATGATTTCTATGACTTGGTCCACAGAATATTTCCGTAAGGTGTAAGATGCCAAACCGATTTTGAGTCCTTGAAATGCCGCTGTAGGTTGGAAATTAGCCTTTGATGACAAAGCTAATGAGCCTAGTCCGAGGGTTTTTATGAATTGGTTTCTTTTCATGTTTTATGTTGAATTTTCGGAATAAATGATTTTTGCGTTCCAGGTATGACCAACGTTAATGACCTCACTGGTTTTAACAATTTAGGAAAATTATTTTACTTTTGATTCTGTTGCTTAATGGTATCAATCAAGCCTAGGAGCGTTTGTTTTCTGGCTTCGTTGGGTTCGGGATAGTTCATTTTTAGTTCTTTCAGTTTCTCAACAATTATTGCGGCTACTATGAGACGCATGTTTTTTTTGTCGTCGGCAGGTACTACATACCAAGGGTTTTTTTCTGTTGAGGTTTCGTTTATCATTTTTTCGTAGGCGTTTTGATAATCATCCCAAAAGCCTCGTTCTTTTATGTCGCCCTCCTCAAATTTCCAATTTTTTGTAATGTCTTCTATCCTCTCTATCAGACGGTTACCTTGCTCCTCTTTGGATACATTCAAAAAGAACTTTAAAACCACTATGCCGTTGTTGGCCAGATAATCCTCAAAGTTTTTGATGTCTAGGTATCGTTTTTTCCAAACATCTTTGCCTTTTAGTTCATCAGGGATTTTTTGGTAATTTTCTAAGATTTCGGGATGAACTTTTACCACCAAAACCTCTTCGTAGTAGGAACGATTGAAGACCTGCATTTTGCCTCTTTCGGGCAATTCTTTGAAACAACGCCACATGTAATCGTGGTTGAGCTCAGTTTCAGAAGGTCTTTTGAAAGAATAAAAACTCAAACCAAGCGGATGTACTCCTTGGAAAACGGCCTTCATGGTGCCGTCTTTTCCGGCTGCGTCCATGGCCTGGAAAACGGCCAAAACCCCATATTTTGACTGGGCATACATGATGCTTTGCAGCTCGTCCATTTCGGCTTGAAGACTTTTCAGAAGTCGCTCATAGTCAGCTTTGTCCTCATAAAAATCTTTGATTTTTGTTGGGTGGCTATTGGATTTATAGGTCACGTTGTCAGATATTTGAAATTTTTTTATGTTGAAATTTTTCATTTGTTTTTATGATATTGAATAGAGTTATTACACAAAGTTACACAAAGAATGCACAAAGTTTCACGAAGGTTTTTTGGTCAAAAAAAGTAAAATTTTTATGCAAGATATTTAATTTTATTGGAAAATGTATTTTGGGAATTTTGAATGTTAAAGTTTCAAAGCATAAAAACAATTGATACACAAAAACGGGTCGAGTTTGGGTAAATACAAACTTTGATTTACATTTGATAAAAAAACAATTTCAACCATAATGAAAAAAACAATATTGCTATTGATGGCTATGACCATTTCTGTTTTGAGTTTCGCTAAGAAAAAGCCTTCGAAATATTACGAGTTGCGGATTTATTACTGCCACCCGGGCAAATTGCCCAATTTGATTACAAGATTTACGGATCACACCACCAAGATTTTTGAGAAGCATGGTATGGAAAACATAGGATATTGGACACCGACAACGGCAGATAATAATGTGCTTTATTATGTATTGGGCTACCCAAGTAAAGAGGCTAGAGATGCATCTTGGAAAGCATTTGGAGCAGATCCTGAATGGAAAGAAGTAGCTAAAAAGTCAGAGGAAAGTGGTAAAATTGTTGCCAAAGTGGAGTCGAAGTTTATGACTTTACACCCTGAATTGACGAAGAAAATCAAATTTCAGCAGGCCAACCCTGAGCGTTTGTTTGAAATGAGAACTTATTACTGCTTGACGGGTAGATATCCGAACATAGTGGCACGTTTCAGAGACCACACAAGAAAGTTGTTTGAGGGCCACGGAATACAAAACGTTATGTATTTTGAAACTATTGAGAAAGATGGTGGGCAACCCACATTACTCTATTTTCTGGCTCACAAAGATGCGGAGGCCGCCAAGAAATCTTGGGATGCTTTTAGAGCCAATCCTGATTGGTTAAAAGTGCGAGACGCTTCTGAAGTTTCTGGAAAAATTGTAGAAAAAGTAGAATCTATTTATATGAAACCTACGGTTTTTTCGAGGATTAAATAGAGAAAATAAGTGTAGAGAAGCCATTCCTTGATACAGGAGTGGCTTTTTTTTGCCCGAAAATCTTTGGTAAAAAAACGTAGCTTTACAATCACAAAACATTCTGTAAGCAGAAATGATTGGTAAATATTTCTCCCAAATCAATGAAAAATATGTGCACCTCGGCTGGGACATCTGATGCTAGCAAGACGAGTGGTAGAGGGTATCAATAAAGGTGCTTTTATCTTTCAAATAGCCAAGCTTTTCTCTTTTGAAGCGTTTAACTATTCATTTCCAGCTTATACCCTTTCCCGTGGCTGTTGGTGATTTTGACAGAAGGGTCTCCGGCAAGTTTTTTGCGGAGTTTTGAAACCAATACGTCAAGGTTTCGGCTGATTACGAAGACCCCTTCGGTTTCCCAAATTTCCTTTAACAAGTGTTCTCTCGCCGCGGTTTCATTGGGTTTTTGGAGAAGCAGATGTAGCAGTTTGTTTTCTTTTTCGGAGAGTTGAATTTTTTGAACTTCTAAAATTAAAATACCGGTTTGTTGGAAATACTTAAATGCCCCAACTTTTTGAAATGCCCCGACTTTTTCGGTTGAAACAACTACATTTCTTTCGTTTTTAATGAAGAAAACAACAAAAAAGAGTAATAAAATTATAGAAGCTACTAACGCACCCCAAAGGATGTTGGGGTTTACTCCCTTCGTGAGGACTTCTATTTCTACAATATAGCAGTTCTCGGGTAATCCTCGGCCTAAGCAGGTAAGGTCTTTAGTGCTTTTAGGACTCCACTCAAAGCCATACACCATCTCGTTTTTTTGACACGTAAATACGCTCACTCGATATTGGTTCTGAGGATTGGTGCTTTTTAGGTTATCGATAGTGATATTTGCCAAGCTGTCTGGCATAATTTCGAAACTATTCTCAAATCGGATCTGATATGTTGCGGGATTGGTTTTTTGTATAGGCAAAATTCTAGAGGTGGAGTCTCCAGAAGCCAATAAAAGGCGATGCCCAATGCTGCGAAAAAGCACAATCCTATGTTTTTCGTCATCCTGTGGTTGGACACATGAAAAACTAAAAAATAGAAACAAAAACACGGAACGCTTTACAAACATAGTGTTGCAAGATATTTCAAAAAACGCTTACATTACCTATCTTTTATATTGCTTTTGCAATTATTTACATTCTATTTACACTTTTTTGTGCTATTCGGAATAGTTTTGGGTAGTTCTTTGGATGAGGTGTGACACCAACACGTTTTAAAAAGAATTTAAATAAAAAGCGAAAAAAAAGATGCACTTAAAGACCATTCTGTTGATAATGATAAGTTTTGTCACGTTTGGACAAAACGCTACGGATAGATTCCAAAATAATCAAACGCCAGGGTTCTTTACGTTAAATACACTCAAAAACGCTTGCTTTGACAATTCTCAAAAAAAACAAGTGAGCGAGTATATTAGGGAGATTTATGAGGACAGAAATGGCGTGCTGTGGTTAGGCACCAATGGAGACGGTATTTGTAGATATGACGGTTCGAAAATGCGGTATTTTACCAAAAAAGATGGCTTAGCGGGCAATCAGATAAATGGTATTGCTGAAGACAGAAAGGGAAATATCTGGCTGGCAACAGACGAAGGCCTTAGCCGTTACGATGGGAAAAGGTTTACTAATTTCACTCAAAAAAACGGTCTTTCTGATAATCAATTGTGGAGTATTTTGTTAGATAAAAAAGGCAATGTTTGGGTAGGTACCTTGGCCGGAGTAAATAAGTTTGACGGAAAGAAGTTTCATAAGATAGACTTGCCATTGCTAGACAAACCAGGTGTGTCAAGGTTTAATCAATCAGTAGTTTGGAGTATGATAGAAGACAGAAAGGGCAATGTTTGGTTTGGTACAGATGGGGGAGGATTGAAGAAATTCGATGGCAAAACAGTTTATACCTACTCACAAAAAAGCGGGATGAGTAGCAATAATATAAGAAGCGTGTTTGAAGACCATGAAGGTATGGTTTGGGTAGGCACACAAGGCGGAGGCGTAAGTCGATTTGATGGGAGGAAATTTACGAACTACGGTGAAAAAGAAGGCTTGAGTAATGTGAATGTCTGGACAATTTACGAAGACAAAAAAAATCAGCTGTGGTTTGGAACGGGCGGCGGAGGAGCAAGCCGCTTCGATGGAAAAACATTCAAAACCTTTAAAGAAACCAAGGGCATGACAAAAAACCATGTTCAAAGTATTTGGCAAGACAAAAGAGGTAACCTTTGGCTGGGTTTTTCGGGAGGATTATACAGAGTTTCGGGTGATGTAGTTGAGAATGTGTCGGCTGGAATGTTGGTTGGGTGTTAAATATTTTGATTAGAACAAACTAATAAGAAAGTAAAAGGTATGAAAAAAATGATAGTGGTTTTTGTTCTTGCTCTGTTTGTAGATTCTTACGGACAAGAAAGTTTTTCAAACTGCTCGGCCGTATTTCTTAACAGTCAGATGATTGTGGAAGAATATTCGGCTTCCGCCAAGGCAAAAATTTCAAAAGATGCCGCAGGTTGGATTTCTGCTGGAACCGTAAATATGGGTGATGTGGGCAAAGGTGAAAAGACGTTCGATATCTCCGAGAAATTTGAGTTCGGAGTAGCCATTAAAGACGCAAATACCGGAACGATTATGCTATTTTCGCCTAAACAATATAAGAAAGTAGAGGCCGAGAAGGTTCTTGCCAAATGCCGAAAAGGCGATTCGATAATTATCATGACTACCAATAATGCATTTGCACTGCCTCACAACGAAATATTGGTTTATTGATTGAGTAAAATGCTATTACAGTTTCTAATCGCCTGTTTAAGAGCGGTTTTATAACAGAAATGGGGCGAAAAACATTCTATTTGGGTCTTGGACGGGAATATTTACAAATCACTAGACTTTTGGCCACATTAAAGAACTACTAGATAAGGGGGGCTATTAAATTGAATTTGGTTTTTGGTAAATAAAAATTGATTTTACTGAAAAGAATGCCATTATTTATTGAAATTTAGAGGTAAAATTCAACCCCAATTCCAATGATAAAAATACTTGCATTTGTTTTTTCAATGCTAACGAGCACTGTTATCGCTCAAAATTCAGCAGTGAGCCTCTTCAATGGAAGGGATTTCACGGGCTGGCACATTGATGTGCCCAAACTCGATAAAGATCCCAATAGCAAAAACCCATTTATCATCCGAGAGGGTAAATTGGTAAGTCTAGCCGAGCCACAGGGCCACATCATCACAGATAAAGTCTATGAAAACTTCGAGCTGGAAGTGCAATATCGTTTTGCTGGAAAACCGGGTAATTGCGGCGTATTGGTGTTTTGTTCTACGCCACGGATTCTTTATAAAATGTTTCCAAAATCTATAGAATGTCAGCTTATGCATACCAATGCGGGCGATTTTTGGTGTATTGGCGAGGACATAGTGACTCCAGACATGGAAGCTCGCCGTGGCAAAAAGGAGGATTGGGGCGTGGTGGAAGGCAAAGAACGCCGAGTAAAAAACTTGACGGATAATTCGGAAAAACCAGTAGGGGAGTGGAACACCATGAAAGTGCGGTGCGATGGAAATAAAATAACTGTTTGGGTAAACGGCGACCTTGTAAACGAAGGATTGGCAACAGCCAGCAAGGGTCAAATAGCCCTTCAGGCCGAAGGTTCTGAGGTGGAATTCAGGAAAGTGGAGCTGCGGGGGTTGTTAGTTGTTGATATTTGATATAGATAGGCATTCTGATTTGATAGAGACGGTCATAATGGTAATCTAAGTAGGATTTTTTTGATAGAGTTTAAATAATGGCCTAGTAGCATTTGTCATATGAAATGTTTTCCTAAAGGGCTTTTTAATCAATTTCTTTTTTTAGATTTGAGAATAATTATTTTAAGAAATGAAAGTATTATTGGAATTTCCGGATAGCAAGGCAGAATCATTAATGGATGTTTTGAAGAGTATTAAATATATAAAAACTAAAACCCTTACAGATTCGAAAGCCTTATTAATGGGTGAAATCAAAGAAGCGGTAGATGAGATGAAGTTAATCAGAGCTGGCAAAAAGACGGCTCGTAATGCTGAAGAGTTTTTGAATGAGCTTTAATGTAAAAACCATTGATGTTTTTGAAAAACAAGCAAAACGTCTAATTAAAAAGTTTCCATCTTTGAAAATTGAGTTATTGGAATTAATTCAAAGACTTAAAGAAACTCCTGAAATGGGGGTACATATAGGTAAGAGTTGCTATAAAATTAGAGTTTCAATTGCATCAAAACGAAAAGGTAAAAGAGGAGGAGCTAGGATAATTACTAACTTTGTAATTAGCGAAACAACGGTTTACTTATTATCTATTTACGATAAATCAGAAAGAGGCACTATATCTGAGAAAGAAATTTCTGAACTTTTGTCATATATCCCAGAATAAAAATGAAAGTATTATTTATAGGCGGCACGGGCAACATCAGCACTCCCGTAAGCGAAATGGCAGTTGCCAGAGGCATAGATCTTTACCACCTGAATCGTGGCAATAGATTGCCTATTGATGGAGTTAAGAATTTAGTTGCTGATATTGAGAACTTAGCCGAAACCGAAAAAGTATTAAAAACCCACGAGTGGGATGTGGTGGTCAACTGGATAGCTTATACACCCGAGCAGGTGCAGCGAGACATTAATCTTTTCACTGGAAAAACCCGGCAATACTTTTTCATTAGCTCAGCATCTTGCTACGAAAAACCGCCGACCAACTATATCATCACCGAGTCTACACCGCTCAAAAACCCGCATTGGCAATATTCAAGAGACAAAATAGCGTGTGAAGATTTGCTTGTGAAGGTTTTCAGAGAGCAAAACTTCCCGATGACAATCGTTCGGCCATCACATACTTACTATTCGGTTTTTCCGCTTTCGTTGGGCGGGTGGATGGAGTTCAATGCCGTAGATCGAATGCGTAAAGGCCAACCCGTAGTGGTGCAAGGCGACGGCACCTCACTTTGGACAGTTACACACGCCCGTGATTTTGCAAAGGCATTTTTGGGCATGATGGGCAGGCCATCTGCGATAGGTGAGGCCTATCACATCACCTCTGATGAAGTACTGACTTGGAACCAAATATACACCCAACTGGCCGAGGCGGCAGGAGCCAAGGCAGATATCGTGCATGTACCTTCTAAGAAAATTATAGAATATGCCAACGAAAACGGTTTTGAGTCGGAAGAGGGCGGTCTTTGGGGCGATAAATCGCATTGTGCGATATTTGATAATACTAAAATCAAACGCCTTGTACCAGATTATGTAGCCACCATTCCCTACGCCGAAGGTATCAAAGAAACCATCGCGTGGTTTGAGGCCGACGCAGCCCGAATGATTATAAATCCTATAACTAACCAGCTTTTGGATGGTTTGGTGGCGAAGTGGGGGTGAGTAATCCTGTTTATTACTAATTACTTTGTTAAATTCGGTAATTACATCGATAATATGTCAAAAAAATATAGTTTACTTTCAATGGAAGAGCCCAGTAATGAACAATTACAACTTTTAATGGCTGATGTATTGGTAGAGGTTAAATTACAAAACCAAAAAGCACTATTAAAAAGCCAAGAACTTTTTGATAAAGAACTCGAAAGGATTAATGTTTTAAAGCAAAATAGTTCTTTTTATAAAAATGGTAAACCTATTTTTAATTCTTGACAAATTTAGAACAGATGTTTGAAACAGACCCCGCCCGAATGATTATAAATCCTATAACCAACCAACTTTTGGATTGCTTGGCAAAGAGGTGGGGGTGAAGCCGCTGTCCGCCAAAGCCTGTAGAAGGCACTTTAGAGAATCACATTTCGACAATCTCAGTGAGACGGTTGAGTTTTTGGTGGACTTGGTGAAGAAGTGAGGGTGATTTATCAATCCCGATGAAAATAGATGAATTAATTCTTTTGAAACCCTAAATAGGTTATTAATATTGTACTTAAATAATAACAAACTTAATGGAGGTTTTAAATTATACAGAATTTCGCTTGAATCTAAAAGGTAGTTTAGATGCTGTTACGCAAGACGCAGAAACTATTATTATCAATAGAGGAAAAAACGACAACGCAGTTTTGATATCATTGAAAGAATATAATTCCATGCTCGCAACCATTCATCTGTCTAGTAGTGAAAAGAATCTCCAACGATTAAATGAAGCCATAGAAAGAGAAAAGGCCGGAATTTTTGAAACCCACGATTTGATAGACTGATGGATTTATCTTGGGACATAGCTGCATGGGAAGATTATGTATATTGGACCAAAATCGACAAGAATGTACAAAAAAGAATCAACGAACTTATTCGAGAAACCTTAAGAACGCCTTTTGAAAGAAAAGGGAAACCCGAACCCTTGAAAGGTAATTTTAGCGTCTATTGGTCAAGAAGAATTACTGACGAACACCGTTTGGTTTACAAAGTTTTAGACCAAAGAATACATATTATTCAGTGTAGGTTTCATTATTGAGGGTTGTCAAAGGTTTTTTGGCTTGGTGATGAAGCGGCGGGTGGCAGAGACCATTGTCTGCCTGAATGAGTCGAAGAAACGTATGGTGGTTTACACTTCGACAAGCTCATTGAGACATATTGGTTTTTGGGTGGATAAAGAAATGGATGTGAAAAAGAAGGATTATAAGATTTTGTAAAATTGTTGGATTTCAAATTTTGGCTAAAGCCCAAAGTAGATTTAATTTACAAACACCAGCTAAAGCTGGTGGGAACTCAATAATAATTCAAGTTAATTTTAATGCTGCGAGGTTTTTAATTACCACTGCCTTTAGGCAGTGCATGGTATAAAGTCAGAAGTTGTTTGACTTTAGTCAAATTGCAGTAATTTCTATATTCTGTTTCAAGATAAATGAATAGCGTTTATCTAAAAACAAAACTCATCTCAGGTCCGACCTATCTGCTAACCGTTTCATGGGAAATATCCTATATCCTCTCTTCCAAAATCCTCACTGTAGGATTCATCATGTAAGTAAGTATGCTGTTGTCTTTCATGACTTCTACCACACGGAAACCTCGGTATTCGGTACCCCAATTGCCGCCAAAGTGGGCGTCGAAAAGGTAGGGGAGGCCGTTGTGCATTTTTAGGCCATCAAGTGAATGGATATGTCCATGAAAAACCGCTTTGATGTTTTTGTATTCAGCGAAAAGTTTTATCAGATTGGGGCTATCGATGCAATGTTCCACCCAAGGAATCTGCGGTATATGCAGAAAAATGAAGGTGTTTTTTTGTGCCTTGGCTTTTTCGAGTTCGCTTCGCATCCAGTTGAGGTCGGGCATCAGGTATTCGCCTTTGATGTTGGAGGTGTTGCCCAGTATTACTGCATGATTTTTTGTAGTAAAGCTGTGGTTTACCGGTATTTTCCACACTTCTTCCCAGCTGCTGTCTGCCACTCTGTCATGGTTGCCGCGGGTTACGTAATAGGGCGTTTTGAGCTGGTCGAGCTTTTGTTTTACGTGCGGTAAAAGACTGGGGTCGTCGTGAAAAAGGTCACCGTTGATGACACAAAAATCTACTTTTTCTTTTTGAGCAAACTTATTTACGTGGCTTATCAGTGTATCGTGCATGGCATCAAACTCGGTTTTGGGCTGACCATAATGACCATCAGACGCCACGATTAAGCGGAGCTTTACCTTACTTCTGGAAGCCACAAAACTGTCGGCCGAAAAAGCCTCACCAGATAAAAATACGGCACCCGAAAGCCCCAAAGTTTTTAGAAAATCTCTTCTGTTTTTCATACTTTGTATTTGTTTGTTTGACATGGAATTTCTCAGAGTTTGTTCTTTGATCTACTTTCCGTTTTTGAGTTTCACAGAGTTTATTGCTTCGCTATATTGTATTTCGTCAATAGATCATGTCGTATATTTTTGATATATTTAAAAATTTTGTCAATAAAATAACCTCCAATCATCTGGAATATCGTTGGATTTGTCGAAACTGTTCACCCAATCTACAAAAATAACTCTGAATTCCTCCATTTCTTGTCTTAGTAAATTGAGGTGTTCTTTGTACCCAATTTTCATCATTTTTAAGCCTGATGTCGTAGATATTATACTGCGGGCATGTACTTTAATAATCACGGCATTTTCCATGCGTAAGGTATACAAATCGCCGGCTTCAGCACCTCTTATTTTGGCGTTGATAATGGCGATATCCTCAAAAAGGGTATCTCGACAACGAAGCATATCCTTTTCCTCGTCAAAGGTGGCTATTAGGCTATTGATGGTTTTAAACAAATCCTCACCTTTCTTGGTAATTGGTAAATTTTCTACCCTCTTGCTTTCTTCTTGCCTTTTTCTTTCAAACTCTTCGTCACTTTCGAAGTCGTCGTAATCATCGTCAAAATTCATTCACTCAGAGAATTTGAATTTAAAAATCACTTCACAAACGCCCGAGAACTAGTTTTATCTACCGTCGGAAAATCCGAAGGAATCGGGATGCTCACTTTTCCTGTCGCGGCCCATTGTGAGCCACGGAGTAGGGTAGTGATAAATCCAACGCACTCCACCGAATAGTCAATATGGCCCATAGGCGTATGGAAAATCCGACCTTTGCCGTGGTCTATGGTCATGAGCATGGGTTCGTGGCGTGCGGTTCCTTTGTTTTCTTTTGAAGAATATGCAGTGGCCAAAACCTTCATGTTTTCTGCTGGGCCACGCAGACGATCGTACAATTCGTCTTTGGTGTGAAGCCATTTCATGGGCATTCCTTTGGTTATCGGATGCTCGGTGTCTCTGACTTCTATGGTGTATTCGTGTTGAGGGCCGTGTGAGCCAGCTTTTCCCGGCGAGTTGTCTCTAACCAATTTCCCGGCATCGTTAAAATATACATACGGGCCGTCTTTTTCGGTGCGGTCACCCCAGCCACCGAGGCCTATCATTTGGTTATAAGTTGGCCAAGTCGGAAACGAGTTGTCGGCCGCGTGAACGATGACCACTCCACCACCTTTTTTTACAAAACTGTCAAAGGCTTGGTTGGTGGCATCAGGCCAAGGGGCGGCGTTCCAGCCAAAGTTGACGATTACCAAGTCGTATTTTTTAAAATCTGGTGAGAAATTTGGGTCGGCTTTTGGCTTTTTTTCGGCTGTTGTTTGGGGCAAGCCCGCTATTGTGAAATCACTTATTTGGCCTTCAGCTTCTCCCCAAGTGTAGGCACTGCGTTGAACATCTACCTTGAAAAGCCCAGTTTCCTCCAAGTATTTCTTCATCATGTAGGTGATTTTTGGCCAATGGCTATGGTTATTTTGACCATCTACGATGAGTGTTTTTATGGGTTTATTCTTCGATTGGGCCGTGGAGGTGTTGACCGTAAAGAATATTAAAGCAAGTAAAAATAGGTATTTGATTTTCATTGAAACAGGGGGTTGAATTGGGTATAAAGATATAAAACAAATATTTAAATAGAATGGAGTTTTTCTGTAAAAAGCGATAAGTATTCTTTTTTCAAAAGATAAAATCGAAAAACTAGTAAACAGAACTTCTTTGAATCATAAATAATGCTATTTTTACAAAAAAATAATTTAAATTGAAGAAGCTGTTAATGTTACTTTTTTTGTCTACCAATTGCTTTTCGCAACATTTTCTAAATGACATTAAGAAAGAAATTGATGCTTGGCGACAGAAAGAATGGAATTCTGAAAATATTTATAAGTATCAAGGATTGGGATTGGTTCAGCAGAATTTGCAGCAGCAGAGTTTTTCTCAGAATCAATTTAGGGGCATTGGCTTAGCCGTTTTTGGCAGTAAAGTGGTAGATAGAACTAAATATGAAATGGGAGTTGAACGATATTTTAGTGCTTTGCCATACTATAAATCAGCAAACGGAACAGCCAATTCTTACTCCGGTAATATGACTTTAGCAAGGCATTATTTGAGAAAAGTAAATAAAAACTTCGCTATTGGAGCTCAAGTTGCATTTAATTTTTCGGCTCGGTTTGGGCCCGAATACGATAACAATTCTATTGCATCGGAAGTGTTTTTGAGTTTAAATCCTAAAATAAAATATGTGAGAGAATTTAGGTTACTTAGAAAAAATTACGCCATCGATTACAGTCTTTCGGCTTCATTGGCTAGTGTAGGATTCTGGACACCAACTTTTACCTCCAATTTTACCAACAACAAGTTTGACGGATTTCTTCCAAACTCCTACAACGCCATCAATAGCAGGCTTTTGTTGAGATTTCCGAACAAAAAGCGTATTGCAAGCATAAGTCCACTACTGGGCTATGGCTGGAATTTGCAAGCCCTTACACCGAGTAAATATCCGAGTGTAATCAACGGTACCCATACCATTTATTTAATTGCTAATATTCATAAAATCAAGTAGATATGAAAAAGTATATAGTTTTGGTATTTGCCGTATTTATTTTTTCGTGCGAGAGTCTTTTTATGAAACCGCGGCCTGAAAACATCCCGAAATCAATCTTTGACCAAGTATGGACTTTTGTCAATGAGAAATACGCTTTTTTTGAATATAAAAATGTGGACTGGAAGCAGATTTATAACAAATATCAGACTCGGATAAATGATAGTATGTCCGACGAGGAGCTTTTTGAGGTATGTTATGATATGTTGTATGAGCTAAAAGATGAACATACCAATCTCATCACGAAGTTCAATATTTCAAGAAATCCGGAGGTGTTTTTGGATTATCCCGAAAATTATTCGGGAGATTTATTGAATAGAAACTATTTCAAAGGACGCACTCAGGTGGTGTCTCCGTTTTCTTATTTTGAATTTGGCGATGTGGCATATTTTCGGTACGACTCATTCATAGATAGTATTTCGGACGAAGCCCTTGATTATATTTTAGAAAAGGCAAAAACAAAAAAAGGGTTGATACTGGATGTGCGGAATAACGGTGGTGGAGCAGTTATAAACATAGATAAACTGGCGGGCAGATTTATTAGTGATACGATGCTATTGGGAACGGAATTTCATAAAAACGGACCTGGTAAAAATGATTTTGCGGAAGAAAAGTCAGAAATATATCCCGCTAAAGACGTAGAAACTTATCTGGATAAACCCCTTGTGATACTGACAAACAGGGGTTGTTACAGTGCCACCAATATGTTTGTGGCATTTATGAAAGGCCTTAAAAACGTAACAGTGGTTGGAGGTAAAACGGGCGGAGGCGGGGGCTTACCTACGGCTACCGAACTGAGCAATGGTTGGATTTTACGTGTTTCGGGTTCAATAACGTTAGACCGAAATGGTTTTAATATCGAAAACGGGGTAGAACCCGATGTCAAAATAGACATGTCGAAAGCGGATATAGACAAAGGGAAAGACAGCATACTTGAAGGAGGGTTGAGGTTGATTAGGCAAAACTGAGTGGAGTTTTTGATTTGATAAAAATCGATTTGCAATTATTTTTATCGCTTGAAGTTGAAACCCGAGGAAATAATAACTAGCCTTGGTATTGTGATTTTCAGATCTTAAAAATATTTTGAATAAAATTAACCCACATTGTAGGCTAAAAGCTTGATAATAGTACAGGTCTATTTAATATATTATTGGTAATGTAATTCTTGAACCTGCACAAAAACGTCTAAATTTTTTCATTAATTCCTTGAAGGCTCAGACGGCCGTTTGGATTCTGAAAATGGATCAGAACCTCGCTTTTTGTTTTTGTTTTTATTTTTAAGCGAGCCTATTTACTCTAAAAGCCAAGCTACATCGTCTTTGGTAAGTTTTTTGATAAATGAGGCTTCTTCAGAGACTATTTCTTTGGCTAATTTTTTCTTCTTTTGTTGCAACTGATGAATCTTTTCCTCGATGGTGTCTTTACAGATTAGTTTATAGGCAAAGATTTTGTTTTTTTGCCCAATCCTATGTGTTCTATCTATTGCTTGGTCTTCTACGGCGGGATTCCACCACGGATCTACGATATAGACATAGTCTGCAGCGGTAAGATTCAATCCAACCCCTCCTGCTTTTAGGCTTATTAGGAAAACCTTTATATCTGCATCGTTTTGAAAACTATCTACAAGGCCTTGGCGATCTTTGGCGGCAGTACCGCCATCTAGATACAAATGTTTTATACCTTTCGCCTCGAGCTGAACCCTTAGGAGGTCGAGCATTCCCAAAAACTGTGAGAATATCAATACCTTATGCTGCCCTGCGTTTTCGTCCATTTCTCTTACGAGCTCATTGAGCTTTACACTTTCAGATTTGAAGTGCCTTGTGTCGCCATCTTTTATCAGTGAAGGACAATCGCAAACCATTCGGAGGCGATTTAACCCCTCCAAGATTAAGAAAGCCGATTTTTGAACACCGTCTTCGGCGATTTTTCCCATTATTCGGTCACGATAGTCAGTTTTTATGCTATCATAAACTTTCCTTTGGTACTTGTCCATTTCGCAATAAATAATACTCTCGGTTTTGTCGGGCAAGTCTTTGGCTACTTGTTCTTTGGTTCGCCTCAACATAAACGGATAAATCATTTTGCGGAGCTGTTGGCTTTTGTCAGAGTCAGCATATTTGTCAATAGGTGTGGAGAATTCTTCCTTGAAAAACTCTTGGTTACCTAAAAGCCCTGGATTGATAAAATTGAACTGCGAGAACAAGTCGAAGGTGTTGTTTTGCAATGGCGTACCACTGAGAATGTATCTGTTGGCTGTATTAATTTCTGTTACAGCTTTTGTGATATGTGCCTTCGGGTTTTTAATAGCCTGACTTTCATCCAGTATGCATATTTCAAAATTGAGGTTATTTAACTTTTCTAAATCATTCCGAAACGTTCCATAAGAAGTTATCAATAAGTCAAAATTTTCGGATTCTGGAAATTCCCTTGCCAATCCATGATAAGTATGAACTCTGAGGTCTGGTGTAAATTTTTGTGCTTCTGAAGCCCAATTATAAATGAGTGAAGTTGGACACACAATGAGCGATTTGGATTCTGGTTTCTGATTGTGCACATGCCTTATAAAACACAGCGATTGAAGGGTTTTTCCTAGACCCATGTCGTCTGCCAGGCAGCCACCCCAACCTATTTTGTAAAGTTTATTAAACCACTGAAAGCCAGCTAATTGATAAGGTCTTAGTGTTGCTTTTATGTTTTTGGGCAATGCCACATCTTGGGTGTTGTCTATTTCTAAAAGATTTCGTTTTTTTTCGGCTAATTCTTCTCTTATTTTTTCGTCTTTTAGAAACTCATCTGCGGCATCGAGAAGTCCAAAGTGAAGTTTAGAAACTTTCACTTTTTCTTTTTCAATATTACTTATCTTTAGAATTGTCGAAAACTTCTTTATCCATTCTTCGGGCAGTAGTCCAAGGCTGCCATCAGAGAGTGTGATAAAATCTTGCTTATTGACAATGGCACTTTTTAGTAATTTTAAAGGCACTATTTCGTCACCATAGCTGAGTTCTATTTGGAGGTCAAACCAGTCTATTCCGCTACTTCCACTGATGTTTATTTTGGGTCTGTTACTGTTAAACCGTAGCTTTTTTAGTTCTTTTTGCCCAAAAACCGTCACTCCATTTTCATCGAGATCTTTATAAAATTGCAAAAACCAGTGATTTTGTATGACTTTTTGAATGGGTAAATAGAAATAACTGTTTTCTGTCTGTTCCTCAAAGTCGGGGTGGAGTTTTTTTATAAAACTTTCAAGGTCTTTTTCTAGCTCAAAATCACGATCAACCAAAGTAGTTTTTCCATCAATCAGGATGTAGGAATCGTCGTCGTAAATACCTATTTGATTGTCGTCGTATATCATAAATGGCTCTATGATTAAAAAATTGGGTTCCAATTCTTTCAGCCTAACTGCCTTTTGTACGGTGGTAGATTTATGCGTTTCCGGAATTAAATCTTCGGGAATATCTATCGAAAACTGATTTCGGATTGGAAAAATAAAATTCTTCAGGAACTCGTCGATTTTAGAATTTACTATTTTTATTTCATAATTTATTCCAAAAATATCAAGCAGTACTTTGTGTTTAAAATCGTCAATTAGAAAAGCTTCACCATTTTTTATGAATATTAAATGCTTTATGGTTAAATACTCCTCCAAATTTTCATATTCGTCATCTGCCAATAATTGAGCTTTAACTGTAAGGTAGTGGCTTTGTTTCTCTAGTTTTATGTGAACATTTACTGTTTTTGGGCTGAAGGTCAATTTTATCAGATCATTTGGATTAATTTTCCCACCTTCGCTTACGAATAGATAACTTTTGTCGTGGTTGGCTAACCAGCCCCAATTGTTTTTTGCTGAGTCTAATAGGTGCTGATCTACTATTGTCCACTTTTGTTCAGACATTTCATAAGCGAGTTCGTGTTCCTCGTTTCTATACCAAGTAGATAAAAGACCTCTGTTTCTAAGGCATTCTATTTTTCCAAACCTGCTCCAGTCAAACAACAAGTCAGATTCTTGAGGGGCAATTTT
>CAMCYZ010000014.1 GCA_945885545.1 Spirosoma fluviale
GATATTCTACGCTAACCTTCCAGAAGAAACAATTTATTTCCGCGAGAGGTTTAGTGGGTATGGTGGAAGGTATTTTGCACCATTTATTATAAACCTTTTGTTGAATTTCGTGTTTCCATTTTTGATACTAATGGCACGTGATTCTAAAAGAAACAGAACTTTCTTGAAGCTAGCTTGCGGTTCCATTCTTATAGGTCATTGGTTTGATTTTTATCAGATTCAGATGCCTGGAATAGCAAAGGACCAGGGAGGAATCGGTATCATTGAGTGGGGAACTACGCTAACTTTCGCATCATTGTTTATATACTTTGTTGCTAATCAGCTTTCGAAAGCGAATTTGATTCCGAAGAATCATCCGTTTATTGAGGAGAGTGTGCATCATGAGATTTAATTTTTGTTAAAAGAAAATAATTTTTTTAAAAATGACCATATTAATAGCTATTTTAGCGATTGTATTCATTGTTTTGACCTTTATGGTTGTGTCAAAAACGCAGTCGATATTAAAAGGTTTGTCGAAATCAGAAGTAGAGGAATCGGAGTATTTGGGTGCCCCAGACAGATATAATTCTGCCAATGGTGTAGGTTTGTTCGTTTTTTGGCTAATCAGTATCGTGGGTATAGTATGGTCTTTTATTGTTTATAAAAAAGACTTTTTGCCTGAGGCATCTTCTATTCATGGTAAGGAAACGGACTATTGGTTTTGGGTTTCTATGATTGTTATCATGATAGGTTTTTTTATTGTAAACACTTTTTTATTTTTGTTTAGTTATTTGTATCGTCACAACAAAAATAGGAAAGTAACTTTTTACACCCACAACAATAATTTAGAGATTATTTGGACAACTGTGCCAGCTATAGTTATGGCCGGTTTGGTTTTCACGGGCCTTAGAGTTTGGACAAAAATAACATCAGAAGCTCCAGCCAATGCTGAGCAGATAGATATAATGGGTAAACAATTTGGATGGACGGTGCGTTATGCTGGTGTGGACGATAATCAGTTTGGAAAGTATAACTATAAATTGATGGATGACGCTGGCGGTAATCCAATGGGCGTGGATTTTTCAGATCCTAATTCTTTTGATGATTTTGCTAATGCTAGTGAAATGCATATACCTAAAGGCAAGCCAGTTTTGTTAAAGATTAGAGCTCGTGATGTTTTACATAGTGTTTTTATTCCTCACATGAGAGTCAAAATGGACGCTGTACCTGGTATGCCTACTAAGTTTTGGTTTGTTGCGGATAAGTCAACGGCGGATATGAGAGCGGAATTGGGTAAGCCTGAGTTTAACTATGAAATAGCTTGTACAGAAATATGTGGGCGTTCGCATTTTGGTATGAAGTTGTTGTTGGTTGTAGACGAGCCTGCGGATTATGAAAAGTGGAAAAAGAGTCAAAAGCCTCTTCTCACCGAAAATCCTGACCTATTAAATAAAGTACCGGATAATTTGAAAGCCAAAGCTCAGAAGTATACGAGTACTGAGCCTGTGGCAGCAGAAGCTACGCCTGAGGTGGTTGCATCGAGTGTTTTAGGAAATTCAAGTAAAGTTTTAAAATAATATATATATGTCAACTGTTTCTCAGGTAGAAGTACACGAACATAGTGAGCATGCTCACGAAGAACACCACGAGTTGGGTTTTATCAGGAAATATATATTTTCCGAAGACCACAAGGTCATAGCGAAGCAGTATTTGATTTCAGGTATTGTTTGGGCTGTTTTAGGTGCATTAATGTCGGTGGTTTTTCGTCTACAATTGGGTTTTCCAGAAATGGATATGGCCTGGATGAAGCCTTTTCTAGGTGACTGGATTAGTCTTGATAACAAGGGTTTGGGTAAATTAGACCCTAACTTTTATCTTGCTTTGGTTACTATGCATGGTACGATCATGGTGTTTTTCGTGCTAACGGCTGGTTTGAGTGGAACGTTTTCTAATTTTTTGATTCCTCTACAAATTGGTGCCCGTGACATGGCTTCTGGTTTTATGAACATGTTGTCTTACTGGATATTTTTTATATCTAGCGTGGTAATGTTTGTTTCGCTTTTTATCAAAACTGGACCTGCAGGCGGTAGCTGGGTTATTTATCCTCCCCTTAGTGCTTTGAAAGAAGCGAATCCTGGTTCGGGTGATGGTATGACGCTATGGCTGGTATCTATGGCATTATTTATTGTTTCTAGTTTGTTAGGAGGTATTAACTATGTAACTACTGTTATAAATCTTAGAACAAAGGGCATGTCTATGGATAAATTGCCTTTGACCATTTGGGCATTTACTTTTACAGCGATTTTAGGTATCCTTTCATTTCCAGTTTTGTTGTCGGCTGCTTTATTATTGATTTTTGACAGAAGTTTCGGTACCAGTTTTTATTTGTCAGACATCTATATTAATGGTCAGGCTTTGCCCAATCAGGGTGGCAGTCCTATATTGTTTCAGCATTTATTTTGGTTCCTAGGGCACCCAGAGGTTTATATCGTTATTCTTCCGGCATTGGGCTTAACATCTGAGGTTATTGCTACCAATTCTAGAAAACCAATTTTTGGCTACAAAGCAATGATTTTCTCTATGGCAGGGATTATGTTCCTAGCATTTATTGTTTGGGCTCACCATATGTTTGTGACTGGTATGAATCCATTTTTGGGCTCGGTGTTTATGTTGTTAACACTCATAATAGCTGTACCTTCGGCGGTGAAAGGTTTTAACTATATAACGACACTTTGGAAGGGCAATATTATTTTTACTCCTGCTATGTTATTTGCCATTGGTTTGGTTTCTTTCTTTATCTCTGGTGGTCTCACCGGTATTATACTTGGAAACTCTGCCTTAGATATTCAATTGCACGATACATACTTTGTTGTTGCCCACTTCCACTTAGTAATGGGTTCTGCGGCAATATTTGGTATGCTTGCGGGTGTTTACCATTGGTTTCCGAAGATGTTCGGTAGAATGATGAATAACTCCATGGGATACATTCACTTTTGGATTACTTTCATCGGTGTTTATTTGGTCTTTTTCCCTATGCATTACATTGGTATTGCGGGTTTCCCTCGTAGGTATTATCAGTGGTCGGGCTTTGAGACCTTCAATACTTACATGGATTTGAATGCTTTTATAACTATTGCAGCTATAATTACAGTGTTTGCTCAGGCTGTCTTTATATTTAACTTTGTGTATTCCATTTTCTGGGGCAAAAAAGCTTCGGCGAATCCTTGGAAGTCAAATACTTTGGAGTGGACTACTCCAATTAACCCGGGGCATGGCAACTGGCCTGGGGAGATACCTACTGTTTACAGATGGCCTTACGATTATTCTAAGCCTGGTGCTCCTGATGATTTTATTCCTCAAAACGTACCGTATTCAGCTACCCCTGAGTCTAATTTACCAGAGGAGAATGAGTTAATTGCGGCTGAGAAGGAAATTAATAGTATCAAATACGATACTTCGCTTCACGATTAATAAAATAATATTTTAATAAAGTACAATGGAGTGTTTCGTTCCATTGTACTTTTTTTGCATAAAGTGGTTCAATTATTCAGAAGATTTGGTGTTTTAACAATTCTGGCTGTTATAGGTCTGATATTTGTTGGGGGATTTGTAAGGGCCTCGGGGGCTGGTATGGGGTGTCCTGACTGGCCAAAATGTTTTGGAATGTGGATTCCACCTACTTCAATAGATCAACTTCCTGTAAACTACCAGTCTATTTTTGGGGTTAAGCTCAAAGGTGAGGTGGAGTTTAATGCTGTTAAGACTTGGATAGAATATATTAATCGTCTTTTGGGTGTTTTGGTCGGATTCTTCATTTTTTTGACTTTTGTTTTTTCGTACAAGGCATACTTTAAAAAGAATCGGTCGATTTTCTATTTAAGTTTTTTGGCTTTTGTTTTAGTGTTGTTCGAGGGTTGGTTGGGATCTAAAGTGGTTTCTTCCGAACTCATGCCAGGACTCATAACTATTCACATGATATTGGCAGTTATAATTTTGGGTATATTGGTTTTAGCAATTTTAAAGACATTTTTTTTACAAGGAATTATAAAGGAACTTGAAAATACTAGAGATATTAGGTTTTTGATTTTTATCGTTTTGTTGATCAGTGTAGGACAGTTGGTTTTTGGCACTCAAATAAGAGAAGGTGTGGATTTGGCTCAGAAGGAATTGGGCTATGATAATCGGCACTTGTGGGTTAATTCTGTAATGGGTAAGGTTAATTTTCATTCGGTTTTGGGTTTAATTATCTTGGGCTTGCAGTTTTTGATTAACAGTAAAATTCAAGGACGCTTTAAAGGTTTGCTGATAAGTTCGTTTTCAACGGGGACGCTTTTTTTTATTGTATTGAGTATTTTGACTGGAGTATTACTTAGATTTTTTGGCTTCCCTGCGTTTGCACAACCACTTCATCTTACTTTTGGTGTTGTTATTTTAGTTTTTCAATTTGTGTTGTTATTTCTTACTAAACCTCAAATTGCCTAAAAATGGAAAGTAGTATGAAAATTTCTTTCTCTCAAAAAATGAGGGCATATTTTGATTTAACGAAGTTTAGACTATCCTTAACTGTGGTATTTTCTAGCTGTTTTGGATATGGTTTGTATTCCACAGATATTGATGCAGTAAGTTTATTGGTTTTTGGTTTGTCTGCATTTTGTATTACCGCAGCTGCCAACATAATTAATCAAATAAAAGAAATTGAACTTGACAAGTTGATGACTAGGACGGCAAATCGTCCATTACCATCAGGTCGATTACGTATTTCTGAGGCTGCGATTTTCGGTTTTTTGATTGGGACTTTGGGATTATGCACTATTGCATTTAGGTTTAATTTTTCTGCAGGACTGCTTTCATTGTTGTCTCTTATACTTTACGGGTTTGTATATACACCTCTAAAAAGGGTTGGGCCTATTGCTGTAGCTGTAGGTGCACTTCCTGGAGCGTTTCCTCCAATGATTGGGTGGGTAGCGGCTTCAGGTCATTTTGGTCTCGAGCCAGGCATTCTTTTTGCTATACAATTTTTCTGGCAGTTTCCTCATTTTTGGGCTATTGCATGGGTTTTGGATGATGACTATAAAAAAGCTGGATTTAAATTGCTTCCTTCTAAGGGAGGTAAGGATTTGAATTCAGCAATTCAAATAATGATTTACACCTTGTTTTTGTTACCTCTGTGTTGGGTTCCCTATTATTTGCAAATGACTAGAATTGACTCGGCGGTTGTAGCTATGCTATGTGGTATTTTATTTTTAGCACAAACCCTTTTTTTGATGAAAGAACGAACAAAGAAAGCGGCTATGGGTTTAATGTTTGGTTCTTTTCTGTATTTGCCGATAGTGCAAATCGCATATTTAATGAATAAGTTTTAATGAAAAAAGATATTGAAATTACTAAACCGATTCTTACAGTAAACAAATGGAAGTTTATTGTGTGGCTTTTTATTGTTACAATTATCATGTTTTTTGCGGCTTTCACCAGTGCTTATTTGGTTAGAAGGGCAGAAGGTAATTGGACCGAATTCGAAATTCCACCTATTTTTTATTACAGTACGGCGGTGCTATTGTTAAGTAGTGTATTTATGCACTTGGGTTATAAAGCAGCTAAAAAAGATAATTTCAATAGTCTGAAGTTGTACATCTCAATAACGTTTGTGGCAGGTATGATTTTCTTGGTGATGCAATATATGGGATGGACTATTTTGCAGAAAGAGGGAGTATTCTTGAAAGGAAATCCAGCTGAATCTTTTTATTACATACTCACGGGACTGCACGGCTTTCATTTAGTCACAGGACTGGTAGTGCTATTTTTCTCTTTTTTGGAGGCCTTTAAGATGAATATACATGCTAAGAACCTGATTAGAATAGAAGTATGTGCTACATATTGGCATTTTTTAGATATTCTTTGGGTTTACTTACTTTTGTTTTTGGTGTTTTTTAGATAAAAATTTGATTCAGATTCAAGTTTTATAAGATTTTTTCGAAATCATTTTTTAAATTTGTTCGATAATTTAAACTAATTTGTTTTTATGGCTGTTGCGAATGCTCCTGCGAATCCGGATCATCTTACTTGGCAAGGTGGTACTCAACCGATGAAAGTTGGTTATGGAAAATTAATGATGTGGATATTTTTATTGTCTGACACATTTACTTTTTCAGCATTACTTGTCTCTTATGGTTTAGTACGATTCAGTTTTCCCACATTTAAAGATGTCCTGCCGGACATGACTTATAAGACTTTTGAATTGTCTCAGGACTATTGGCCAATTCCGGAGAAGGTTTTCGAAGCTGTTCCTTTTTTACATGGAATATCTCTTCCTTTGGTTTTTGTTGGATTGATGACTTTCATTTTAATATTTAGCTCGGTAACTATGGTATTGGCTGTTGAAGCGGGTCATAGGAAAGATAAAGCGGATGTTGAGAAATGGATGCTTTGGACTATTCTTGGTGGATTCATGTTTTTGGGGTCTCAGGCTTGGGAATGGGCTCACTTTATTCATGGTACTGAAAACGGTATGACTTTGGCTAACGGAGCTAAGGTTTTTGGTGCTAACTTAGTCCAAAACGAATATGGTCCAGCTGCATTTGCTGATTTCTTCTTTTTTATAACAGGTTTTCACGGGACACACGTTCTTTCCGGGGTAGTATTGAATATAATGATTTTTTATAATGCCACTAATGGTGTATATGAAAGACGTGGTCATTATGAAATGGTAGAAAAGGTAGGTCTTTATTGGCACTTTGTAGATTTGGTTTGGGTGTTTGTATTTACGTTTTTTTATTTGGTTTAATTTTTTAAAAGATATTTAAGATGGGACATTCAGTAGAAAATTCAACAGAAGGGCAAAAGCCACAAACCAAAGAGTTGTGGAAAGTATTCTGGATACTTTTAGTAATTACTGCGGTAGAATTTGTAATCGCATTCCAAATTAGTTCGGATAGCGATTTTGGAAAATGGCTGAAGATAAGTTTGTTTATTCTTTTAACTTTTGTAAAATCGTTTTATATCGTGGGTAATTTTATGCACTTACGTCATGAAGTTAAGTCTATGATATGGACCATAGTTATACCTGTAGTGTTTGTTGTTTGGCTTTTAGCTGCGTTGGTTTACTTTGAGGGTGGATACATAGGTGAAGTTAGATAAATGTTGAAAAAATATATTAAGGCCGGAATACTCCTTATCGTTTTGGGTGTTCCGGCTTTTGTTTTTATCTTTTTGAAGGTTTTCGGAGAAAACAAGTTCGATTTACCTCACTATTTCCCTGAGCTAGACGAGTCGGGCGAAGTAAAATCGGTAGATGGAGACACTGTTTTTGTTGTTGCTCCCCGTTTTAAGCTTACTGATCAAGACAGTGTATTCATTGATTACCAGCATTCCGATATTTCAGTAGTAAGCTTCTTTTTTAGTCGTTGTGGGACAGTTTGCCCAATCACAAACAAAAATCTACTGAGAGTGGCTGAAAATTTCAAGGCCAACGACGCTATAAAAATCTACTCATTTACGGTAGATCCTGTTTTTGACCGACCCCATGTTTTGAGGAGTTATGCCAGTGAACTGGGGGCAAATTATAAGAATTGGAAATTTTTGACTGGCGATAAAAAATACATTTACGATTTGGCCATAAAGGGTTTTAAGCTTCCGGTTTCTGATGCCTCTGAATACGACAAAAATATTGTTGATATTGACCAAACTTTTATCCACTCCGACAAGTTATTATTGATAGATTCCAAAGGTCATATTAGAGGTATTTATGAAGGTACCAATAAGTCTGATATCGAACGTTTGGTGGTAGAAATAAAAGTTTTATTAAAAGATAATTAAAAGTGGAGAAAAAAGGTCTTTTCAGTAGTATTAATGTTATTTCGGTTGTAATACCCGTGGTTGTTGCTATCTTATTGGGTATAAGAACAAAGTTAGATTTGGGGTCATGGACACAAAACTTGCCTTTTGTTAATGCGGTCATCAATTCTACTACGGCTGTTCTTCTTATCTTGGGTTTGATTTTGATAAAAAACAGGAACATTGCTGCTCATAAGTTGGTTATGTCTGCTGCCTTTGGGCTGGGAGGGTTGTTTTTGGTTTTTTATGTAATTTATCATGTGAGTAATCAATCAACACCTTATGGTGGGCAGGGATTAATAAGGTATTTTTATTACTTTAATCTAATCACACATATTGGTGCTAGCTTAATTGTTCTGCCTTTTGTGTTGCGTGCCTATTATTTTGGATGGAATAGAATGGATGACAAACACAGGAAAGTGGTGAAAATTGCTTATCCAATATGGCTGTATGTGTCTGTAACGGGTGTTTTGGCTTATGTTTTGATTTCCCCATATTACAGTTTCTGATATGAAAAAGGTAATTTATCTGACTGTAACAATTTTGTTTTTTCTTTCAGTTGAGAGTTTTGGGCAATGTGCCATGTGCAGAGCCACAGTACAAAGTAACCTCAGCGAAGGCAGGGGAGTAATTGGTACGGGATTAAATTTTGGAATATTATATCTCCTGTCTGCACCTTATTTGTTAGTGGGTGGTTTGATATTTTTCTGGTTTAGAATTGGTAAAAAGGAGTTGAAAGAGCGACAAGCTCTTGACAAGAGAATGTCAGAAATTTATAATAAGTGACTTTCTAGTTGATAACGCTATTAAAAGATGTTGGGCTTGCTCAACATCTTTTTTTTGGTCAATTTTCTCCGTTGTTTTCTGTCTTTTATAACTTTATAGTGATTTGTTAAAAAAAAATATTAATTTTAAAAATCATTATTTGCATTTGTGCGAGTAGAAATAGGATTCTATTATTGTTTAGAATTTTAATTTCAGAAAAAATTCAACCTTAAAATTATTACAGTGAAACCAATCGTTCAAATTTCACTTGACCTTACCAACATCGATGAGGCCTTAGAAACCGCTGCCATGGCTTTAAGAGCTGGTGTGGATTGGTTAGAGGCGGGCACTCCACTTATCTTAGCGGAAGGTCTTCATGGTGTAAGAAAACTCCGTGAGGCTTTTCCTAATATTCCAATTGTTGCTGATCTTAAAACCATGGATGGGGGCTATCTGGAGGCTGAAATGATGGCCAAGGCGGGTGCTACGCATGTGGTGGTGATGGCTCGTGCACACGAGGAAACCATAAAGGTGGTGGTTCAGGCAGGGAAGGATTATGGTGTAAAAGTAATGGGCGACAATTTGGGCTGCCCTGATATGGTTGCTGGTGCAAAATGGCTGGAAGATTTGGGCTGTGATTATGTGATTCACCATATTGGTTATGACGAGAGGAGAGGAATTGCGGCTCAGGGTAAAAGAATGCCTAGTCCGATGGATCAATTGAAGGAAGTTGTAGATACGGTTCGTATCCCTGTTCAAGCTGTTGGTGGCTTGACGCTGGAGCAAGCTATTTCCTGTCCTGCTTATGGGGCACCTTTGGTGGTATTAGGAGCACCCCTGACGATTGACGCCGACTCCTTTAAAACGGCTGATGGAGATTTAGAAAGTTCCCTAAGGTTAATTTGTGATAAAATACATGCCTACGGTGATATAAAATTGAAACAATAATGAAAAATGCTGCAGTTGTAAATTTTTCCGTTGAAAAAGGAAGTGTTGAAATTAGAGAAATAGATAGACCAGTGATTGGCGACGACGATGTGTTGCTTCAAGTGGCCAATGTAGGTGTTTGTGGGAGTGATTTGCACCAATGGACATCAGATCATAGCTGGCCTGTGAATTATCCTGTCGTACTAGGTCATGAGTTTGCAGGCAATATTGTAGAACTTGGCAAGAATGTAAATAATTGGAAGGAAGGGGACAGAGTTGTAAGTGAAACGGCTGCTATCATAAACCCTTATAGCCCAATGTCGAGGCAAGGGCTTTATAACCTTGATCCTTCAAGAAAAGGTTTTGGATACGGTGTCGATGGTGCTATGACCAAATACGTAAAAGTACCAACTAGAATACTTCATAAAGTTCCCGATGTTTTAGCCTTTGAAGAAGCTTGTCTTACTGAACCATGCTCTGTTGCCTACAATGCTGTTGTGGTAAATTCAAACATCCGGCCTGGAGACAGAGTAATTGTCTTGGGGCCTGGAACCATTGGAATTTTATGTGCCGCTATGGCTCGTCTTTGCGGAGCACAAGTGGCTGTGGTGGGCTTAGAAAGCGATAGGTCACGCTTAGAAATAGCCAAAAAGTATGGATGTGAGGGAATTGTTGGCGACGCATCAGAATGGGCTTTTCGTCAGGATGGACTTGGTGCTGATACCATAATAGACGCGACCGGTGCAAGTATAACTTTAAAGATGGCTTTAGAATTAGTAAGACCCAATGGTCAGATTACTAAAGTGGGCTGGGGACCACAACCTTTGGGTTTTTCTCTTGATCCTTTGGTACAAAAGAATGTCCGTCTTCAAGGTAGTTTCAGTCACAACTGGCCAATATGGGAAAAGGTTATCTCACTTTTGAGCAGTGGACAGTTAGCTGTTAAGCCGATTATTGGTGGTGTCTGGGCCATAACTGATTGGCACGAAGCTTTTCATCTAATGCATACAGGGAAAGTTGTTAAAAGTGTTCTAAAACCCGATTGAAATGTTGCTATCAGGAAAAGTAATCATAATAACTGGGGCTTGTACAGGCATAGGCAAGGCAATTTCTATTAAGTGTGTTGAGGAAGGTGCCAAAGTAGTTATAAACGGCTTAGAGGAGGATTTAGGCATAGCGTTGATTGGTTTTTTGGGGGAGGCAAATGCTCATTTGGTTATTGGTGATGTTACAGAAAGTCATTTACCCCATTTGCTTGTTGAAATGGCCATAAAGACTTTCGGGAAGTTGAGTGCCGTTGTAAATAATGCTGCTTTTATAGCTACTTCAGACATTGATGATACAGAAATTGCCTTTTTCGAAAAAATGTTTAAAGTAAATACCATAGCCCCTTTTGCCCTAATTCAAGCTGGAACTAAGGAATTGTCTGAAAATGCTGGATGTGTGCTCAACATAGGTTCCATAAATGCCTGGGGGGGTGAGCCTCACCTTTTGGCTTATTCTGTTTCCAAAGGTGCTTTGATGACCCTTACAAGAAATTTGGGTGATTCTTTGTTCCGTCAAAGGGGTATTCGGGTCAATCAGATTAATCCGGGCTGGGTATTAACGGACAAAGAAAAACTTAATAAAAAGGAGCAAGGAATGAAAGAGAATTGGTTCGAAGATATTTCAGGTTTTTTTGCTCCTTCTGGCCGTATTTTTAAACCAGAAGAGATTGCCAATATGGCGGCATTCCTATTGAGCGATTATTGTGGGCCCATAAGTAGTCAGGTTTTTGATATGGAGCAGTTTCCTTTAATAGGCCGAAATATGCCAAAAGATATAGTTATTACCAATTAAATATGATTTAGACAATGCCTAAGTTAGCCGCATTTCCCAAAGCTTTTATGCAAGAATTGTGTAAAACTGGTACGATGAAGGTGTCAGAGTGGATAGAGCTTGCATCGAAATTAGACATTGAAGGGCTGGAGTGGTATGCTGGTTTTTTAGAAATGCAGGATATTGAAAATTGGGAAAAGTTTAAGGAAGAAGTAGCTGCAAAAGGTAAGCAAATTCCGATGCTCTGCTGTTCTCCGGACTTTACACATCCAGATCTGGCTTTTAGACAAAAAGAAATAGAAAAACAGAAAAACTGGATAAGAATGTGCCAAACGCTTGGCGGGAAGTATTGCAGGGTGCTTTCGGGTCAACGTCGACCAGAACTTACTGTTGAAGAAGGCATTCAATATGCCGTTGAATGTATAGAGGAATGCCTACCTTTTGCCGCTGAATGCGGAATTACACTAATAATTGAAAATCATTATAAGGATGATTTTTGGGAATTTCCTGAATTTGCCCAGAAAATGGATGTATTCTGCGAATTGGTAGGAAGAATAAATCATCCCAGTTTTGGAGTTAATTATGACCCAAGTAATACTTTTTTAGCAGGTGAGGACCCTCTTGAGCTTCTTTATAGGGTTTCGCATAGGGTTGTTACCATGCATGCGAGTGATCGATATCTTATTGAAGGTACCATTGAAGATTTGAGAAAAGAAGAAGGCGGAGCCGTTGGATATGCCAAACGGCTTCGACATGGTGAAATTGGCAAAGGACTAAACGATTATGACGCTATTTTTAGTGAGCTAAAAAGGGTTGGTTTCGATGGCTGGATTAGTATAGAAGATGGTGTGGAAGGAATGGAGCAACTAGAAAGAAGTGTTACTTTTCTAAAAAAGAAAATTGCGATGTATTGGCCATGAAGAATATTTTTTTTGGTCTACTAAATTTTACATATTAGACGGTTTTAAGTTTAAGTTTTCATTAATTTTTGTAAATTGTATTTAAAAAGTAGTAATTCAATATTTATTCAATCTTAAAACAAAATGAGCAAAAAAGAAAAAGAAAATTCTCGGCGGTCATTCATAAAAAATGGAGCTATTGCCTCTTCATTTTTTATAGTGCCTAGAAATGTACTCGGTGGTATTGGTTTTGTTTCGCCAAGTGATCAATTAAATCTTGCGGCTATTGGAGCGGGAGGAAAGGGTAGGAGCGATATTAAAAATGCTTCAGTTAATGGTCGTGAAAGGGTAACAGCTCTTTGTGATGTTGATTTTTCAGGATCTGCTGCCGATACAGTAAAACTGTTTCCAAACGCCAAACGTTTTGCCGATTACCGTGAAATGTTGGATACCATGAAAGACATAGATGCAGTCACTATTTCAACACCTGACCATGTGCATGGTCCAGCTGCGAAATATGCCATGGAAAGAGGCAAACACGTGTATGTTCAAAAGCCAATGACTCATAATATTCGCGAGGCTAGATTGCTCACCGAAATGGCCAGGAAGTATAAGATAGTGAGTCAAATGGGTAATCAAGGGGCATCAAATCCATTGTTGAAGACTGTTCAGATGTGGGTGGACTCTGGCAAATTGGGTAAAATTGGTAAAGTGCAGATTTGGACAAACCGCCCAGTTTGGCCACAAGGTGGTGCTATGCCAAAACCTGACGATAGCTTAAAACCAAAAGATTTGGATTGGGATATGTGGTTAGGGCCTTCGGAATTTAAGCCTTTTACACCCAATATGCACCCATTTAACTGGCGTGGTTGGTGGGATTATGGCACAGGGGCATTGGGAGATGTAGGTTGTCATTTGATTGATATTCCGTTTCGTACACTAGGCTTAAAATATCCAACCGACGCGGAATGTAGTGTAGCCTCGGTTTATACCAAAATGTGGAACGCAGACTATAATCCTGAAGGTTGTCCTGCTTCGTCTTTTATCACTTTGCATTTTGGCGAGACACTAAAAAGTAAATCGAAAATAGAAATGACTTGGAGTGATGGTGGCATCAGACCTTCTCATCCAGACATTATTCCGGCAAATGAAGATATTGGTGGTACAAATAGTGCTAACGGTGTAATGATTATTGGCGAGAAGGGTATAATAACCACGAACATCAACGATAGCTCTCCTATGATGCCAAAGTTGTTTTTGAATGATGGAACCAGGGAATTAGGTCCAGATTTACCGAAAAATATGGAGTCAGAGTATGGTCACCAGCGACTTTGGGTAGACGCTTGTAAGGCTGGCTTTAAGAGCAAGGAACACCTGGGCTTGACTTCGTCTTTTGATTATGCTGGTCCTATGACGGAGACTGTTTTAATGGGTAACTTGGCCATCAGAAGTTATATGCTGAGACGTGAGGACAGCAAAGGTAAAATGGAGTTCTTCGCTCGTAAGAAATTGCTTTGGGATGGTGAAAACATGAGAATCACAAATCTTGAGGAAGCCAATCAATTTGTTGGTCGTACTTACCGCAAAGGTTGGGAAGTATAGAAAGTAGCAAAATTTGTAATTTGGAGAAGGCATTATAAAGAAATTTAGAATGCCTTTTCTTTTTGGTAATATTAACAGAAGATAGGCCTAAATGTTAGGCATAAAAAAAGCGACCCGAAAGTCGCTTTTATTTATCAATTAGATATCATTATTTCAACAAGAATTCTGTTCTAGAGCCAGATTTTGCTCCAGTTGCGTTCGTGTAAAATGTATTTGGGTCTTCGTCACCAAATCCATCAAAGGACATTCTAGCTTTAGATACACATTTCTTATTCATGAAATAAGAATAAATAGCAGATGCTCTTAGCTTAGCCAGTCTTACATTTTGAGAACCAGTTCCACCATCATTGTAAGTATTAATGGTTAAATTAGCATCTTTACATCTTACAAGAACATCACATACTCTTTGTAAAGATTTGTAAGAAGAGGGCTTCAATTTATTAGTACCAGGGTAGAATTCAATTCCTTGAGCTGCGAAACTCAACTGCTCCAGTTCGTTGGCTGTTATTATACAACCACTAGCAGACTTGTACCCTTTCATAGGAGCAACACCATTTACATAACCTTCTGGACAGCCTTGGTTACTCATCAAACCAGGAACAGATGGGCATAAATCTTTATTGTCAGGCACGCCATCACCATCGCTATCAGGACATCCGTTTGCTGAAGCTAAACCTTTTACATTTATACAATCATCGTTTGTATCCGCTACTCCGTCGCCATCTGTGTCAGGACAACCGTTAAGAGAAGCAGGACCTGCGGAATTAGGACAAGCATCGTCTTTGTCTCCTATACCATCACCATCAGTATCAGGACAACCTTTTAGCTCTTTCACTCCAGCAATATCTGGACAAGCATCATCTTTGTCAGCAACACCGTCAAAGTCTTTGTCAGGACATCCTTTTAGGTAAGCTGGACCAACAAGAGTTGGACAAGCATCATCTTTGTCAGCAATACCATCACCATCGCTATCTGGACAGCCTTTTAGACCAATTGGACCTGCAACAGTTGGGCATTCGTCGTCTTTATCTGGCACACCGTCAACGTCTGTATCAGGACAACCTTGGAATTTGGGCAAACCTGCTTCGTTAACACAAACATCACATTTGTCGACCACACCGTCCTTGTCAGTATCTTTATCTCCAAATCTGTAGGATCCTAAAACGTTGGCTAAAAAATAACCGTCTTTTCTATCAGAATTACCGGCAAGGCTTAATCCGTCTAGGTAATCCGAGCTGGAGAATCTGTAGCCAGCTTCAGCACCTAAAGTAAATCTTTTTGCAATATTATATTTTAGACCCAAACCCACAGGAATAACGGCTGCGATTCTATTTCCAAACTTGGCTGTGTGATCTCGATCAGCTTGTAAATCTCTCGGAATAACAGGGAACTGAGCACCAGATTCTTGGTAAATGGTAGGATTGCTGTATGTTGCACCAATACCACCAAAAATATATGGAGTTAGGGTTTTCTTCATAAAACCATCGCAAGAGAATTTTCTCTCTTTTAGAGGGTAAAACTCACCAAGTACTGCAGCTTCCACAAAAGGGGTAGATGAAAACCTCAATCTTCTGTAGTCCCACAACCCATCAGGATTGTCAAGGTCTCTACCAGCTAACCTACCAACAAGAACTTGCGGCCTAAGTGCAAAGTAATCGCTGATGTGTCTTCTGACAAATAAGCCAAACATCGGATTGTTTTGAGATGTATACGGTTTGCTGCAGTGCATGTCACCAAAGTATTGGTTGACTCCTATAGTAGCTCCAATCTCCCAAGGGTAAGGTTTGCAAACAGTACAAGAGTCTTGTGCCTTTGTTGTAATGGAGCCAAAAGCAAAGAAAGCTAAGATTAAAAATGTTACCTTCTTCATTTGAATTTAAGTATTATTGGAAAAATTTTGAATGAATTTAATACAAAAAATATTGCTGAACAATCATTAGATGTATAATAATGTACAAAAATATGATAAATTAGAATTAAATAAAACATTTAAGGGTTTTATTAAAATTTTAATTGAGTTTTTGTGCCAAATCCAAAATGAAAGTGTACATCAATGCGGTGTTTTTTAGAGCCGAAAATCTTCCCGATGCTCCACCATGTCCAGAGGACATATCTGTGTGAAGGAGTAGGATGTTTTCGTCTGTTTTGTAATCTCTTAGCTTTGCCACCCATTTTGCAGGTTCCCAATATTGCACTTGACTATCGTGTAATCCTGTAGTAATTAGCATATTGGGATATTTTTTCTTTTCTACATTGTCATAAGGCGAGTAGGAAAGCATGTAGTCATGCGATGCTTTGTTTTTTGGGTTTCCCCACTCCTCAAATTCTCCAGTAGTAAGAGGAATGGATTCGTCGAGCATTGTGGTCACGACATCTACAAAGGGTACTGCGGCCACAATTCCCTTATATAATTCAGGTGCTTGGTTGATAATAGCACCCATCAAAAGTCCACCTGCACTGCCTCCCATTGCGAACAAATTCTCCTTCTTGGTATAATTTCGGTCAATTAAGGCTTTTGAACAATCCACGAAATCGTTGAAAGTATTTATTTTTTTAAACATTTTGCCATCTTCGTACCATTGCCTTCCCATTTCTTGGCCACCTCTAATGTGACAAATAGCATAAACGAAGCCTCTATTGAGAAGACTTAGTCTTGTTGAGCTAAATGAAGCATCCATGGAGGAACCATAAGAACCATAGGCATATTGCAACAAGGGCGAACCGCCATCTATTTTAGTGTCTTTGTGGTAAACTATAGATACTGGTACTTTGGCACCGTCTCGGGCTGTTACATAAATTCGCTCTGTTTTATAATTCGCTTTGTCAAATCCTCCCAGAACCTCTTGTTCCTTTTTGAGATCTTTGGCTTTGGTATTCATGTCGTAGTCGTAAGTCGAATTCGGTGTGGTCATTGAATTGTATCCAAATCTGAGCGTATTGGTGTCAAATTCTGGATTTGTACCAATGTAAGCATCGTAGGTAGGTTCACCAAAGTCTAGAAAATGTTCTTTTTGTGTCTTTTGATCTATTATTCTCAACTGAATGAGGCCTTCTTTACGTTCTTGTAAAACCAGATGGTTTTTGAAAACCTCTAAACCTTCTAAGAAAACATCGTTGCGATGGGCAATTTTGGTCTTCCAATTCTTCGGATTTCCACCTAGATTTTCGTCCACTTCCATCAGTTGATAGTTAGGAGAACTTTCGAGGTTGGTACGTATAAAAAACTTATTTTCATAGTGTTCCAAATAATACTCCAGTCCATTTTTTCTTTTCAAGAAAGTCTTAGGTGCTACATTTGGAGTGGCGGCATTAATTAGTTGATATTCAGTGGCTATTCCATTTTGTTCAGAGAAAATAACGACGTATTTTTTGGATTTCATTCTACCAATACCCATGTAATATTGGTTATTTTTTTCTTCATAGACCAATATGTCGGTTTTAGGGTCTGTTCCTAAAATATGTTTGTAAACTTTGTTACCTAGCAAGGTTTGTTGGTCTCTTGACACATAGAAAAATGTCTTATTATCAGCAGCCCAAGCATAGCTTCCGCCGTCGGTGTTTGGTATTTTTTCGGGATAGATCTGGCCGGTTTTGAGGTTTTTAAACTGTAAATTATAATTTCTCCTACTTACGGTGTCTTCTCCAAAAGCTATTATTTCTTCATTGTCAGATATTTCAAAACCTCCAATGTTGAAATATGTTTGTCCTTTTGCCATTTTGTTACCGTCAAGCATTATTTCTTCTCTGGCATCAAGTGATTTATATTTTCTGCAAAAAATAGCATACTCTCCACCTTCCACAAATTTGGAATAATAAAAATAGGAGCCATCTTTATAAGGCACCGATTCATCTTTTTCTTTGATGCGACTTTTCATTTCTTCAAAGAGTGCATTTTTTTGACTTTCTAATGAAGTCATTACTTTTTCGGTGTAAGTATTTTCGCTATTTAAATAGTCTATCACCTCGCTATCTTCTCGTTTATTGAGCCAATAATATTCATCCACTCTGGTGTGATTGTGAATAGTCATTGGATGAGGTTTTTTTGTAGCTTTGGGTGCTGTCAAACCCGCCGAATTCATTTTTTGTGCCATTAATCCGTTAATTACCATTAAATTTAATAGAACCAAAAGTGTTTTTTTCATCTGAACAAAGATTTAAAAACTGAAATAAAAAAAAATATTTATATTTATGCTTTAATTTAATTAAATACAAAGCAAATCTAAGCTTCAAACCTTAAAACTTCCTATTAACAGATCATCATTATGAAAAATTATTTTTTTGCAGCATTTATATTTTTACTTGGAGTAAGTGCTTTTAAGACTAAAGATGCAGACTTGAGAGTCATTTTCTCTAAAATAAATCAGGATGTTTTGCAAAACGGTAAGGTGTATGAAACGTTGGGAGAGGCAACATCAACCATAGGCCATCGACTAACCGGAAGCACCAACGGCAAAAAGGCAGAGGAGTATGCTTATAATCTCCTGAAAAAATATGGATTTGCGAATACGCAATATCAACCTTTCGTGGTGGAGTCGTGGTCAAGAGACACCGTTAGTCTTACGCTCGTTCCTGAGAAAAGCGATAACTATGTTGATTATAAAGTAGTTGCACTTGCACATTCACCGGTTTCTTCACATGTTACAGGCAAAATTGTCGATTGTGGCGATGGATTAGAGGAGGACTTCGAGAAGGTCAAAGACCAGGTTAAGGGAAAGGTAGCATTGTTTAATATCAATATACAAGCTGAAGCGAACAAGAGCAAAAAGAATTTACATCGTTCTGAGAAAACCGCCTTGGCTATTCAATATGGAGCTACTGGAGTTATAATTGCCAATGCAGTTGAAGGCGGAGTTTTGTTGACTGGAACAGCCTCGGTCACAGGTGAGTTAATCCCGATTCCGGCCGTTTGTGTGTCGGTAGAATCTGGCAAAAGTATGAGACGTTGGATAAGAGACGAGAAGAATATTTTGGCGGTAATTGATATGCGAAACTTCAGTCGACCAATTAACGCAAGAAACGTAGTGGCTACGCTTCCTGGAACTTCTAAAAAATATAAAAACGAGAAAATAGTTATCGGTGGGCACCTCGACTCATGGGATTTGGCCACCGGAGCTATGGACAACGGAATCGGTTCTTTTTCTATTTTAGACGTAGCCAGAGTATTTAAGGCACTAAACTTGAAAACAAAACGTACCATAGAATTTACGATGTTTATGGGCGAGGAGCAAGGCTTGTTGGGGTCAAGGCACATGGTCAAAAAATATCTGGAAACCAAGCAGTTAAACAATGTGAAGCTGATGATGAACCTAGACATGGTAAACAACACCATGGGTTTTAATGCAGGAGGAAATGATGCCTTAAAAGCCAAGATGGATGAGATAGGGGAAATAATGAGGACCGTGGACCCAGAATATAAAAATATGAACCGTAACGCCGCAGGTTTGCATAGCGACAATCAGCCATTTATGCTTCGAGGAGTGTCTACGTGTTCGCCTTCGGGTAGTTTTCCTGTGAAAGCATATAATTGTTATCATGCCAATTGTGACAGATTTGACCTTATTAACAAGGACCAAATCAATAACAATGTGAGGTTTACGGCCATGATGCTATATGCCCTTGCCAACATGGACGAGCTACCTACTAAAACCATGACAGACGAAGAAACTAAAGAATTTTTAACAAAACAAAACCTCAAAAAAGAGCTAATCATTGGTAAGGATTGGCGTTGGGAACAATAAACACCTAATTAATTTATGTTATCCACAACATTTGGTGCTGCGGTTTACGGTGTAAGTGCAGCCTTAATAACAGTAGAAGTAAGCGTGCTGAAAGGTGGCTTCGGTGTTAGCGTAGTTGGTTTGCCAGACAATGCTGTTCGAGAAAGTTTGCAAAGAATAGATGCCTCATTAAAAAATGGTGGATTCGAACTTTCTAGATATAAAACCATTATAAATTTGGCTCCGGCTGATATAAGGAAAGAAGGTTCGGCGTACGATTTGCCCATAGCGGTATGTATGCTTACCTCTGGCGGAAAGTTGGAGTATGAAAAAGACCTCAAGGAATATGTGATACTTGGAGAGTTGTCGTTAGATGGAAAACTTAGACCAATAAAGGGAGTTTTGCCGATAGCGATAGAGGCGAGAGCCAATAAGCTCAAGGGATTTATTTTGCCAAAAGAAAATGCATTAGAGGCTTCCATTGTAAACAATTTGGACGTTATTCCGGTAGAAACACTACAAGAAGCTGTTGGGTTTTTGACTGGGGAGATAGACATAAAACCGCTCATAACCGACACCAGAGATATTTTTTATCATACCATCAATGAGTATGAGGCCGATTTCTCGCACGTGCAAGGGCAGGAAAACATCAAAAGGGCATTGGAGATTGCAGCCGCGGGTGGGCACAATGCTATCATGATTGGCCCGCCAGGAGCAGGTAAAACGATGTTGGCCAAGCGATTGCCATCCATTTTGCCACCTTTGACGCTGATGGAGGCATTGGAAACCACCAAAATACACTCCGTGGCCGGTAAATTAGACTCTTCATCCTCTTTGATTGCAAGAAGGCCTTTTCGCAATCCGCATCATACCATTTCAGATGCCGCCTTGGTAGGTGGTGGGAGTTTTCCTCAACCCGGAGAAATATCTTTGGCACATAATGGTGTATTGTTTCTCGACGAATTGCCAGAATTCAAACGGACAGTTTTGGAAGTAATGCGTCAGCCACTTGAAGAACGTAAAGTAGTGATTTCAAGAACACGATTGGCGGTAGAATTTCCATCAAGTTTTATGCTCATTGCCAGTATGAATCCTTGTCCCTGCGGCTATTATAATCATCCTGAAAAAGACTGCTCATGTCCTCCAGGAGCTGTGGAGAAGTATTTAAACAAAATTTCTGGTCCACTTTTGGACAGAATTGACTTGCACGTGGAGGTAACTCCTGTGAGTTTTGATGAGATTTCTTCCACGCGTAAAAACGAAACTTCTTCGGAAATAAGAGAACGTGTAGTAAAAGCCCGAGAAATTCAGATTGAGCGTTTTAAGGAGTTTGAAGAAATTCACTCCAACGCCATGATGCCTGCCGAAATGGTGAAGAAAATATGTGAAATAGGTGACCCAGGCAAGGCACTATTAAAAAAAGCAATGGAACGCCTAGGCCTCTCTGCTCGTGCGTATGACCGTATTCTGAAAGTTTCTCGAACCATAGCCGACTTAGCTGGCACCGAAGAAATCAGAATAGAACACCTCGCCGAAGCCATCCAATATAGGAGTTTAGATAGAGAAAATTGGGCTGGTTGAGGACTTGAGCTTTCTTTCTGAACCATTTGTCGAGTTATTTGATTAGAAAATTAGGCTTATCTAAAATGCTCTCCTATACTATTTATGGAAATTAAACCCCTCAGTTCCTACCAAAAATTCGTGATGGCCTTGCTGGCGATTACCCAGTTTACGGTTGTTTTAGATTTTATGGTGATGTCGCCTTTGGGAGATATCTTGATGAAGTCTTTGGAAATCACACCGAAACAATTTGGCATTGCGGTTTCGAGTTATGCTTTCAGTGCGGGTATTTCAGGATTATTGGCCGCGGGATTTGCGGATAAATTTGACAGGAAAAAGCTTTTGGTGTTTTTCTATTTGGGATTTATAGTAGGGACATTTCTATGCGGAATAGCCCCAAGTTACGAGACATTGGTAGCTGCGAGGATATTCACGGGTATTTTTGGTGGAGTAATGGGCTCCATCAGTATGGCCATTATTACTGATATATTTGAGTTAAACCAACGTGGGCGTGTAATGGGGGTTGTTCAAATGGGTTTTGCGGCAAGTCAGGTTTTGGGAATTCCTATAGGGTTGTATTTTGCCAATCTCTGGGGCTGGCATGCACCTTTTATGATGATTGTGGTTTTGGCAGTGGTCATAATTCTCGTTCTGATTATTAAACTAAAGCCCGTGACTGCACATTTATCGGAGAAAAACGAAAGAAATGTTTGGGCTCATTTTAGACACGTTTTGTTGTTGAAAAACTACAGAATTGCATTTCTTTCAACAGCCTTACTTTCTATTGGAGGTTATTTAATGATGCCTTTTGGAAGTGCCTTTGCGGTGAATAATTTGGGCGTTTTACAGACAGAACTTCCGCTTATTTTTATGCTTACGGGTGTTTCTTCTCTGATTTTTATGCCCTTAGTGGGCAAACTGAGCGACAGATACGACAAATTCAAGATTTTTGCTATCGGGTCTGTTTGGGCTGTGATTTTTACATTGATTTACACCAATCTTTCCGTAACACCACTTTATGCTATCATTACGCTTAATATTTTGCTTTTTATGGGTATCTCGTCTAGGATGATACCTTCTGCTACACTTACTTCTGCTATACCGAACTTGCAGGACAGGGGAGCATTTATGAGCATAAATTCCTCTTTACAACAAATAGCAGGAGGTGTGGCTACCATGTTGGCGGGCCTAATTATTGTGCAGAAAGACAAAAATAGTCCACTGGAAAATTACCCAGTGCTCGGTATTATTGGTTCTGTTTTTATACTGATGACAGTTTGGTTTATTTACAGGGTTTATAGGATTGTGAAAAATAAAGAAGCACAACCAAACTAATCCGATTGTGCTTCATATTTGAACAAAACAGAATTTCTTATTTAAAAGCAGCCTTGCCTTTATCCAAAAACTTTATGAAATCAGCCTCGCTCGAGTAGCCGAGCGGTTCTAGGATTTTCTCTCCGTTGGGATGAACAATGATATAATACGGCTGAGCATTGTTGTTGTATTTGGTTATTTCCAAGTCCATATTTTTGTCACCCACGGTCGTTTTTAGCTCGTTGTCGTAGGTTGAAGTATATTGTTTTTCTTTCGGCAGTTCTTTTTTGTCGTCCACATAAAGTGAGGCTATCACAAAATTCTCTTGCAGCCTTTTCAAGACTTCAGGTTTCGACCAGACGTTTTCCTCCATTTTGCGGCAATTGGCACAGGCATAACCTGTGAAGTCAATCAAAATCGGCTTATTAATTTCTTTGGCATAAGCTTGGGCGTCGTCAAAATCATAAAAACCGTATAAGCCGTGCGGTAGTGCACGCATTTTATCAGTTGGTAAGTTTGGATTCGAAGTACTGTGAGATTCTACTGGCATTGGTGGTAATATTCCCGATAGTAAAGCCAGGGGTTTGTTCGCCACTCCAGGAAGCATATATGCAGCTAATCCTAAGAATATAACGGCAAAGGCTATTCTCAAAGGTCCACGTTTTTCTATTTTATCGTCCTTTGAAAAACGGATAAATCCTAAGATGTAAACTCCTGTAATCACAGCAATCACTATCCAGATTGTAAGGAAGATGTTTCTATGGAGTAGGTTGAAATTATAAGCTAGGTCTATATTACTCAGGAATTTTAATGCCAAGGCAAATTCTAAAAAGCCGAAAACAGCTTTCAGTTCATTCAGCCATCCACCAGATTTTGGAAGGGTTTTGAGTAATTGAGGAAACATAGCCAAACCTGCAAATACAATTGCAAAAGGAGCTCCGAAGGCAAGCATTCCGTAAAGTGGCCTTAGTACTTCGCCTTGAGCAGCGGCGATTAGTAGTGTACCGACCAATGGAACTGTACAGCTAAAAGAAACCAAAACCAGAGTCAGGGCCATAAAAAAGATACCAATCAGGCCACCTTTGTCGCCTAATCTATCGACTTTGTTAACCGTGGAGTGTGGCAATACAATCTCGAAAGCTCCAAGAAGTGAAATGCCGAAAAGAATGAAAATTATAAAAAACAATAAATTAGGAGCCCAGTGAGTACTTAGAAAATTCAGAAAAGGTGCTCCAAAGGCCATGGCCACTAGCCCCATTAATCCAAAAATTGCCATGATAGATATGCCGTAAAAAACGGCCTTAGATTTTCCGTTTTTTTGTTTTGTAAAAAAACTTACTGTCATGGGCATTATGGGATAAATACATGGCATAAAGATGGACGCAAATCCAACACCAAATGCGGCAAGCAAAAATTGCCAGAGGCTTTTACTTTCTTCCATAGGTTTTTGTGGTAATTCTGATTTTGTGCTTAAAGTTTGATCTTTCGGAGCGTTTTCGTTTGCAATAAATGCCGTTGCGGTATCTTGGCTCGCAGTGTCGGCTTTCGGCTCTGTTTTGACGGCTTCTGTTGTAGTTATTTTTATACTAAAGTTCTCATTTCCAGGTACGCACTTGCCATCTATATCTGTACAAGTTTGGTAACTTATTTTTCCATTTATGGTCGGGTTTAACTCCAGAACTTTAATTTTCTGAATAAATTTTCCTGTTCCTTTAAAATAAGTTACATCTCCGCCCCAAATATCGTCAAACTTTTTTTTTGGGTTTACAGGTTTTACCTTTCCTAAGGCTTTAAAAGACTTTGATTTCGGAAAAATGAATTCAGTAACTGTAGGCCCGAGTTCAGGACTAAAGTCTGAGGAATATAAATACCAGTCTTTTTGTATTGTAGCCGTAAATTCTAGTTCCACTATGTCGCCAACGGCTACTTTGTCTTGTAAAACTTTATATTTCCAAGTGGTGGGTTTTTCAAGTTGGGCAAATGCCGAAAGTGATATAAAAAGTAGAATTAGAACTTTCTTAAAATGCATAAATGATTTGTTCGTTTGAATATGAATACGGATATCTATTAAGTTTTGTTATCTTTCTAACAAAAAGCCTCTCCAATATATTTCAATCTGAGAGGCTTTTTTTGCTTTTTTTAAAAATTTAGAATCTTGGACAAGCCAATTCTTTCTTTCTTTGTTTTAAATAAGGACTCTTATCGTTGTCAAACTTGTTCAGCTGGTAAGATATTGAAAATTCATGAGAGCCGCCTGTTCCCCTTCCGGCTGCCAAGCCTGAGATGGTAAAATCATAACTATAACCTACCGAAAAATTTTCAAATCTAAATCCAACCAACGCTGCTATGGCGTCTTGGTTCGGGAAGTTATCAAAAACTTTTTTCAATGGTATACCTCTGTATTGGAGTCCTAATGTAAGTGGAGCATAAGTAGCGTATGCTCCTAAGTCCAACTGAGAAAACTGTCCTTGTTTTTTGTATAAAAATGTGGGTGTTATGGTAAATTCCTTGTCCATGCTAGCAGAACCCTTTATCAAGTGATTTAAGTTTATATTGTAACCTCCGTTTACCACGTATTTCCGAGGAATACAGTCACCTGTTTTACAGCCATCGGCAGTAGAAACCCCACTGTAAGAAACCGTTGGCTGTGTGATGTGTGTAACTGCTAAACCAATAAATACTTTTGGATTATAAAACAATACCCCCGAACCAACATCAAAATTTTGAACTGTTCTGTAATTTGTAAGACTGGCGTAGGGATCTGCGGATGGGTTGCCCGTGTAGCCACTGTTCGATAATTGGTCGCCAAAAATTAATCCATTAGGGTCAAATCCTCTGTTGGAATAACTACCCTGAAGACCCATTCTAAGAAAGTTTCTATCCCCGACTCTTAGTTGGTAAGCATAAAGAGCTGTTACTTCTGAATTTTTAATTCTATTTCCTTGGGCATCGCTCATCATTGTAATTCCTATGCCACTGTTCGCTTTTTCAATGAAATGGTCCAAACTTATAACTGAAGTTATAAAATTGGCGTTTAATGAAGGCCACTGATTTCGGTAGTTATAAATCAATCTTGGAGCATATCCCGAACCCGTAAAAGCAGGGTTGTGATACAAAGGAGCAGCATAAAATTGAGTAAACTGTGGGTCTTGTGCAAAAGCCACGCTTATCAAATTCGCCAAAATCAATATTTGAAAAAGTCTTTTCATACAGTCTTTTATGGAACAGTCAGAATTTATAAAGCAATTTTCGTTCCAATTTGTTTTTTTATAAAACGAATCAGATTTTGGAAAGTTGTTTTTGGATATTTTAAAATAGTTGTGCCAACTCTAAGCCACTAAAATAGCTCATTATTTCAAACAAAATACCAAATAGCTAAGTTTTTCATTTTCTTTTGGTTCTTTTTAGTTCTAAAAACCGAAATAAAAAGTATATTTATTGCGTTTTTTAGGTGTGTAATTTTACAAATAATTAACCTCTTTTGAAAAATCGGGTAAAAATATGCCAAGCCCTTCTAATGATACTCTTCTCAGGGGTGTTGGGGAGTGTGCATGCCCAGTTTTATGTAAGTCCAAAAGTGTGCATGTCTGACCTCTCAATGGATCCTGCCACCGGCCAAATGATAGGCTGCGAAAAAAGAACGTCATTTTTTGATGGAGACCCTTCGTCTATAGCCTGGGCTTGGGACTTTGGCGATGGAGGCCAGTCAAACTCACGAAATCCACAGTACCCTTACCAGGCAGCCGGTACCTATACTGTCACATTGAACAGAACCTTTGCAAATGGAACTTCAGATGTGCAAACAAGGAGCGTTACGGTAGGTACTTTTCCAGCCCAACCAAAGTTTAATAACAAAATGTCTGCCGACACAACCGTTTGTGAGTCAAGTAGTTTGGTACTTGATCCGTTTAAACTTCAGCTTGTGGGCAATGTGAAATATCGCTGGTTTCCAACTGGCGACACCACCAAAACCATAATAGTGGACACCACAGGTTGTTATTCTGTAGAAGTATTTGATGCCGCTTCGGGTTGCTCAAGAAGTGCCAAAATAAATGTCAAATTTTGTTTACAAGAAAGTAGCTCAGGTGGTGGCTCCGAAAAATGGTTTTTTGGGAAAGGGGGTAGTTTGGAGTTTGGTATGGAGGGAGACAGTACCGAACGCGATTCATTGGCCAATGATGGCGATTTGAATCCTGATTTGTCAATTGAAGACCCTACATTTACGCCTAGTAAGTCCAACGCCCTTAGTGACGTAAACACCAACGGTGCAGTGGCAATGGTGTATGATAAAAATAACAATTTGGTATTTTATACCGATGGTACCAAACTTTTTTCGGGAAGAGACGATTCAGAAATTCAGGCCTCAGGTGGCACGAATTTTAGGGTAGGAAATCCAAATAGTTCGCAAGGACTGATGATTGTACCTAAGTCAAACTGCAATTCTTGTAATTTTACCGAATACTACATACTCTCACAAAATCCTGTAACCAAGCTTTTGACCTATTCTGTGGTGGATATGCGATACAACGATAGAAGAGGGGCGGTGGTAGAGCAAAATATTCCAATAGCATTTACGGCTTCAGAAAAAATGGCGGGTATAAGATCGAGTGACGACTTGTCCTTTATAATGTACTCTTTTGACTACAAAAAAGGAGCATTCAATATACTTACCGTAGATTCTACGGGTATTAATATCACCGAGCAAATAATAGGCAGCACTGCTGTTGATGTTTCTACCTCAATTGGATACATTTCTATTTCGCCTAACGGTCGTAAACTAGCCCATGGGGTGGTTATTGCAGGCAAAAACTATGTGGAGGTTTTTGATCGGGACTTAAACACGAATGCTCTTTCAAATCCTATGTTGATTGACTTGAATGTGGCTGCACCTCCGGTGGTTTATGGTGTTGCCTTTGGCTCAAACAGTGATATTCTTTATACCACCATAAAAGGAAATCCAGCTTTAAATGAGGAATCTCATTTGATTCAATTGGCACTTTTTGATGGTGATGCCGCCAGTATATCTGCCAAAAAAAAAATAATTTCACGAATTCGTGGTGAGGAATTTGGTGCTTTAATGCTCGGTCCTGTTTATGGTACGGGTGCCAAATTTTTATACATGAGCGTAAATAATAAAAACTTTTTGCCTTACCTGCAAAGTCCTGATGTTAAGGGGAATGCGGCGGTGGTGGGTTTTACTTACGTGCCGAGTTCGGCAAATTTAGGTGCACAATTGGACGGTCTCGCCACTTTAGGCTTGCCAAATATACTTGCCCCAGCACCTGAGCAAGAAGGAGAAGGCATAAGTGCCAATTATAGCGGAAACTGTCAGAATTCGCCCACCATCCTTACCACTCAGGGAATTTGTAGCCCCATGAGAAACAAGGTGACCTGGTATTTTCACGATGGCACAAAAAAGGAAGGGCCTCAAACATCATATACTTACACCAAACCAGGTTGGTACCCCATCAGAATGGTGGTGGAGGTTTTTCAGAAAAGTAAAATCAGCAGTATTGTTAACAATCAAATTGTTGATAAGCTCACTGAAACAGAATGCACCGAGGAAGAATATAATGGTACTATTTACATAAAACCAGCACCGATCTTAGACATTCCTGATAAATTATATATTTGTTTAGAAGAGTTTCAGAAAAAACCATTTAGCCCTAATCCAAAAGGTGGAGATACTTTTAAATACTTATGGACCACTACTTTAGATGCGTTTTTGTCAAATAATCCTACTTATATTTTTGATATACCAGCCACTTATAAACTTGAGGTAACGAACAACTTCGAATGTGTGGCAAAAGATAAAATAACGGTTCTTGAAGGTTGTGAACCCACCCTCTTTTTACCAGATGTATTTACGCCCAACGGTGATAACATCAACGATGATTTCAAAATTACTCCAGCTTATATTACCGACTTCGACTTCAAGGTTTTTAACCGTTGGGGTGAGTTGGTTTTTAATTCCAAAAACCCCGAAATAATGTGGGATGGTAGGTTCAAAGGTAAGATTTATGGTAATCAACTGTATCCATATACCATCAATTACCGCTCAAAATATTTCCCCGAACGAGGTGAACTCCAAACGAGAGGCTCGATTTTGATTTTAAAATAATAGCCATTTCTGAACGATTTTTTCGACAATGACCTCTATATTTGAGTTTAGATTGGTATTTTTTTGAAAATAATATTCAATACATGCGTCAAGATTTTTTAACAGGAGATGATGAGGGAATGAGTCCCGGAGAAAAAGATTTCGAAAGAGCCCTAAGGCCGATTTCGTTTGAAGACTTCGCAGGACAGGATAAAATCTTGGAAAACTTGAAGGTCTTTGTGAAAGCAGCAAAAATGCGTAACGAGGCTCTGGATCATGTCCTTCTTCATGGGCCTCCGGGCTTGGGTAAAACTACGCTCTCGCACATCGTGGCCAATGAGCTAGGAGCAAGTCTCAAAATAACTTCCGGGCCAGTTTTAGACAAACCAAGCGACTTGGCGGGTTTATTGACTTCTTTGGATACCAATGATGTCCTTTTTATAGATGAAATTCACCGTCTTAATCCTATTGTGGAGGAATATTTGTATTCGGCCATGGAGGATTACAAAATAGACATCATGTTAGATTCAGGGCCAAATGCCCGTAGTGTGCAAATTGGTCTCAATCCTTTTACGCTTGTTGGAGCTACTACCCGTTCGGGCTTGCTTACTTCACCTTTAAGGGCTAGATTTGGAATAAATGCCAGATTAGAGTATTACGATGCCGAACTTTTAAGCCGAATATTGGTGCGTTCGGCACAAATTTTAAATACGCCCATAGACGAGAAAGGTGCTTTTGAAATAGCCCGAAGAAGTAGAGGGACGCCTAGGATTGCCAATAATTTATTGCGAAGAACCCGAGATTTTGCACAAGTAAAAGGCAACGGAATTATCACAATAGAAATAGCAGAAATGGCCCTAACGGCTCTTGAAGTTGACCAAGACGGCCTTGATGAAATGGACAATAGGATTTTGCTAACAATTGTTGAAAAATTTAAAGGTGGTCCAGTGGGATTGAGCACAATAGCCACCGCAGTAGGAGAGGAGGCCGAAACCATCGAAGAGGTTTACGAGCCATTTTTAATTCAAGAAGGGTTTCTGAAAAGAACTGCAAGAGGTAGAGAGGCTACTGAAAAAGCCTATAGGCATTTGAACCTCGTACCGAAATACAAACTTGGAGAGTTATTTTAGACGGAAAATATTTTATTTAACATTTTTATTTTTATTTTTATCACTGTGTTTAGATTTTATTGTCTAAAAGCAGTGATTTTTTTATTAAATATCTATAAAACAGACCATTAACTATTATAAACTGGAATTTATATGCCCATAGGAACATTGAAAAGAGAACAAGAAGAAACCGTAAAAATTGAGAGAAAGACCTCAGCTAAGCCAATTCTTTTTGAAATTGCGTGGGAAGTTTGTAATCAAGTAGGTGGTATTTATACCGTTATACGCTCCAAAGTACCGGCCATGGTAGAGGAATGGGGCGACAACTACTGTCTTATCGGTCCATATTTTGCTCAGACTGCCAGTATAGAGTTTGAAAGGCTCGACAATGACGATTCTATATTTTCTAAGGCCGCACAAGGTCTAAGAGAAAAAGGAATGGAAGTGTATTACGGTCGTTGGTTGGTTACAGGCAAGCCCAGAATTATTTTGATAGATTTTCATGCAAACCTTGCCAAAGTAGATATGCTGAAGTTTGACCTATGGGAAAGGCATAGAATATCGACCATTAACTGTGAGGATTTGGTAGACAGAGTAATAGCTTTTGGCGATTTGGTAAGGCAATATCTGCAATCTTTTGTGGAGGATTACAGTAAGAAACAAGAGGTAATTGCTCATTTTCATGAGTGGATGGCCTCAACTGCACTTTTAGAGTTGCGAAAAGACAAAGTAAATATTGGTACGGTATTTACCACACACGCCACTATGTTGGGTAGGTACATTGCTGGCAATGTAAATGATTTTTATGAAAAATTGGATAGATACGACTGGGAGAAAGAGGCCAAAAACTACGGTATTGAAGCTCAAGCTGGCATAGAGAGACAATCGGCTCAATTGTCACATGTACTTACAACTGTGAGCGATGTTACAGCCAAAGAGTGTGAGGTTTTCTTCGGGAGAGTTTGCGACTTAATACTACCTAATGGTCTGAATATCACACGATTTGCAGCCACGCACGAGTTTCAGAATTTGCACCTCAAATACAAACAGAAAATTAATCAGTTTGTGATGGGGCATTTCTTTCAAAGCTATTCTTGGGATCTTGACAATACGCTTTATTTCTTCACATCCGGTAGATATGAGTTCAAAAACAAGGGCTATGATCTTACACTAGAGGCACTTAAAAGGTTGAATTTCAAAATAGTGCAGTCAGGGTTAGACATGACCGTGGTAATGTTTATGATTACCAAAAATCCCGTTCATTCTATTGATCCTCAGGTGCTTCAGTCGCGTGCTGTAATGGAGGAAATCCGCCAGACCTGCGAGTCTATAGAGAAAGAAATAGGGGAACATTTGTTTCATGCTTCGGCATCAAACGAGGATGTCAACTTGCCTGACCTCAATGATTTTGTGAGCGAATATTGGAGACTAAGACTAAGAAGAACTATACAAACTTGGAGAACCAAAACACTCCCTAGGACCGTGACTCACCTGCTCAAAGAGCCTGATGATATCACCGATTTTTTTGAGAAAACCAACCTCATGAATCATCAGCAAGATAGAGTAAAGTTTGTTTATCATCCTGATTTTATTTCTCCTACCAATCCACTTTTTGGATTAGAATATAGTCAGTTTGTAAGAGGTTGCCACTTGGGAGTGTTTCCAAGTTATTATGAGCCTTGGGGTTATACACCTCTGGAATGCGTGGTAAGAGGAATTCCTACGATTACTAGTGACCTTTCTGGCTTTGGAGATTTCATGATGCAGCTCATGACAGACTACGAAAACGTTGGGGTTTATGTGGTAAATAGGAAAGACCAAAACTTCGACAAAGCAGCCGATCAACTGGCCAGTATCATGTTTAAGTTTGTTACCATGACCCGCCGTGACAGAATAATGCAAAGAAATCGTGTGGAAAACATTTCTGATGTATTCGACTGGACCAACCTCAGGGCCTACTATGACACCGCCCACGATCTGGCATTGAAGAAAAAAGGTTTAGGGAAAAATTAAATATTCAATTTTTTTAAATGATTGTAAATAACGCATTTGCAATCATTTTTTAATTTTTGGTATTAAAATCAGACAATTTTGTATTTTTGCGGAATAATACCAGAAAGAACCGATGTCATTGAAAGTTGTTGTTTACGTGTTTGCATATATAATGGGTTCGATACCCACGGCTTACTGGTACGCCAAATATTTCCACGGTATTGACATCAGGCAACATGGAAGTGGCAATGTAGGAGCCACCAATTCCTTGAGAGTTTTAGGTAAAAAAGCAGGTATAATCGTTCTTATTTTTGATTTACTAAAAGGCCTTTTGCCTGTTTTAATCGCACGTAGTTTGGGTTTTTCAAAGGAACAAACTTTTTTAATAGGCATTGTTTGTATTTTGGGTCATATATGGTCTGTTTTTGCAAATTTCAAAGGTGGAAAAGGCATTGCCACTTCGCTGGGTGTTATATTGGCAGTATCGCCTGCAGGTGCAGGTATTAGTCTAGTGGTGTTTGTAGCTATTGTTTATTTCACAAAATATGTCTCATTGGCCTCTATGCTGGCAGGTTTAGCCTTTGTTTTTTACTATTTGTTTTTCAATTTTGAGCAAACGAACATGTCGCTCATAGCCTTCGGATTATTTATGCTTTTGGTTTTCACACACCGAGAAAACATCAAGAGACTCGTTGCGGGGACAGAAAGTAAGATTTCTTCAAAGAAATAACTACTCTAAAACTTCTTTCAAAATGCTCATCGAACGCAAGTTGCCGAAGCCTTCTACATGGATTTTATAGTAAGTTAGTATGAGGTCTAAGAGTCTCATTCTAAGGTATTTGTTTATTTTGAGGGCACTTCCGAAATCTAGCTGAATAAGATTCTTCAAAAGGTTTTTTTCATCACTTTTTACCGGAATAGCGTGTTCTTGTAGTTGATTGACCACATCATCTTCGTTTTCAGGTCCAAAACCGAGATAAAAGCAATAATTTATTAAAAAGTATAAGTGAAAGTTCTCTATTTGCTCTTCGTGTTGGTCGAGATATTTTAATGAATCTTCTAAAAAATTAAACAAAGGGATGTTTTCAGAATGCTCTTTTAGGCTATTGTTGAGTACTTCGTTAACAAAAATACCAAGGCTCGATTTCTTGATGTCAACCGTTATGGTATTGTAAGGATAAAGGCATTTAATCTCCGATATTCTGTTTATTTCTTTTTTGGAGTCATGATAAACTACTAAGTCAAGAAGTGTAAGTGGCTGAAAAAGAGCTATTTTGTTTTTGCCTTTGGCACTTCTTACTCCGTTTTCAATATAGGTCTGCACCCCAAAGACCTCTGTATAAATTTTTACAATTATAGACGTCTCTTTATATTTTACAAAACTGATGACAATACCTTTTGTTTTATGTAGCATGATATAGCAAAAATAGGAAAATTAGTAGCCATAGTATGTCTAAAAAGTGCCAATAAATATAAATAAGTTTGAAATTAAGCTGATTGGGTGGATTTACGCTATATACAAATGAATCTACATAAGATTTATTACGGAATACCTTGGCCACCGTCAGAGATAAGCCTACTATCCCGCCAAAAGTATGCAATATATGCAGGCCTGATAGGATAAAAAGAAACGAAACACCCGTGTGATTGGCCATGGTAAAGCCACTGTTTGTTAGCTCCATCCAACCTGTTATTTGCAATACCAAAAATGCCAAACCCAAGAGATAAGTAATGGCTAGGTTAGTTTGGAATCCTGTAAATGTCTGATTTTCAAGATTTTTCTTAGCAAAAAATATTGATAAACTACTTCCCAAAATAACTAGGGAACTTACCCAAAAGACCTTGGGCAAAACCAATGGAATGTTCTGATTTACAAGTTCTTTTTTTAAAAAAATTACAAAAATGGCAAAGAATAATAAAGTGCTTCCAAAAATGGCCAAATACAACATAAATGCGAATGGCTCCCTCCGTTTAAAAATTTTATTTTCGTTCATGTATATTTTCTCTGTGTATTTTTTACCTTCGTTATAAAAAAGTCCCTGTCTTTAAAACAATGGTTTTTGGTAAAAGTTTGATACATTTGATATTTAAAAGGCTCAAATCATATCGTATTGTGAGGTTAATTTTAATTTCAATATTTTTAACATTCTTTTTTCAGTCTAAATCCCAAGATTTATGTCTTCAAACCAGTTATGCCACAGGCAATTTTGATTTAAGCAATAGCACCCTTTGTTTGCCTCAATTATTGACAGTCGCTGATAAATCTCGGGGCTCAAATATCCGATATGTATTTGATTATGAAGGCGAAAGTTTGGAGGAAGTCATGTCAGTAGCTACATCGCAAACAACCTTTGATTATTCCTCACTTGCGAAACAACCTGAAACATTTACGGTTTTGCAAATAGGAGAATTGAATGGCAAGGTTTCTATAGCCTGTAAAAACCTCGTCGTAAGACCCGGAAATGCAGTCTTACACAGTTTTACACAATGTGGTGCTAGTAATTTGGTAGTAAATATACCTGTAAATACCTTGAATGATTTCGATAATTACCAAGTTATTGTTGGCACCAATACAACCAACGTTTCTCCTAGCCAACTTCCTTATCAAGGTACACAAAACGTTATTCTGCCTGTACAATTAAAAGTGGTCGGTAGCTACAAAAATCCCTTAAAAGGCTGTTCGTCTATTGTTTCAAGTACTACAGTGACGCCTTTGGGTTTGGTTATTGGAGGTGTTGACAGGCCATTTAATCCTAACATTTCTGAATTAAAACTTCTGTCGCTTAATAAAGCAACTTTTACCTTCACCGGAGCATATCAGGTAACTAACCAAACGGATGAACAATACAAACTCTATGTCTATCCGAAGGGTAATATGCCTAATCCAAGCGATATAAAAAATTCTAACATAAAACCAGGGAAATATACCATTGACATTATAAATAGTACTCAATCTTATTGTTTTTATGTGCAAAGAATGAGAACTGCATGTGGTCTTTCCGTCGAAAATTCATCAGAGTTGTGTACAATTCCGCTCAAAAGTGTAACTTTCACTCCATATCAATACAAACTTGACTGGTTGCGTCATGAGAACAAACTTTTTGGCCTACCAAGAACAGCTAGCGATTATATTGTTGTTGACCAGCAGCAAATTGAGCGTTCGGAAAATTCAGTCCCAATAAATCCCTTGGTGATAATTCAACCCAACATTTTTACTTATGACGACAATGCCATTAACTGTAAAAACAGGTATTGTTATCGAATAAAGGTTAACACTTCAGGGCAGGTGGGTTTTCTAAAATTTGCTGGGCAAAGCTCTTCGAACCTGATATGTGTGGATAGGTCAGCTATAAT